>NZ_VOYD01000001.1:0-413734 GCF_013420435.1 Acinetobacter sp. YH01008
ACAATAGCAAGAGTGAACCACCTGATCCCTTCCCGAACTCAGAAGTGAAACCTCTTTGCGCTGATGGTAGTGTGGGGTTACCCATGTGAGAGTAAGTCATCGCCAGCTCATTATTCGAAACACCCCCCTGCATAAGCAGGGGGGGTGTTTTTTTGTGTGCGGGATTTTTAAGAACTTTTAATAAGCAATATTGAAACTACTAGAGCTTCTCAAACTTATTGAAGTGCTTAAATATATTTATATTTCAAAGCTGATCAAAACTTTCTTAGGAGGGTTGTTCTTATAGGAGTGATAGGAGATCTTGAATCTTGGGTTTGCTCTAAAATAATTGATAGGCCGATCTTATAAATCTTGGCAAATAAAAAAACCAGCAAAATGCTGGTTTTTGATTGCAGTTCATTTTAACCAAATACGCGCATTACGGCTGCGATTAATACCCAAAGAATTGCAATGGCAATGATGGGTTCAACAATCTTTGCCCATGTTGGGGTTTCTACAAGAACGACGTCTTCAACATCTTGATGTTGATGATTCTGGCTTACCATTTGATTAAACTCCTTCATTGATGCCTCCAATGATAGCTCTTCTTGTACAATTGGTTTAGAGCCTTTGAGTTCTGTTAGGTTGTTTGTTGTCCAAACCCAATCATCTGCTTGACCGGATAAATGTTCAATCTGGCCGGTGAGTAGTTCTTGAATGCTGTTGATATTGTGATTGCCGGTATCATGTAGCTGTTTTAATTCAGTGAGCTGTAAATGGAAAATTTCCGAGGTGCTTTGTTCTAGTTGAGTTCGATCCAGAGCTGACTGGTTTTCCGAATGGGTGGCCAGATGACGCACGACTTCCAGTATATATAATTCATCAGGATGATTAATTTCGTTATAAATTTTTTGTGGATTGTTGCGCCACTCGGTAATCAGTTTGCCTAAAGTTAAGGCATTAATTTCAGTTATATATTTTCGTCTTTCTTCTTTCGTATGGTCTTTTAGAAGCTCAGGCTTTTGAGTTTCTATCTGTTCAACAAAATATTGTACTAAATCAAAAGCCATTCACTTGCTCCATTATTTTTTAATCTAATAACCTTAAAGTTGGTTTTTTCTTTGGCTGTTCAGGTTTTTCTTCAGTGCTTGATTTTAAAGCATCTTCATCGGTTTGTGTATGTTCATATTCACTTGGATCAAAGAATAAACCTTGGCCGTTTTCACGTGCGTAAATACCGAGTACGGCTGCCATAGGGACATAGATATCACGAGAGACACCACCAAAGCGAGCAGAGAAGCTAATTGCATCATTGCTCATATGTAGCGCATGTACCGCATGAGGCACAATATTCAGCACAATCTGCCCATCTTTAATAAACTGCTCAGGAACCATGGTATTTGGACGTGTCGCATCGACCAGCAAGTAGGGCGTCATATTGTTATCGCAAACCCACTCATAGATTGCGCGTGCCATATAGGGACGAGTAGGGCTAAGGTTGAATTCTTGTTCGGACATGATGTTTCTCTACAGGTTCTTGATTTGTGCTGAATAACGGTTTTTTTCCTGCAATGTCATAGATTTTACAAAGGCAGGACGACTGAAAATTCGCTGGCAATATAAATAAAATGGACGGCATTGCTGCTGCGGTAATTCTATGCCCATCTGTTTCAGGCGGATAAAAATTGGCGCCAACATGCAATCCAGAATACTGAATTGTTCAGACATAAAATAGGGAAAATGCTGGAATAGTGGCATCAATGAGGTCAGGATATCTTGTAACTGCTTCTGTGCCTGGTTTTTGGCTTTTTTATCTAGGGTGTCTGGATGACGTAACATGATATCGGCCAGTTGTAGCCAGTCATTTTCAAAGCGCCAGATGTATTGACGTTGCTCCGCGCGCGACATCGGCGCATCGGCATACAGTTTATTCTGACGATAGCGATCATCTACATATTCAGAAATAATTGAAGTATTGAATAATTTGAGTTCATTTTCGATCAGCATCGGCAACTGATTATAAGGATTGAGACTGGCCAGATCCTCGTCATCTGTATCTACCAGAATCAGGTTGTATTTAATTTGCTTCTCGGCAAGCACATAGCGAATCCAATGGGAACGGAAGTCATCGGCATGACTATATAAGGTAATTCCTTGAAGAGGCGCGCTTTCGACTGACATAAATCCTGATGAAGTTCTAATGAATAGACTAGGATACTAAAATTCAACCTAAAAAGCACCAAGCATCAAAGATCAATCGGCTTGAGCCAAGGTAGATTATAAGAAAAATATCTGGAGAAAAACAGCATGCTTATTAAACTGCTCATCATCCTGCTATTTATTGTTATTGGCGTAGCAAATTATTATCTGAGTAAATCATTTTGGTGCCATGACGGAGTCTGGGGTAAAGATATACATGAACAATAACCGCAGAAATATCCTTCAATATTGAAAATGAATACTTATAAAAAAAGCCTTGGAATAATCCAAGGCTTTTTGTCCGGTTCGGTAAACGAATTAACGTTTAGAGAACTGAGGACGTTTACGAGCTTTACGTAAACCAAGTTTCTTACGTTCAACTTCACGAGCATCACGAGTAACGAAACCAGCTTGACGAAGAGCAGGTTTTAAAGTCTCGTCAGAAGCGATCAATGCACGAGTAATACCGTGACGGATTGCGCCTGCTTGACCACCGATACCACCACCAGCAACAGTGATGTAAAGGTCATATTTCTCAGTTGCTTCAAGCAGCTCAAGAGGTTGGTTAACCACCATACGAGCAGTTTCACGACCGAAATACTGTTCAAGAGTACGGTTGTTAATTACGAGTTTACCAGTACCAGCTGATAGGAAAACACGTGCAGTTGCGGTCTTACGGCGACCTGTACCATAATTAGTAGCCATGTGCTGTTATCCCTTAGATGTCCAAAACTTGTGGCTGTTGAGCAGCGTGTGGATGCTCAGTACCTGCATACACTTTCATTTTCTTGATCATTGCATAACCAAGAGGACCTTTAGGTAACATACCTTTAACAGCTTTTTCTAGAACTGCTTCTGGTTTGTGAGCGATTAACTTTTCAAAGTTAGTCTCACGGATACCACCAGGGAAACCAGTGTGGCGATAGTATTTCTTATCTTGTGACTTTTTACCAGTCACAGTGATTTCTTCAGCATTGATTACAACGATATAATCGCCAGTGTCAACGTGAGGAGTATAAGAAGTCTTGTGCTTACCGCGTAAACGACGAGCGATTTCAGTCGCAAGGCGACCTAAAGTTTTGCCAGAAGCATCAACAACGTACCAGTCGTGTTGAACCTCAGCTGGCTTAGCGCTGAGAGTTTTCATTAAACCACTACCTATTATAGTTGGTTTGGACTATGGAATCTGTCCAAACTAAAGGAGACGCGATTCTAAACGAATACGTGAAGAATCACAAATGAAAATTGAAATTTCAAGCGCTGTATTTTATCTAATCTCCTGAAATAAGGAAAGGCATAAACCTGGATATCTCGCAAAAACGATGACTATATTTGTAACTATCCCTTCAATCGTATCAAAATATTGATTTATAAGGACGCTTTGCAATGATCGCTGCAGCCTGGATATGATCGGGTTATAATATTTCTCAGCTTTGCCAAATTGAGAAGATGATGCTGCCTTTATATGTCACCAGCGGGGAACCTGCCGGAATTGGTCCCGATATTTGCCTGAGTCTGGCAGAACGTGTGGATGAACGTCCGATTGTAGTATTAGCCGATCTGAATATGCTGAAAGCCCGTGCAGATCAATTGAAATTGTCTGTGGCGTTGATTGAATATACCGGACAGGACGCATCTTCAAAAAAAGGTCAGCTGTATGTTGAACATGTGCCACTCAATCAGCCTGTGGTATTAGGTGAATTGAACCCAAACAATGCCGCTTATGTATTAGAACAACTGCGACGATCTGCGGACTATGCCATGTCAGCTAAAAGTGTCGGCGTGGCAACTGCACCGGTGCAAAAGTCTGTGATGAATGAAGCTGGCATCCATTTCAGCGGTCATACCGAATATTATCAAGAATTTGCAGGCGTTGAGCGGGTGGTGATGATGCTGGCGACCAAGACTTTACGTGTGGCTTTAGCAACGACGCATCTTCCTTTACGTGCCGTTGCCGATGCGATTAGCAAAGAGCGTTTGCATCAAGTCATCGATATCCTGATTCACGATCTGAAATCCAAATTTAAGATTGAACATCCGCATATTTTGGTTTGCGGTCTCAATCCGCATGCAGGCGAGGGTGGCTATTTGGGCATGGAAGAAATTGAAGTGATTAATCCGGTACTCGAAAGCTACCGTGCTCAAGGCATCAATATGAGTTTAAGCTTGCCCGCAGATACGTTATTTACCCCGGAAAACTTAAAAGATGCCGATGCGGTTCTGGCGATGTATCACGATCAGGGTTTACCTGTGTTAAAATCACAGGGCTTTGGTGAAGCCATTAATATTACCCTCGGCTTACCCTTTATTCGTACATCTGTAGATCATGGCACAGCACTCTCCCTTGCGGGTACGGGACTTGCGAAAAGTTCCAGCCTGCACGTTGCTGTCGATTTAGCCCTCGATCTGGCGCGCCACTGATTATTGTTCATCACTCACGTTGGAAATGTTTTTATGTATCAAATTAATGCCTTAAACCCAAAAGAAGAAGGGCATCAGGCTCGAAAACGATTTGGTCAAAACTTCTTACATGACCAACGTGTCATTGCCAAAATTGTGCGCTCAGTCAATCCACGTCCAGGTCAGAACATTCTGGAAATTGGGCCGGGTCTGGCCGCATTGACCTCACCTTTGATTGGTGAATGTGATGCATTGACTGTGGTCGAACTTGACCGTGATTTGGCTGCGGGCCTGCCGGGTCGTGTACCACATCCAGAACGTTTAACCATTATTGAAGCCGATGCACTGCGCTTTGATTATTCAACATTATTTGAAGAAGGCCGTCCGCTGCGCGTGGTTGGTAACTTGCCCTATAATATTTCTACTCCCCTGCTTTTTCATCTTTTGGAATTTGGTGGCAAAGTGCAGGACATGCACTTCATGCTGCAAAAAGAAGTGGTTGATCGGATTACCGCATTACCAAATACTAAGGAATATGGCCGTTTGTCAGTCATGATCCAGTATTTCTGCAAACCGACTTTCCTGTTTGAAGTACCACCGGGATCTTTCAATCCGCCACCAAAAGTGACCTCGGCGGTATTTCGTTTAGAGCCTTATGCAGACAAGCCGATTGTGGCCAAAAATGAAAAAGCGCTGGCACGTCTGGTATCTCATGTCTTTACCCAGCGTCGTAAAACCTTGCGCAATAGCTTAAAAGGCATGCTGGTTGAAGATGGTTTTGAAAAAGCGGGTGTTGACCCGATGGCACGTCCAGAAACTCTGACCCTTGAACAGTTTGTTGCACTTTCAGATCAAATGGTGGCTTAAATAACGATGAACCGCACTGTTCGATATAATTATGTAATTGGCGATGTGCAAGGCTGTTTTGAGGCCTTGAAAGCTCTGCTCAAAGAAATCCGCTTCGATGCAGATCAGGACTTTATCTGGTTTGCTGGAGACTTGGTGGCACGAGGTGAAAACTCAATTGCTGCACTGCGGTTTATCAAGAAGCTGGCCGAACAGGGATCGGCTGCAACAGTCTTGGGTAATCATGATTTGACTTTATTGGCCTATGCCCGCGGCATCAAGCCGATTAAAGAAAAAGACAATGTTCGTGATGTGATTGATGCCATCGACAGCGATGACCTGATTGACTGGCTGCGTAAACAGCCGCTGTGTCTATTTCCAAATGAGCAGACTATTCTGACCCATGCAGGGATTCCGAATATCTGGAATGCAGAAAAAACTGCTCAATTGGCACAAGAAGTTGAAGCCATCATTTCTAATGATGACTTCGATGTGCTGGATGATTTTTTGAAAGAGATGTTTGGGAAAGAACCCGCACTGTGGTCAGACCAGCTAAAGGGCCATGAGCGTATTCGCTGTATCGTGAATTATTTGACCCGGATGCGTCTCACTGATGCAGAGGGGCGTCTGGAATACAGCTTTAAAGATGCGCTAGATGATCCAATGCCGGAAGGCTTTAAACCCTGGTTTGAATTTGAGTCATTAGCAGCGCAAAGCCATCAGATTCTGTTTGGTCACTGGGCTGCCTTAAATGGTAAAACTATTTCGGACCGAATTCAAAATGTCGATGGTGGCTGTGTCTGGGGCAATCAACTCATGGCATTCCGTCTGGAAGATCAGCAGATGTTCGCGGTTGATAATCCGGTGATCTAAGTAAATCCAATAAAAAAAGCCACGTGATCACGTGGCTTTTTTAAACTATCTATTAGTCTGCACGTATCCAGGTCTGGTTACGACCAAGTACTGAAACACCTACACTGGCGCGCAGGGTTAAACGTTTGCCAGTGTTGTTTAAACGCATTTTTGCGTCATAAATTTTACCTGCCAAAGGATCAATCACTTTACCTTTTTCATAGTTATTGGTGCCTTTAACATGTTTTAAGCCCTTGATAATTGTCATACCTAAAATGGGCTGATTGGTATAGGGAGCAGGGCAGGCATTACATTTTTCACGTGGTGTATAGCCCGGACGAGGGGTAACTTTCACAATTTTAGCAGAGTAAGTGTCGTTAGGCTCTTGGCTAATTACGATAATCGCTTTGGCAGCTCCCGTTTTATCATCAATTTGTTGCCAAGTTCCAGTAATATCTTCCGCCCAAAGGGTCATGCTAAACCCTGTGGTCAATGCGGCAAGTAATATTTTTTTTAACATAGAGAGTCATTCCAGAGAGTTTTTTGTCATCGCGCCCTCATGTTAGGAATTATGATTAAATAGTCAATAATTATCTGAATACTATAGAGTTAATGTACTAAAAAAAGCTGCCAAGTTGGCAGCTTTTATTAATATTGAGAATTGGATACTAATCCTGACGAATCCAGGTCTGGCTGCGGCCTAAAGCAGAAACGCCGACATAACCACGCAAGGTTAAACGTTTACCATTGGCATTCAGACGTACTCTGGCATCGTAAATTTTACCCGCCAACGGGTCGATCACACGGCCTTTTTCATAGTTATTGGTGCCTTCCACATGTTTTAAGCCAGTCAGTACATCCATGCCCAGAATAGGTTGATTGGTATAGGGAGCAGGACATTTATTACAGGTTTTCTGTGGGGTATAGCCCGGACGTGGCGTAACTTTGATAATTTTTCCGGCAAACGTACCGTTATCATTTTGGCGAATTTCAATCACTGCTTTTGGTGAACCGGTTTTGTCATCAATTTGTTGCCAGGTGCCTGTTAAGTCCTGTGCATACGCAGTGCCAGTCATCATGGCAGCGATGAATATTAATCCTAATTTAGATTGTTTCATTATATTTATCCCTTTTTTTATAGATGAAATAAAATATCTCCAACACAAATGTGCTGCTTTATTAATCCTGGCGAATCCAGGTTTGTGTACGGCCGATGGCAGATATCCCAATGTATCCACGTAGAGTCAGTCGTTTCCCATTGGCAGAAATCCGCCCTTTTAAATCATAAATTTTGCCAGTTAAAGGGTCGAGTATTTGACCATGTCCATAGTTATTCTTGCTGGTTGGTTTCAGCCCTTTAATGATCTCTAGTCCTAAAATCGGTTTGTCTGTATATGGGGGTGGGCACTTTATACATTTTTCCCGTGGCGTATAGCCTGGTCGCGGTGTAACTTTGTGAATGTTCCCAGTATAAGAACCATCTGCCTGAGTTTTCATTTCAATCAGTGCTTTAGGTGAGCCGGTTTTATCGTCAATCTGTTGCCAGAAACCCGATAACTCCTGCGCAAATGCCATGGAGCAGGTGACTATAGAGGCTGTAAATACACCTAAAATTGCAATTTTCTGCATACGATATCCTTATGACAACGCATCAAATTCCATTTGATACATATTATGTAAATTCTACTTATTATACTTTCATAATCCATGAGAAAAGCATATGTTCAATATTCATACAACTTAATGTATGAAAATGCAAGCTTCTCTCTGCTAAATTTTAAACTCATCACATTTTATTCAATAGAGTATGAATTAATCCTGTTTAATCCAGGTCTGGCTGCGACCCAGGGCCGAAACGCCTACATAGCCGCGTAAAGTCAGACGTTTACCATTACTGCTTAATTTTGCCTTGGTGCTATACACATTCCCGGATAATGGATCGAGTAGTTTGCCTTGAGCAAAGTTATTATTGCCGGTGTGCTTCAGGCCTGTCAGTACATCCAGTCCAAGAATCGGTTTATTGGTATAAGGTGCAGGACAAGAGACACAATTTTCTTTTGGGGTATAGTCCGGGCGCGGCGTGATTTTGGTAATTTTGGCCGCGTAAGTGCCTGTAGCTGTTTCGCGAATTTCCAGGAATGCTTTAGGTGAACCGGTTTTATCATCGATATTGCGCCATGTCCCTGACAGATCCGAAGCTAAGGCCAGATGGCTGAAAGAGGTTAAAAGTAAAGCCGAGAATAATTGAACCTTTTTCATATTTCTGTTCCTTGAATAAAATTGTTTTATGTTTGTATATTAGGAACGATTAAAGTACAAAACAAACAATTAAAATGATTCACTAGTCACATTTTTTGCAAATAAAGTATAAAAGTAGGCAGCCAGATGGCAGTAAACACCGCATTGACTGCCATACCGAAAGCGGCATAACGTCCTGCAACACTGCCACGCTGCCAGGCCTGAGCTGTACCAATCGCATGTGCTGCCAATCCTAAGGCCAGTCCGGAAGCACGTTCATCATTGATATGCCGCAGGATAAACGGTGAAAATGCTGCGCCAATCACTCCGGAAAGAATCACAATCAGAATCACCATACTGATTGGAGCATCCAGCAAGGTGGCGATATTAATCGCAATGGGTGTCGTCACCGCCCGAGTCGCGAAAGCCATAATATCTGCGGAAGACATATGCAGCAGATATGCCAGTCCCATTGGTAGGGCGACAGCACTGATACTGGCAAAAACCAAGATACCGATAATCGCTTTTAGTGGTAAGTCATCATAGCGCATTGCAGCCAGTGGAATGGCCAGGGCGACGGTCACATAGCCAAGTAAATGATTGAAGAGCGGATTCACTTGATCCATGTAATTTTGATAAGGAATCCCGAGCACAAATAAAATTGCAAGCACAAAGAACATGCTAAATACGATGACAGGAATTTGCGGGATGATCCGGTTACAGGGTTTGGCAATCAGATAGGCCATCAGCGTGACCGCAAAGCCATATAAAATAGATAACATGCGGTACTCCTATAACCAGCGCTTGGCCATTTTGGCGTAAATCCATAAAGGAATCAGGGTGCTGAAAAACATGATGAACAAAAATGCCGGAATTTTCTGGCCCATATGGACCAGCATCATCAGTGCACCTGCACTGACAGGCAGGAAAGCAAAGGCGCTTTCCTTCATCAGCTTGTTATTGGTGTCTACGAGACGAGCGGGAAGTTTACCGAAATAGCGCCAGGTAAAAAGGGCAATCAATAAGCTGAGTAACCCTACCAGATTGCCCAATTCAGGATGATCCAGCTGGGTCATGAGCCAGACGGATGCTTCCCGAAAGACAATAATAAGTAACAGGGTGCCGATCCATGCTGGCCAGTCTATTCGTTTTATCCAGTTCATTCGTATGATCAATTATTAAGTTTACTTATCAAGTTTTACTCGATCTTTGACCGGATTTCAAACGCTTCCAGTGGACGTTGAAACTGCTGTGCCTGTTTTCCCAAAATTTCATCTAAAGGTAAATGCGCCTGTTTAATCAGCTGCTCCAGTTTTTGTGCTGCAATCCGAATATGTAAATGCAGCTGACCTTCATCATCATAATGTTCTGACTGGATTACATTTAAACCATAAAGCTGGTTGCGCAGCTTGCCGTAGGCGGGTTTCAGAATCAGGTCAAAGGATTGCAATTGTCCCATCAGGGCTTCATGTACCGCTTTACGCAGCAGGTCGATCCCTTCGCCACTATGTGCTGAAACATAGACACGTTCTGGCTCGCCCGGGCGTCGATAAATAATTTTGGCCTCATCGCCGCTACAGTCAATTTTATTGTAAACCTGCAGGATCGGAACATTGGCACCAATTTCTTTCAGGACTTTTTCAACCGCTTCAATCTGCTCCAGCATTTCTGGACTACTTGAATCGATGACATGCAGCAACAGGGTAGCTTCTACGGTTTCTTCCAGGGTCGCCTTAAAGGATTCAACCAGCGAGTGGGAAAGATTGCGAACAAAACCCACCGTATCTGCCAGTACCAGATTACCGATGCCATCCCATTCCAGACGTCTTAAAGTCGGGTCCAAGGTGGCAAAAAGCTGATCGGCTGCATAGACATCACTCTTGGCCAGCAGGTTAAACAGGGTCGATTTGCCGGCATTGGTATAACCGACCAAAGACACAGTTGGGACAGCTGCTTTTTGACGGGCAATACGACCTTGCATTCGGGTCTGGCGGACTTTATCAATTTTGGCTTTCAGTTGTCCCATGCGAATACGCAGTAAACGACGGTCAGTTTCAAGCAGGGTTTCACCCGGGCCACGCAAGCCAATGCCGCCTTTTTGGCTGTCGAGATTGCCACGGCTGCGAATTAAGCGGGATGATAAATGTTGCAGTTGTGCCAGTTCGACTTGCAGCTTGCCTTCATAGGTACGGGCACGCTGGGCGAAAATATCTAAAATCAGTTCGGTACGATCGACCACACGGCACTTGATGACCTGTTCCAGATTACGGGCCTGGGCCGGTGTCAGGGCATGATCAACAATGACCAGATTGGCGTCCAGTTCTTCTACGCGTTCGGCGATTTCTTCTGCTTTGCCTGAACCGATAAAAAATTTGGCATCCGGTTTGACGCGTTGAGCATGAATATGTTCCAGAATTTCGGCATCTGCAGATTGCGCCAGCAGATTAAACTCTTCAGCATCAAGGTCATCCAGCATTTGTACGCTGACACTCACCAGAATGACGCGTTCTTTCC
Source organism: Acinetobacter sp. YH01008 (assembly GCF_013420435.1). Lineage (NCBI taxonomy): Bacteria > Pseudomonadati > Pseudomonadota > Gammaproteobacteria > Moraxellales > Moraxellaceae > Acinetobacter > Acinetobacter sp. YH01008. The sequence goes on from NZ_VOYD01000001.1 coordinate 11,029, forward strand.
CCCGACGTTGTTCTAAATATTCCACTCAGGCCAATCTCCACTTGAAAACTTTAGTGTAGTTGAAAAAGAGCGAGGCAGATACTGAATTAGCGCGGCTTTGGTTTAAAGTGCGGTGACAAACAGTTGTGCAAGTGTTACCAGTACAGCGGCATAGATACAGGTACCACCCAAAATATATTTGAGCACTTGTAAAGGCTGAAGCTTTTCATTCGCAGGCTGGGTTTGATCTGGCATGGCAGCGATCCTTTTTGATCCAATATTCCGATGATTTTATTCTAAATTATTCATTAATCCAATTAAAATTGAAGATATAGATCTTATTGGTCGGTTTTTATTATCAATGCATGTTGCGAATGAACAGTATAGAATGAGTTTAATTCGTGGATATTCCCTGTATCTAGCTTAGGATTTAGTGACGTTTTTATGAACCCAACTGTACAAGATCAAACATCTCACCGACATGGCTTGGCAAAATTCTGGCTTTATATGCGAAAAGTAACAGCTTCACTGGCTGTTATCAGTGAAGGGTTCTATTTGGTTTTCCGTCACGGTTTATACAAAAATCCGAACAATCCAACCAATACTCGTTATGTGCAACATTTTTGTCGACAGTTGTGCAAAGTATTCAACATAGAAGTCCAGGTGCACGGTGAAATTCCGCGCGAACCCGCTTTATGGGTGAGTAACCATGTGTCCTGGCTCGATATTGCAGTTTTAGGTTCAGGGGCACGCGTATTTTTTCTGGCCAAAGCAGAAATTGAAAACTGGCCAATTCTGGGTAAATTGGCCAAAGGTGGCGGCACTTTATTTATCAAACGTGGTTCTGGTGATTCGGTGCGTATCCGCGAACAGATTACCGGATTTTTAAAACAGAATATTCCCGTATTATTTTTTCCTGAAGCCACCACTTCAGATGGGCGAGCCATTAAAAAAGTACACGGCCGGATTTTGGGTGCTGCGATTGAGGCACAGCGTCCTGTGCAAATTTGCCTGATTTGTTATGTGAATCAGCAGGGCGACCTCGATGTGGTTGCGCCGTTTATCAATGACATCAGTTTTGCAGCCCATGTCAAAAAAGTACTGGAAATGCCACAAGTGATTGCACATTTAGTGGCTTTACCTGCAATCGCGACTGAGGGGCACACTGTTGAAAGCCTGACCCGTGTGGTACAGCAAACCATGCAGGCTGGCTTGGTGGAGTTGCAATCGCGTGTACTAGAAAAGACTTAATAAAAAACAACTGGATGAGAAATTTAGGCATTTGATATCTATTCTTGGGAATAGACGTGTATAGCCTCATCTTTGCTTTAAACATTTAAATGGCTTTGTGTTGGCAAAACTCTACTTTTGACAGACCCAAAGTAGGCAAAAGTCTTTATTAGCCATACACGACGTCCTGTCGTGATGGATAATGTGTGGCATCCTTGCCACACTCATATCTCTGAAACTTGAGGTAAATCCACTAGAAGCAGGCAGCGTTAAAGAAGAGGCTATTTTAAATAGTTCAACTCAAGCTGTTTGTCACTTACATAAACCCTTCGATTGGTAACCATGACACCAGTTTGAGTCCAGCTTTTTGGTACCATTTTATTCCGGGTTCTTTGGTGAAGGTTTTAACCTCTCCATTGGCTTTCTTGATTTTCCAGTTAATATTCTGGTTGGCATCCAGCACCAGTTTATAGGCATATTTACTTAAGTTCTGATCCATGGTTTGGTGCACTGCCTGTGCTAAAGAGGGACTATTCAGTAAGACACCAATTTCAGTGTTGAGATAGGCAGAACGTGGATCAAAGTTAAAAGAACCAATAAACACCTGTTTTTGATCGATTGCCATTAGCTTGGCATGCAGGCTGGAGCGGCTTAAACCTTTCAGGCTGACTTTGGCTTTTTTGGAAATTTCCGCTGTATTGGCATTGAGATGATCGGCATCTGGCGCTGCAAGAAACTCATACAGCTGCACATCATTTTCTAATAAATCCTGACGATATTTGGCATAAAAGGCATGTACCACGGCAACATCATTGGCTTTAAACGAATTGGTCAAGACACGGACCTCGATATTTTCATCCGCCAGTTTTTTTAAACGATCTGCGCCAATTTTTTCCGGAACAAAATAGGCAGAGACAATATCAACACTTTGTTCAGGTTTTTCCAGATGTTGTAATAACTGGAAGTTGAGATGTTCTTCGGCTTTGGCCTTGGCCTTGATTTTGCTTGGAGGATCTTTGACCACTTCGGCTTCGACCCAATCCAGTTGAATGTTTTGTTCCAGCCATTGGTCAAATGCTCTGGAACGATTGGCCAGATCCAGATAATTCTGTGTGGCCTGATCCTGACTGTGCTTTTCCAGTTGTTGTTTCAGGCTTGGAAAGCGTAAGCCATGATGGCGCGGATTGACAATCTGTTGCACCGGATAGGCATAATCATCATTCCAGTATTCATCGAAGGAATGAATGATTTCATCCGATGCTGCACCGACCAGCATCACATCGACATCGGAAAACTGATAAATTTCACTGACATTATAATACTGGTTACTCATATTGCGTCCACCAATCAGGGCAATCTGGTTGTCGGCAATAAAACTTTTATTATGCATGCGGCGATTAATACGCTTTAAATCCAGCACCATGTCCATGGCACGATATTTTCGAAAACGGTAGGGATTATACAGTTTGACATCGATATTCTGATGCTGGTTTAAGGCCAGATAAATGCCTTCCATTTTCTTGGCATTATTGTCATCCATTAACAGACGCACTTTTACGCCACGATCTGCCGCCTGAATAATCGCATGCAGGGCAAGGGTGCCAATCCGGTCGTTGTCCCAAATATAATACTGTAGATCCAGACTACGCTCGGCCTTGTTAATCAGCTGGATACGCGCACCCAGTGCTTCGAGTGGGTCATAGAGCACACGATAACCGGTCAGGCCGATGTTCTGTTCACGTAAAGGTTCAACAATTTGCGCCAAACTGGTTTGTGAGGTATCTGTTTCAAATGCCATCTGGCTAGGCTGCTCAGTTTGCTTGGGCAAAGTACTGCATGCAGGAAGACCCAAGATCATGCTACAGCTCAGTAAAATTCCAGCTTTATAGCGGTAAATTGATGAAAAGCAGGAAAATTTTGAATGAGCTTGAGCGAGGGAAGCAGTGGCCATATAAGTCGAAGAATGAAAAATTAGAATTGAGTATAATTGCCAGCTATGAAAAGATAAATATAAAGCCAGTAATCAGCTTCTCGACTCGACAAGGCAAATCTATGTGGGATACCAGTTCCGTACTTTTTTATTTTTATTTAGGCATGGCCATTCTGGCCATCTGGGCTGTGTACCAGGCATGGTCGAGTCAATCTCGTACCGAGACTATTCATCCATTTAAAGCATTTTGTCATTTGTTGGCTTTTTACCTGTCCTATTTACTGGTTCCACTGGTGTTCTTCAGTATTTATGCCGGATGGAGCGGTTATTATTCCTTGCATGAAGCTGTTTTTGTATTTTTGATCAGCGCCGTCTTGAGTTATGCACGCTTTATCGAGCCGCATTTAATTCAAGTGAAAACGACACAATATCAGATCAATGCGGATAAACGCTTAAAGCAACCCGTCCGGATTGCCCTGATTGCAGATTTACATATCGGTCTGTTTTCTGGTCATGAACGGCAGTTGCGACAAATTGTGCATAAGTTAAATCATGTTCAACCCGATTTGGTGGTGGTGGCCGGAGACTGGACTTATGAGCCGGAAAATAAACTGGCACAAGAACTGGCAGTTTTAAAAGAAATTCATGCCCCAGTCTATTCCGTCAATGGCAATCATGACGAGCAATATCCGGGACCACCGATTCAGGAACTGCTGCGTTATGCACTGCAAGTCAATCAGGTCATGGATATTGAAGGGCAAATTGTCGAATTTGATGAATTTCGGCTCTTGGGTGTGGGCGATCTCTGGGCGGGTAAAGCCGATATGCGCAGTCTGCCAGATTTACCTCAGGACAAGCCTTGGGTCATTTTGTCGCATAATCCCGATACGGTGGATATGATTCCCAAATTGCCGACACGTCCTCTCATGCTGGCTGGACATACCCACGGCGGACAGGTGGAATTGCCTTGGCTGACCGATTATGTCATGAAAAAAGTGTCAATTTTGGGGCATAAGAAGGGCATGTACCGTCATGAACATGCAGATGTGTTTGTCACGGTTGGCACCGGTTTGGTCGGCGTACCTTTTCGTTTTAGAGTACCACCCACCATTGATATTATTGAACTGATCTAAATGGAGATATTGTCCTGTTCAGCTTTAACTGATGATCCAGATCAGGATCAATAACAGCACTGCAATGGCTGCCAGAATCCAGATTTTATTTTCAATTTTTCGGGTTGGGACGTCTTCGCGTAATTGTCGTGTGGTGATTTCAGCTTCTGTGGGGGTATTCAGGCTCGGATGGGTCGGAATTTCAAGGGGAGGCGTTACCAAGTCAATCTCACCCGCATCATCACTAAAGCGCGGTCCTGTGCTTTCAGTTTTCATGACCACATCGTGCTCACGGACAATCTCTTCAATCACTTGCAGCGCCTGGATTTCATTCAAAGTCGTATGCTCGGTGATATAGCGAACGGCCTCTATTTTTTTATCATCTTCCAGCAAAATGATAATATTGACCAACTGTTCCTGGGTTAGGGATTCAATAAGCTCCTGCATTGCCTTGTCTCATTGTCTGGTTGAGTCCATTTGATTGTTGAGCAAATTTAACGAGATAAGTAGCAGAGTTTTGTTGTGAAATCATAAAAAAGCCAGCATCGAATGCTGGCTTTTAAATCAAACTAAGACTTTAAATTTGATTATTTACATCATCATTCTTGGTTTCACGAATCAACAGAAATGCAATCAGTGACAGGATTGATGCTGCGGTCAGGTAATAACCGACTGCAGACAGACCGTAAGTTGTTGCCAGTTTGGTGGCAATCAGTGGAGCAAAGGATGCACCAAAGATGCCTGCCAGGTTAAAGGTCAATGCAGAACCGGTATAACGTACTGAAGTCGGGAAGATTTCAGACAATACAGTACCGATTGGCCCATAGGTTAAGCCCATGATCGCCAGACCAATACACAAGAACAAGAATACCACCAGCGTGCTGCCAGATTCCAGCATATCTGCAAAGAAAATCCCGAAGATGGCAGAGATAACACAGACTGCAATCGAGGTGGTTTTACGGCCAAATTTCTCGGCCAATACTGCAGAAAGTGGAATAAAGGCAGCAAAACATAGGGTTGCAACCAACTGCAATTGCAGGAATTCTTCACGAGAATAACCTAGCTGTTTAGTACCCCATTGCAATGCAAATACTGTGGTGAGGTAGAACACCACGAAGGTACAAATTGCAGCGATGGTGCCGAGTACCAGCATGCGAGAATGTTTTTTGAAGACTTGAACAAATGGAATGTTCACTTCTTTTTGTTTATCTAGCACCTTTTGGAATGCCGGGGTTTCATGCAGTTTTAAACGAATCCATAAACCGACAATCACCAGCAAGGCACTTGAGATAAATGGAATACGCCAGCCCCAAGCCATAAAGTCAGCCTCAGACATGAAAGCGCCCAACGTCAGGAAAGAACCTGTTGCCAGAATAAAGCCGATTGGAGCACCCAGTTGCGGGAACATGCCATACCAGGCACGTTTACCTTCAGGTGCATTCTCGGTGGCAAGAAGTACGGCACCTGACCATTCACCACCCAGCCCCAAGCCCTGACCTAAACGACAGAGTGCAAGCAAGAGTGGTGCAGCAATCCCGATTTGCGCATAAGTGGGCAAGAGGCCAATCGCAACGGTGGAAATACCCATGGTCAGCAAGGCAGCGACCAATGTGGCTTTTCGCCCGATCCGGTCACCCAAATGACCAAAGAGTGCCGCACCAATCGGGCGGGCAATAAAGGCAATGGCGAAAGTGGCAAGCGACTGAATGGTGGCAGTCATCGGATCTGTACTTGCAGGGAAGAACAGATATGGAAAAATAATGACAGCAGCAGTGGCATAGATATAAAAATCGAAGAACTCGATTGTAGTACCGACCAAGCTCGCGGTTAAAACGCGAAATTTTGAATTTTGTGCTGGCTGAGCAGCAGAATTAGACGACGCCATGGAGAACCTTACACTTACTAAAAATAAAAAAGCTTAGTTTTAAAAGCGTAATCTTTTTAAAAAAGGCGTAATTTTTTAAAAAAACAACTGCAATCTTCTCGCTTTAACTCGCTCAGGGTCACTGAAATGAAAAAGAAGATGATTAAATCACGTAAAGATAGATAGACAGAAAATGTGATCCTGCGCCTATCAATACAAATATGTGCCAGATAGCGTGGGTATATCTTACTCTTTTTAAAGCGTAAAACAATGCACCTACGGTATAAGCCAATCCGCCAATGATCAGAAAGGTCAAAGATTGAGCACTAAGATATTGTTGCATATCATCCATCACCAGCAGCGCCAGCCAGCCCATGACCAGATAAGCCGCCAAAGAAATTTTCTGGAAACGATGAATGAAAACGAACTTGAACAGTGTACCAATGAGGGCGATCACCCAGAGTGCAATCAATAAATACTGGGCTTTGGCTGTTGGAATGGCAATTGACAGGAAAGGCGTATAGGTTCCGGCGATTAAATAATAAATTGCAGTATGATCAACTTTTTTATAAAAATAACGACGGTCTGCTGCGGTGGCCATGTGATAGAGCATGGACGCAGAGAAGAGCAAGATCATGCTCAGCGCGTAGACCCAAAGTCCAATCCATTGTCCAGTACTGAGATAAGACCCTTTAATAATCAAAAGAATACCAGCAATTACCGATAGTCCAGCACCCACAGCATGACTGATATAATTAATTCGTTCCTCAGTGTGATCATAATCTGGAACCAGCGGCGCATTCTGCATGATTGTCATTCTTCTTTAAAATATACATTTGTATAGTAATTCAATTTTGCTTTTAGGTTAAGAAGATTTAAACTTGAGGGGCAATTCATTTCAGGTTTTATCTATGTCAACGTTGGCAACTCTCTCAGACCAAGAACAGCAGTTTTTAGATGTATTTCAGCAAGCTGTTGAAAGTGATCAATTTGATCGTCTGATCTTAAGCCAGTATAAAGGTGAACTGCAGGGTTTAGAGAAAATGACCTTGCGAGTCATTTCATTAAATGGGCAAAAAGTAATGAGCTGTCTGTATCGCCATAAAACTCAGGATGTCACCAAAAACTATCCTCTAGCGGATGCACTGGCGCAGGTGACGGCATTATTAGCATGTTGCAAGCAAGCCAATTTGCTGACGCTAGATGAAGAGTTACAGCTAAAAAAAAACAAGAAAAAAGCCATGTTGACCCGTACTAAAAACAAAAACTCGACGCTTCAGGCCAAGTCCGCTGAACAGGGTCATGACCGGATTAAACAACGTCATGTTGATCAGGACAGCATCTTTTTACAGCATCTCGGCATTAGCGATCATAATGCGCAGATCATTCCGAGCATGGCGCGTAAATGGAAACAGATTAATAAATTTGTCGAGATTTTTTCGGGTGCATTGGCGCAGCTCAAGCCACAAGTCGAAGGTCTGCGTGTGGTGGATTTTGGCTCCGGTAAAGGCTATCTGACCTGTGCTTTATATGACTATATGCAAAAACATGGTGAGACGCCGTGGGTTACAGGGGTGGAACTGAATCCGAAAATGGTCGAGTTCTGCCAAAAGGTCGCGCAACAATCTGGCTTTGATCAGCTCGACTTTTTTCAGGGCGATGTGCGTACTTATGCACCGAAACGCCTGGATGTAATGATCGCTTTGCATGCCTGTGATGTGGAAACGGATTTTGCGATTCACAGCGGTATTCGCCTGAATGCACAGATGATCATGTGTGCGCCATGTTGCCATAAGGAATTGCGCCCACAGTTACAGGCGCCAAAAGTGCTGAGTCCGATGCTGCAATTTGGTATTCATGCCGGTCAACAGGCAGAAATGCTGACCGATACCATTCGTGCGTTATTGCTGAAAGCCTATGGTTATGAAACCAAAGTTTTTGAGTTTGTGGCACTGGAACATACCAGTAAAAATAAAATGATTCTGGCGACGAAACGCAAAGATTACCAACAACCCGATCAGGAGGTCTTGAAACAGATTCAGGACTTGAAAGAAATGTACGCTATCCAAAAACATTCACTGGAATTGTTATTGAATAATCAGTGGAATCAGCAGGGGATTGGTTCTAAATGCTAAAGGATTCAGAGCTTAAAATTGTTTCGGGTGGTTGGGAGGATTTAGCGAAGCATGCCAAAACCATTCGCGAAGCCGTGTTTATTCAAGAACAGAATATTGCCGCTGAAGAGGAATGGGATGAGCAAGATGCCATTTCCATCCATTTTGTGGTCTATGAAAAGGGTCATGTGATAGCCACTGCAAGATTGCTGGCGAATAACAGTGTAGGTCGTGTTGCAGTATTAAAGTCACATCGTGGTTTGAAGATTGGGCAGCAATTGATGCAGGCCATTATCGATTATGCCAAAGCAGATCATCGAAAAGATTTAAAACTGTCTTCGCAAGTACATGCCATCGGTTTTTATCAGGCATTGGGTTTTAAGGTTCAGGGCGAAGACTATCTGGATTGCGGCATCCCGCATATTGATATGTATTTAAAGCTTTAATTTTTTAGTTATTGAGATACAAAAAAGCGAGGCATTGACCTCGCTTTTTTACGCCCTTACTGAATCAAGATCAGTGGCCATGCGCTGAGCTATGCTCGGCACTCTCCATGTTGGCATGTTCTTCAGTTGACATATTATGTTCATTCGCTGTTGTATCGGAATGAGCCGTATTGGCAGTCGCACGTGCCTCACGATCTGCTTGAGCCTTCGCAATTGCTTCAGGAGACATGGTCGGTGCATTTTTAAAAGCATGCTGCTGGGTCGTCTGTTTATTTTGCTGGCTTGGCATGTAATCCGGTTCATTCGTCACCGCAAGCCAAAAAATAAACATGAATAATCCACCTAAAATACAGAAGATAATAAGTGCTTTCCAACCCCAAGGGGATTTTTCAGGTGAACTGTGATCAGTCATAGGTCTTACCCACGTGGATATCAAACTTATGTAACTTTATAACATAAATTGATCAAAAAGCAGATCAAAATCTGTCATTAGACGAGTGTATCCACTGATTCAGCCAGATCCGGAAAATAAAAAGAGCAACTCAGTTCCTCTTTTTATTTAGAGCTCAAAATTATTGAATCGGCTGGCCTTCTGCTGCCCGGTCTTTCAGGAGTTGCGGTGCTTTGAAGCGTTCACCATACTTGTTTTCGAGTACCTTGGCACGGGTCAGCGCCTTGGCCAGACCATACTGATTTAAAAATTGCACCGCGCCACCCGTCCAGGCTGCAAAGCCAATGCCAAAAATGGAACCGACATTGGCATCGACCACAGACTCCAGCACGCCTTCTTCCAGACAGCGCACGGTATCCAGTGCCTGCACAAACAGGAAACGATCCATCATTTCCTGTTCAGAAAGATCAACCTCTTTTTTCCAGTGGTTGAGACCCGTCCAGAGCTGCTTTTTACCATTTTCTGGATAATCATAAAAACCTGCACCGGCAGCCTTACCTTTGCGGTTAAACTCATGAATCATGCTGTGAATGACTTCATCTGCGGGTGATTTGGAGATGGTCTGACCTTGTGCTTCTAAGGCTTTGTATCTTTCATTGGCCACATGTTCGGAGAGGGTCAAGGACACTTCATCCTGAATGGCCAAAGGCCCGACTGGCATACCGGCTTTGAGTGCGGCCATTTCAATCCGTGCCGGATGCACGCCTTCTGCCAGCAGGCGCAAACCTTCTTGAACGAACGTACCAAAGACACGACTGGTAAAGAAGCCACGGCTGTCATTTACCACAATCGGTAATTTGCCAATCTGCTGGACAAAGTCAAAGGCTTTGGCCAGTGTTTCTGCTGAAGTATTTTGCCCCTTGATGATTTCGACCAGCTGCATTTTATCGACCGGACTAAAGAAATGCAGACCGATAAAGTTCTGATCATTTTTTGAAGCCTGGGCTAACTCTATAATAGGCAGGGTCGAAGTATTCGATGCCATCACGCCATGACTGGCAAGATACTGTTCTGCTTCTTGTGTGACTTGAGCTTTCAGTGCGGGATTTTCAAACACCGCTTCAATGATCAGGTCACAACCGGCCAGATCTTGATTGGATGCAGTCGCTTGAATCAGGCTTAAAACCTGATCTCGTTGATCAGCAGATAAACGTCCTTGAGCTACTTTTTTATCCAGCAGTTTCTGGCTATAAGCTTTACCTTTTTCAGCCGCTTCAATCGAAATGTCTTTTAAAATAACCTGAATGCCTTTGCTGGCAGTCACATAAGCAATGCCTGCACCCATCATGCCTGCGCCCAGAATGCCAACTTTAGTGGCTTTCCATTTCGCAACCTTTTGGGGACGGCTGGCACCGGATTTGATCGCATTCAATCCATGCCAAAAAGTAGCGATCATATTTTTAGAAATCTGACCGGTGGCCAGATAAGTAAAGTAACGCGATTCAATGGTCAGCGCCGTATCGACATCGACCTGAGCACCTTCTACCGCTGCCGACATGATTGCTTCAGGTGCAGGATAGCAACCTTTGGTTTTATCACGCAGCATCGCTGGGGCAATCGCCAGCATCTGTGCAACTGCTGGCGTTGAAGGGCTACCACCCGGAATTTTGTAGCCTTTTACATCAAAAGGCTGTTGTGACTTCGGATTGGCTTTGATCCAGACAATGGCTTTGTCTAAGAGTTCATCGGTATTGTCTGCAATATCGTGAATCAGCCCTAAAGATCGGGCTTTCTCTATACCCAACTGTTTGCCTTCCATCAACAAGGGAAAAGCATTTTGCAGACCGAGCAGGCGCACGCTACGGACAATACCACCGCCACCGGGTAGTAAACCCAGTGTGACTTCAGGCAGGCCAAACTTGCTTTTAGGGTCATTCAAGGCAATACGATGATGGGCACACAGAGCAATCTCCCAGCCACCGCCCAGTGCTGTGCCATTTAGTGCAGCCACAACCGGAATGCCGCGGGTTTCGATATAACGTATCTGTGCTTTCATCTCTTCAATCATGTTGAAGAATTCAGTCGCATGTTCAGGTGTAGCTTGAATCAGTTCATCCAGATCGCCACCGGCAAAGAAGGTTTTTTTCGCAGACCGGAAAATGATGCCAGTAATATTTTCATCAGCTTTGAGTTTTTCTACGGTTTCAGCCAAAGCGCTACGAAAATCTGCATTCATGGTATTGGCAGACTGGTTTGGAGAATCAAAGATCAGAATGACGATATTATCTTCAGTTTTTTGATATTGAATTGCGCTCATAAATTTTTATCCAGATCATAATGGGATGAATTTGGAATTAATATCCTGATTAGATTTTAGAAATTTTCCTTATTCCGGAGCCTTTCCAAATTCATCTAAATTCTTGGTTTAAGCTTCAGTTCGACCTGCCTTACGAAATGTATTTCTCATTTAGCAAAAGTAGGCAAAACCATTGTCATACGCAAAATCTATTAATTTTGTAAAACAATGATCTTGCGCTAAAACCAAAGCAGTGCTTTGGTTTTGCTCAGGTTGCATATGACTAAAACGTGAATCAAACACTTTAAATATTTGAGTTAAACCAATTCAATAATGGTGGCGATGCCCATACCGCCACCGACACACAGTGTGGCTAGTCCACGTTTTTTGCCCTGGCGTTCTAACTCGTCCAGTAATGTCCCTAAAATCATCGCACCAGTCGCACCGAGTGGATGTCCCATGGCAATTGCACCGCCGTTGACATTCACCTTGGCAGGATCAATCTTCATTTCATTGATAAAGCGCATCACCACGGCAGCAAAAGCTTCATTGACTTCAAACAGGTCAATATCATCAATGGTTAAACCCGCCTTAGCCAAAGCTTTACGTGCTGCCGGGGCAGGGCCGGTCAGCATAATGGTAGGATCAGCCCCGACCAGCGCCGTGGCCAGTACTTTGGCACGCGGTTTTAAACCTTGTTCTTTGACCGCTTGTTCCGATGCGATGAGAACCACGGCAGCACCATCGACGATTCCGGAAGAATTCCCGGCATGATGCACATGATTCACCGTGCCAACTTCAGGATATTTTTGTAGGGCGATGGCATCAAAGCCCATCTGTCCCATGGTCGCGAAACTAGGATTGAGTTTGCCTAAGCCTTCAGCAGTTGTGGTCGGTTTGATAAATTCGTCTTTGTCCAGAATCACCACACCGGCCTTGTCTTTGACCGGGATAACAGAAGCGTTGAAATAACCATTGGCTTGTGCGGCAGCGGCTTTCTTCTGGGATTGCTCGGCAAACTGGTCTACGTCGGTGCGGCTATAACCGTCAATCGTGGCAATCAAGTCCGCGCCAATACCTTGCGGAATAAAATCACAGGCCATATTGGTTTCAGGATCCAGTGCCCAAGGACCGCCATCGGAACCCATCGCTACGCGGGACATGGATTCGACGCCGCCTGCAACGACCAGATCTTCCCAGCCAGAACGGATTTTTTGTGCAGCCAGATTGACAGCTTCCAGACCGGAAGCACAGAAACGGTTGATTTGTACACCGGCGACATCATTGTCCCAACCCGCTGCGATCGCCGCGGTTTTGGCAATATCGGCGCCTTGATCACCAATCGGAGTGACACAACCCAGCACAATATCATCGACTTTTGATGTATCAAATTGATGACGTGCCTGAAGTTCGTTAAGTAAGCCAGTCAGTAATGAAATGGGTTTGACTTGATGTAAAGATCCATCTTTTTTACCTTTTCCGCGTGGCGTGCGAATGGCGTCGATAATATATGCCTCGCTCATAGCATGTCCCTTTTATTAATTTGCTGAAAATTATTCTAATGACTCGAGTGTAATACTTAAATTTTGAAGTGCAATGACGAGAACGGACCAGATCATTTGACGATTTTTGCCAATAAAAAAAGCCCAGGTCTGGAAGCCTGGGCTGGAGAAGAGGATATCGAGAATTTTAATTAATGATAACCATGCAACTGGCGATATAGACCTGGGGTTACACCGGTCCATTTCTTGAAGGCACGATGGAAGGTACTGGTTTCACTGAAACCGACCTGCTGCGCGACATCTTCGAGGGTTAGATCTGGATTCAATAACAGATGAATCGCGGCATCACGGCGCAAGGCATCTTTCACACCTTGATAGCTTTTACCTTCGGCTGCCAGACGGCGGCGCAAGGTTTGAGGAGATAAATACAGCATTGACGCGACATCATTCAATGTCGGCATTTCTTCGCCAATCTGGCTCTTCAATACATCACGGATTCTTGAGGTCAGCGAGTTGGTATTTTTAAACTTCACTAGGAGCTGAGCAGGCGCAGCTTTTAAGAATTCCTCTAAGGTTTCTTCATTCTGACGGATCGGCAGGTCCAGATAGTCCGCAGCAAAGGTGATTTCGGTACGTGGCATGTCGAACTGCATTACCGGCGCAAAGAACAGGGCATCATATTCATCGGCATGGACTGGACGTGGATAGCTAAAATGCACACGTTCCAGCGGTAAACGACGTTCAATCAGCCAAGATGCCAGACCATGCCAGATCATCAGCATGCTTTCGGTAATAAAATGATCCGGATCCATCGCATTTGGAATGAGGGGCACCAGACGTGCTTCGTGTTTGTCACGTTCCAGGGTCACCGACCAGTCATCACCGAAGAGTTTATAGAACTGCGAGGAAAGTTCCAGTGCATCACCTAAGGTTTTGGCATGAATGATGAGCTGACACATGATGGCAAAAGTGCCTAACCGGCGTTGCTGTTTGTCAAAGCCGACATGCTCGTCCTGGGTCACCATCCATAACATTTTAATAAAGCGGGTATATTGTTCAGGTGAAATACGGGCTTTGGGTTGATGCAGCAGTTCTGCTTCAATTCCGACGTGAGACAATAAAGTATCGACATCCATGCCTAAGCGCTTGACGCCAGATAAGGCTGCATTGACGAAATGGATACTGATCGTATCACGACTCATGTTTAATCCTTCAGTCTCTTTAATGTTCACTAATATTTGACCTAAATGACGAAAAATAATAAAGCAATGGCAATTTACAAGAACACCTTTGCCATTTTCTTACATATTAGATTGCCGAAACTATCAAGGTAAATGGCTGAACATGACATTGTTTTTATGCATTTATGTTTCTATGATGCTGAAAAAAGCAATATAAGTAGAGTAAATACTCCAATGTCATATACCTTAAAAGGATTGAAAATTCTAGACTTTTCTACATTATTACCAGGCCCATTCGCGACATTATATCTGGCTGATCTCGGCGCCGAGGTTGTGCATATTGAATCACCGACCCGCCCGGACCTGTTGCGATTAATGCCCCCCTTTGCCAATGGACAGGCCACTTCACAGAGTTATCTGAACCGAAACAAGCAATCGGTAGCACTGGATTTGAAAGATCCGACCAATATCGAACTGGTCAAATCCAAGGTTGCAGATTATGACATTGTGATTGAGCAATTCCGTCCCGGCGTGATGCAAAGGCTTGGGCTGGACTACTCAACCTTAAGCGAAATTAACCCCAAATTAATTTACTGTTCCATCACTGGCTATGGCCAAACCGGTACTTACAAAGCGAAAGCAGGACATGATATTAACTATCTGGCCTTGTCCGGTATTGCTGGACACAGTGGCCGGATCGAAAGTGGGCCACCTGCTTTAGGCATTCAGGTTGCCGATGTAGCCGGTGGTTCTATGCATGCCGTGATTGCAATTCTGGCGGCAGTGATCGAACGCCAGCGCAGCGGTAAAGGTCAATATATTGATATTTCCATGACCGATTGTGTGGTCACCATGAATAATCTGGCCGCATCCGCCAGTCTGGCTGGCAATCAGCATCAACGACCTGAGTCGGGCTATCTGAATGGCGGGACTTTCTATGACTATTATGCAACACAGGATGGACGTTATCTGTCGATTGGCAGTCTGGAACCTCAATTTATGCAGGGATTGGCACAGGCTTTAGAACTGCCGATTATTCTAGAAAAAGGCAATTCTTTTGCTCCAGAAGATCGTGCTGCGGTGAAACAGGCAATTCAAAATAGAATAAAGTCAAAACCATTAGCGGAATGGCAAACACTATTCGCAGCGCTGGATGTCTGTGTCGAGCCGGTGCTAAAACTTGAAGAAGCTTTACATTCTGATTTAGCGCAACAGCGAGAATGGCTAGTACAGGTTCCATTAAAACCCGATAGTCAGCAGACCGAAGCACAACTGGCCTGTCCGATTAAATTTTCACGTTCAAAGATACGTTATGATTTTGTCGGTCAGTTTTTGGGTGAGAGTGAAAAATGGTAATATTTTTAATTATTTAAAAGACAAAAAAGGGTAAAAGATTGAAATATCACTATATGAAGATAACTGCTAACGATTGATGAATTAAAGCGTTATTGCTTTAAAACTACACTAAATGCGCTAAACCGTGATATCAGTGAAACTTTGGCAGGCTTATCAATAAAACAGCTATGAAATATGTATAAAAAGCATTTTATTGATAGGTTTAATCTCGCTATCCTTGCGATCGATATAATAGAAACTACTAGCAGCTGTACGCCATGTATTTATATACTGATTTCGATCAGCAACTGATTAATGAACGTGTTGCACAGTTCCGTGACCAAACGGAACGTTATTTAGCCGGCAAACTCACCGAAGATGAGTATCGTCCGCTTCGTCTGCAAAATGGTCTGTATGTGCAGCGTTATGCGCCGATGTTACGTATTGCAGTGCCTTATGGTTTGATGAACTCAAAGCAACTGCGTAAAGTGGCTGATTTGGCTAAAGAATATGACCGTGGTTACGCGCATATTTCGACCCGTCAAAACATTCAGTTTAACTGGCCGGCACTGGAAAACGTACCTGATATGCTGGCTGAACTGGCGACCGTGCAAATGCATGCGATTCAGACTTCAGGCAACTGTATCCGTAATACCACGACGGATCAGTATGCCGGTGTGGTGGCTGGTGAAATTGCCGATCCGCGTCCGACCTGTGAGTTGATCCGTCAATGGTCAACTTTCCATCCGGAATTTGCCTTCTTGCCACGTAAGTTCAAGATTGCAGTCTCTGCGCTTGAAGAAACCGACCGTGCAGCCACTGCATTTCACGATATCGGTGTATATATTGTGCGTAATGAAGCCGGCGAAATGGGCTATAAAATCAAAGTGGGTGGTGGTCTTGGCCGTACTCCAGTGATTGGCAGCTTTATCCGTGAGTTCCTGCCACGTGAAGACTTGATTGCTTATCTTGAAGCAGTGCTTCGTGTGTATAACTTGCATGGTCGTCGCGACAACAAATATAAAGCCCGTATCAAAATTTTGGTCAAAGCTTTAACGCCAGCGGTATTTGCTGAGAAAGTTGAAGCTGAATTTGCGCATACTGTTAAGACTTTGAAAATCGATGCAGACACCTTGGCAAAAATGGATGAAAACTTCACCCCATTTGATTATCAAGATTATGCAGATGAAGATTTTACTGAATTGTTTGCGCAATATCCAAAATTCAAACAGTGGTTCAATATCAATACCAATGCCCATAAAGTGAAAGGTTATCGTATTGTGACGATTTCACTGAAACGTGCCGGCATTGCACCGGGTGATGTCAGCACTGAAGAAATGAACCTGATTGCAGACCTTGCCGATCAGTACACTTTCGGTGAATTACGTACCACGCATGAACAAAATATCTCGCTGGTCGATGTGCCGCAAAAAGATTTGTTTGCTGTATGGCAAACCCTTGAACAAAACAATCTGGCACGCGCGCATATCGGTTTCTTGACCGACATCATCTGCTGCCCGGGCGGTGATTTCTGTTCATTGGCCAATGCAAAATCGATTCCGATTTCTGAAGCGATTTCACGCCGTTTTGATGATCTGGATACCATTTACAACTTGGGTAAACTGGACTTGAACATCTCAGGTTGTATGAATGCCTGTGGTCATCATCATGTCGGTAATATCGGGATCTTGGGTGTTGATAAAAAAGGCGCTGAATTCTACCAGATCACGCTTGGCGGTAATGCAGACCATGATGCCTCAATTGGCGATATTCTTGGGCCGTCATTTGCAGCAGATGTGGTGCCGGATATTGTAGAAGAAATTCTAAATACCTATCTTGATCTACGTCAGGACGCTGAAGAGTTTATCGATACTTATCGCCGTGTTGGCATCCAACCATTCAAGGAGCGTGCATATGCTTAATACCGCACTCGCAGTGCTCTCTAAAGATGGCACAGTGACAGAAAATACTTACCAGCTCATCGGTGAAGAGGGTGTTTTACCACAAGGTGATGTGGTTCTGACGGTAGATCAGTTAGATCAGCTTCGCCATGTTTCAGGTAAAAAAGCATTGTACTTAACCGTTGATGCTTCACCTGAAAGCAATGAATTTCCGCTAGCTCAATTAGATGCAATCTTTATTGAATTCGCCGGTTTTAATGATGGCCGTGGCTATTCATTTGCGGCACTTTTACGCCGTCAAGGTTTCCAAGGCGAACTTCGTGCCACTGGTGATGTATTCAAAGATGTGTTGAACTACATGAAGCGTTCTGGTTTCGATACTTTCGCGATTAAAGAAGGTAAAGACATTCAGGAGGCGGCTGCCGGTTTAAATGATTTTAAAAATCCGTACCAGGCATCGACCGCGGTGAATCAGGCAAATTATCAAACAGGTGCCTAACCTGAGAGTTAAAAAGCTTGTCTGTAAATAAGTCTGTTTTTCTTATAAACAAAAAGCCTGCAATGCAGGCTTTTTGTTTGCTTTGGACGATAGATATGATTGTTTCTATACTATCCTGAATGCTTTAAATTGCTGCGAATTGCTGTAGCATAAGTATCTTTATGCTGAGAGTAACGCGAGCAGAGCGCTAATTTTCGAGTATGCAAAATCAATCAAGAGGGCGATTTTAATGGGATCGTCATCTGATTTATTTTTTTAATTTTTTCATGATGAAGTGACTTGTCTTTATGCAAAATTCTATCCGTATTGGTATTGCTGGTTATGGCAACTTGGGTCGTGGCGTTGAAACCGCCATTCAAAAGAATCCAGATTTACAACTTGTGGGTATTTTTACCCGTCGTGCGCCTGAAACGGTATCTCCTTGCTTCGCAGCAACCCAAGTGTTCCATATGGACTCACTGACAGATTTCCAAGATAAAATTGATGTGCTGATTTTATGTGGCGGTTCAAAAGACGACTTACCGCAACAAGGTCCGATCTTGGCCAGCCAGTTTAATATTGTCGATAGTTTTGACACCCACGCACGTATTCCTGAATATTATGCAGCGGTCGATGCACCTGCAACAGCCAGCAAGAAAACTGCGATGATCTCTATTGGTTGGGATCCAGGCATGTTCTCGATCAATCGCTTATTTGGTGAAGCTTTACTGCCAGACGGTGAAACCTATACTTTCTGGGGCAAAGGCTTAAGCCAGGGTCATTCAGATGCCATTCGTCGTGTAGAAGGTGTGAAAGCAGGGGTGCAATATACCATTCCTTCAACAGAAGCAATTGAGAAAGTACGTAGTGGTGTTCGTCCAGTATTAACGACCAAAGAAAAACATACCCGTGAGTGTTATGTGGTGCTTGCAGAGGGTGCAGATGCCGAAGCAGTGAAGCAAGCGATTGTGACCATGCCGGATTATTTTGCCGACTATGACACGACTGTGAATTTCATTGATGAAACAACTTTAGCACAAGATCACCAGCGTATGCCGCATGGTGGTTTTGTGATTCGTAGTGGAAACACCAGTGATGCACATAAACAAGTGCTTGAGTTTTCATTAAAACTAGAAAGTAATCCAGAATTTACAGCCAGCGTTTTAGTTGCTTATGCACGTGCAACTTATCGTTTAAATCAAATGCAGCAGTATGGTGCAAAAACAGCATTTGATGTGGCACCGGGCTTGTTGTCAATGAAATCACCTGAGCAACTTCGTAAAGAAATTCTTTAAGTCTTATCATTTAAAGTACAGCTTTGAATATTTGACGATAAAAAGCCTCCAATCGGAGGCTTTTTGATTTCTAAAATTCCCCCCTCCTTTATTAAAGGATGAGGAACGATGTTCCGCAAGAGGGGAGGATTTCTAAAATCCCTCTAAATCTCTCTTTTAAAAGGGAGACTTTTAATTAAAGCAACTCAATCGCCACAGCAGTCGCTTCACCGCCACCGATACAAAGTGCAGCAATACCACGTTTACCACCGGTACGTTTCAGCGCATGAATCAAAGTCAGGATAATACGTGAACCGGTTGAACCGACAGGATGACCGAGGGCACAGGCACCGCCATTAATATTGACTTTTTCAGGATCAAGCTTGAATTCATCCATTGGACACATGGTCACCATGGCAAAGGCTTCATTGATTTCCCAGAGGTCGACATCTTGAGCATTCCAGCCTGCTTTATCGAGAACCTTTTGAATTGCACCCACTGGCGCTATGGTAAATTCAGAAGGATGCTGTGAATTTGAAGCATAGGCAACAATTTTGGCCAAAGGATTTAAACCTTTTGCTGCGGCATGATCCGCTGAGCTAATCACCAGAGCTGATGCACCATCAGAAATTGAGCTGGCATTGGCAGCGGTAATGGTGCCGTCTTTGGCAAAGGCTGGACGCAGGGTTGGAATTTTATCAATATTGGCATTGAAGGGTTGTTCATCTTTATCAACAACCACATCACCTTTACGTGTTTTTACCGTAACTGCTACGATTTCATCAGAAAAATAGCCTTCATTCACAGCAGTTTGTGCACGTTTCAATGAGCGAATGGCGAAATCATCCATCTGTTCGCGAGTATAGCCTTTGGTATTTGCCATATCTTGGGCAAATGAACCCATCAAACGACCAGTCTCGGCATCTTCAAGACCATCAAGGAACATATGGTCTTTGATTTCACCATGCCCCATACGGAACCCGCCACGTGCCTTAGGCAGCACATAAGGTGCATTGGTCATTGATTCCATACCCCCTGCCACAACAATATGTGCAGAGCCGGCTTTAATCATATCGGCTGCTTGCATCACTGCTTTCATGCCAGAACCACATAGCTTATTAATGGTGACAGCCCCAGTCGAATCCGGCAGACCTGCCTGACGCATTGCTTGACGTGCAGGCCCCTGTTTTAAACCTGCAGGAAGAACACAACCCATAATGACTTCTTCAATATCTGCGGGTTGTAAACCTGCACGAGCAATTGCTTCTTTAATTGAAGCGGCACCAAGTTCAGGAGCAGTTACACTGGCAAGGCTGCCTTGAAAGCCACCCATGGCTGTACGTGCACCATTGACAATCACGATGTCGGTCATTGTTATATCTCCGTATAAGTTTTAATTAATTTCTCAAACATAAGCAGTATATTGAAAAAAAACTAGGATTGAAGGGTTAATCGCAGTCAATCTTAAACTGGATAGTTCTGTTAGCATGAGGAGAGGCTTTCTACCCGGATATGCCCCATTTTACTCAGTACAATACGCTGCTGGCTGGAAAGTTGAGCAGAACAATAATAGAAACTACCATTCGAACCAATCGGAAGGGCGGTATGTGCCTGATAAGTGACACTTGGTGAACTTAATGCGCCTCGCCAACTCAGGTTGCCATATTTAAGATTTAGAGCATCAATGTGTAAAATTTGTTCGCCTGCATCGACTTGCCGGTTTTTATTTTTATCAATAAAGACCAGTATATTTTTATTCCATTGATTGGGGTGACAGCTGAGTGAATCCTGACTGGGACAGATCACAATATTTTGGTGAAACACGGCAGCCTGACTACGTGCATAACGGTTAACCGCAGATAATTTGATAGGAATCTGTTTGGCTTCCTGTCTGGACTGATATTCATGAAAGTAAGGCAGGGCAATACTGGCCAAAATTGCAAGCACTGCAACACAGATAATCAATTCAACAATAGTGAACGCTCTTGTTATTTTTCTATACATAGAGTTACCTGATTTATATATTATTTTTATAGGAAACATGTTATTAATTATGCGTTTTTTATGCTTTGTTGAGCGTGTAATTTAGCTGTTACTCAAAATTCAAGAAAGCGATTAAAAAATAATTGGCAATCACAATAGGTCATTCAGAATAAAAAATTGAGTAAAAAATTACTGAATTACAACGGAAATTGTAAGTAATTTTGTCAATAATTTACTTGATTAAATTAATCAAGCACTTGGAAAAATAATAAAGTGTTTGTATGATGCCATGTGAATAGCTTAAGAATAAAACTGGGGTAATAAAAAGCCTATCTCAGGATGGCCTATTACGGGCTTGAGCTTGAACAACAATTGTTATCTCTGGAGGATAAATCCATGAAAATGAGTCGTATTGCTTTAGCTATGCTTGTAGCTGCACCTTTTGCTGCTGCAAATGCAGGCGTAACTGTTACTCCGTTGATGTTAGGTTATACATTCCAAGACACCCAGCACAACAATGGCGGTAATGATGGTGAGTTATTAGTTTCTAATCAAGGTGAAATGCAAGACGATTTATTCGTTGGTGCTGCGATTGGTGTAGAACTTACTCCTTGGTTAGGTTTTGAAGCTGAATATAGCCAAGTAAAGGGCGATGTTGACGGTGCTGCTGAAGGTGCAGAATACAAAGGCCAAAATATTGCAGGTAACTTCTACGCAACTTCTGACGTATTTACTGGTAACTATGACAGCAAAGTGAAGCCATACATGCTTCTAGGTGCGGGTCACTACAAATACGAATTTGAAGGTGTGCCACGCGGTACTCGTGGTAATGAAGAAGAAGGTACTCTAGGTAACGCAGGTGTCGGTGCATTCTGGCACATCAACGATGCCTTGGCACTACGTACTGAAGCTCGTGGTACTTACCACTTTGACGAAAAATTCTGGAACTATACAGCACTTGCTGGCCTTAACGTAGTTCTAGGTGGCCGTCTGAAGCCAGCTGCTCCAGTAGTAGAAGTTGCTCCAGTTGAGCCTGTAACTCCGGTTGCTCCAGCTCCACAAGAGTTGACTGAAGACCTGAACATGGAACTTCGTGTGTTCTTTGATACCAACAAATCAAACATCAAAGATCAATACAAACCAGAAATCGCGAAAGTTGCTGAGAAGCTAGTTGAATATCCAAACGCTACTGCTCGCATCGAAGGTCACACTGACAACACTGGTCCACGTGCACTAAACGAACGTTTATCTCTGGCTCGTGCTAACTCTGTTAAATCTTCACTTGTGAATGAATACAACGTAGATGCATCTCGCTTGTCTACTCAAGGTTTCGCTTGGGATCAACCGATTGCTGACAACAACACTAAAGAAGGTCGTGCTATGAACCGTCGTGTATTCGCGACAATCACTGGTAGCCGTACTGTACTAGTTGAAGGTCAACAACAAGCTCAATAATTAATTATTGAATTGTTAAAAAAGCGGCTCCTATGAGCCGCTTTTTTTATATCTGAATTTTGACTACACTGAGTCATTAAAGATGTAATTGAGTGATAACATGGGTGTTGAAATTCCTGAAGATTTACAAAATCTGGAAGCCAATAGCGGAATTTTCTCGATCTGGATGATTTTCCATCATTATGGAATTGACCTGCATATTCCGGACTTGGTTCAGCTCTGTCGTCACAATCCGGAAATGGGAACTTCAACTATTGCCCTTGCAGTGGCTTTGCAGACGCTGGGACTGGATGTTGCTTTTTTTAGCAAATATGATGTAGATAAACAGCCAGTCGAGCTTGATTTTTATCAACAAGCACAGACACTTAAAATACCTGTTAAAGAGCGTGTGATCTCTTATGCAGAAATCCAGCAGCAGGTGGAAGCAGGCCGTTTCGTGATTGTTTTCTACGATACCTTAGAAGGGGTCGGTAATCATTCATTGATCTATGCAATAGATGAACATGAGATCAGTTTCTTTGACAGTTTTGATGCGATGCCGGCAGATGTATTCGAGCAGCAGCGTCAGGCAGAGGGGATCTGTCAGCAAGTGATTGTGATCGATGACCGTAATTTTGTCATGCGGCATAACTAATCTAAGAAATTAAAAATCAGCCCGTAGGCTGATTTTTTAATTTATGATGGTTTATTCCTGATCAAGTTTCATGGGTTGTACATCCATCTCTTGATAAGACACCAGTTTGGATTTTTTCTTCCATTTGTATCCGAACCAGATTGCCAAGAACAATGGAATACTGATATAGGTCGAGAGAACCCCCATCCATTGACCTGCCAGAACATCCTGATAGTTTTGACCAAGGACGACAATCGCACAGAGAATAAAAGCAAACCAAGGAGCAAAGGGGAAGAACTTGGCGCGATAAGCCAGATCTTCCAGTTTGTAGCCTTGAGCCAAGTAACCTTTGCGGAAGCGATAGTGTGAAATCGCAATCCCGAGCCAGACAATAAAGCCGCACATGCCCGACATATTGAGTAGCCAGTTAAAGACTTCCTGTTCACCGAAGAAGGTGGTCAGGAAACACAGTGCTGCGATTGCAGTGGTGGCATACAGGGCATTCATCGGTACACCACGTGGATCCAGACGGCCAAACAGTTTTGGCGCACTACCTTTACGTGCCATATCAAATAGCATGCGCGTAGAGGAATACATGCCTGAGTTACCCGCAGACAGAATGGCTGTCAAAATCACCGCATTCATAATGCTCGCAGCAAAGGCAAAGCCGGCCTTTTCATAGAGCAGGGTAAAAGGAGAAAGCGCAATATTGTCGGTCGCAGCCGCCTGTAATAAGCGTGGGTCATTGTAGGCAATCAATGTGCCGATAATGAAAATACACACGATATAAAACAACAGGATACGCCAGAAAATCTGCTTGATTGCCACCGGAATGGTTTTCTTTGGATCTTTCGATTCGCCCGCAGCCACCCCGACCATTTCGGTTCCCTGAAAGGAGAATCCTGCAATCATCGCCACGCCAATTAAGGCTTGGAAACCACCGACAAAAGGTGCGTCACCAATACTCCAGTTGGCAAATGCTTCTGCGCCTGGGGTCAGCATAATCTTCACGATCATCCAGATACCGATAATGATAAAGGCAATAATCGCGACAACTTTCACCAGAGAGAAGAAGAATTCAGATTCACCAAAGCCTTTAACTGTCAGGGCATTAATCCCAAAAATAATGGCCAGGAAAATTGCACTCCAATAAACACCAGGAATATCGGGAAACCAGAATTTCATGATGAACTGAACGGCAACCAGCTCAAAAGCTACGGTAATGGCCCAGTTGTACCAGTAGTTCCAGCCCAAAGCGAAACCAAAACCGCCCTCGACATATTTAGTGCCATAAGTGAAAAATGCACCCGAGGTAGGATTATGCGTAGCGAGTTCGCCCAAACTGGTCATCAAGAAATAAATCATGACACCAATCAGTGCATAAGCAAGTAGTGCTCCGCCTGGCCCGGCATTGGCAATGGTCGCACCCGAGGCCAGGAATAGACCTGTACCGATGGATCCGCCAATGGCGATCATATTCAGATGACGAGCACCCAGCTTACGCTGCAGCTGCATCGTATTTTGCGTTTCGCTCATCACGATTCCTTAACATTTTTTTGTGTGCTAGCGAACAGCACTTTAAAGCCTTGTTGATCCGCTTTCACTGTGCAGCGACCAAAGTTTTGTTCAATCAGGGTCGGGTAGTTTAAGAAACGGTTGGCCACGATCCAAAGCTCGCCACCTGATTTTAAATGACGACGCGAAGTTTTACACAAGGTTTCGCTGGCCGTGTAATCGGTCTCGATTCCCATATGAAAAGGCGGATTACTGACAATGGCATGCAAGAACAAGGGTGCATCAGCAATGCCAGTGACCGCTTTAATTTCAATCTGTTCAGGGCTAAGCTGGTTTTCATCAAAGGTCATTTGGGTGGAGGCCAGCGCAAAGGCATCCACATCCATGGCAAAAATCCGGTTTTTCGGATTCAACTTTGCCAGATACGCACTAATCACACCTGCGCCACAACCAAAGTCAGCGATTTTACCCGAGGTAACTTGTGACAAATAAGGTAATAAGGTGGCAGTCCCAATATCTAAACGGTTTTGACTAAACACGCCCGGCAGGGCACAAATATTCAGGTCACCATTCGGGGTCGGGACGCTATAACGCTGTGCCCAGTCTGCAAGTGATTTTTTCTCGACCGTGTGGTCTAGAACCAGTTGCCAAAGCTGGCAATGACGTGCGCTATCCAGTTTGAGGGTTTTACCATAAGGCTGCAACTGTTTGGCTGCACGTTCTATTCCGCCTTTCTTTTCACCGACCAGGAAAATACTGCTGCCCGGTTTAAGTTGTGCTGCCACATTATGCAGTAAATAATTGAGCAGTTCTTTAGACTTGGGTACAAAAATAACCGCCTGATCAAACTCAGCTTCAGGCATCTCTGCGCCAAAGTGGACATCTGCTTGTTGCGACTGGAAATAGTGAAAATCATTAAAATTCCATGTCCAGACAGCGGGATTGATAGAGGCATCGAATTCAGCGAGTAGATCATCTGTCGGTGCATTAATGAGTAAGATGCGACCCGACAAAAAATCATATTGTCTTAATAAAACTTCGCTTTTAGGATCCATAGGTATCTCTCCAATATAAAGAACACTGCCTAAGTCTGACCTAGACAGTGTTCTTTGGACATGAAATTACTTCTTTGTTTCAGGAAGTACAACATTCAGAATAAGGGCAGCAATACCGCCAGTGGCAACGCCTGAGCTAAAGATATTACGGAATAACTCAGGAAGATGCTCAAGAATTTGTGGAACTTGTGCAACACCTAAACCCAGTGCCAGTGAAATCGCAATAATCAGCAGGGCACGGCGGTCTAGATGTACGCCAGACAGAATATTAATGCCGGAAGCTGCTACTGCACCAAACATCACCATCACTGCACCACCCAGTACCGCTTGCGGAACCGCCTGGATAATCCCGGCAACCGCAGGCAGCAAACCCAGAATGATCAGTAAAGCAGCAATCCAGATGCCGACATAACGGCTCGCTACACCCGTCAACTGAATCACACCGTTATTTTGTGCAAATACCGAACTTGGGAAGGTGTTAAAAATACCGGCAAGGAATGAATTGGCGCCATTGACCAGTACACCGCCTTTAATGCGCTGCATCCATTTTGGCCCATCGACTGGCTGGTTAGAAAGCTTTGAGGTCGCCGTGATATCGCCAATCGCTTCTAAAGAGGTCACCAGATAAATGAATGCCATCGGAATAAACAGGCTCCAGGAGAAGCTTAAACCGAAATGCATTGGAGTTGGAATCTGTACCAGTGGGGCATCTTTTAAGCCGGAAAAATCCAGATGGCCCATAAAGCCGGCCAGGATATAACCACAAACCAAAGCAATCAAAATGGCAGAACTTTTTACCCAGGTAATCCGGATACGGTTCAGGATAATGATCAGCGCCAAGACTGTGCAGGACATGATTAGGTTGTCTGCATTGGCAAAAGTTTTATCGCTCATGGCCTGATAACCACCGCCCATACTGATTAGACCTTCTTTAATTAAGGTTAAACCAATCAGAAGGACGACAATCCCGGTCACCAAAGGGGTAATCAGTTTTTTTATCCAAGGCAGAATCTGGGACACGCCCATTTCAATAAATGCACCTGCAATCACCACACCAAAAATTGCTGCCATGACTGACTCAACTGGCGTACCGGCAGCAACCATGGCTGAACCAATACCAATAATTGGGCCGATAAAGTTAAAGCTGGTTCCCTGAACAATCAACAGACCGGCACCAAAAGGTCCGACTTTTTTAGACTGTAAAAAAGTCGCGATACCTGAGATCACCAGGGACATGGATAAAATCATGTTGGTGTCTTCTTTGGATACCCCAAGTGCCAGACAAATTAGCAAGCCAGGGGTCACGATCGGGACAATAATTGCCAATAAATGTTGGAATGCAGCTAAAAAAGCAATAAATGGTTTTGGACGATCATCCAGACCATATACCAGGTCGAGTTGATCTTTAGGAGGAGGAGATTGATTAAAATCAGACATGTGTCAATGCAAATTAAGGCAGGGTGGCGCTATTCTAATCGAGTTACACGCCTTTACAAAATCAAAAAAAGCCCATCTCCTTAAAAAAAGTTGAGGAGTGTGGTAACAGTGACTATAAAAGTTTTGTATTTTTCTGTATAATTTGCCCTCAAATTACATACGCATTGAATTTACATGTCAGATATTAAAACTCTCCGTAACATCGCCATTATTGCGCACGTCGATCATGGTAAAACCACTCTTGTAGACAAACTTTTGCAACAATCAGGTGCTCTCGGTGATCGCGCGGGTGAGATTGAGCGTGTCATGGATTCTGGCGCTATCGAAAGTGAACGTGGTATTACCATTCTTGCAAAAAACACTGCAATTAAATGGACGGATGCACGTACCAATACTGAATATCGCATTAACATCGTGGACACCCCGGGACACGCCGACTTCGGTGGTGAAGTTGAACGTGTAATGTCGATGGTTGACTGCGTACTTCTTCTTGTCGATTCACAAGAAGGCCCGATGCCACAAACACGTTTCGTAACGCAAAAAGCGTTCGCACGTGGTTTGAAGCCAATCGTAATTATTAACAAAGTTGATAAGCCAAGCGCACGTCCAGACTGGGTGATTGACCAGGTATTCGATTTGTTCGATAACTTGGGTGGTTCTGACGAACAGTTAGACTTCCCGGTCGTTTATGCATCTGGTCTTCGTGGTGTGGCGGGTCCTTCTCCAGAAGAACTTGCTGACGACATGACACCATTGTTCCAAACAATCGTAGACATCGTTGAACCGCCAGCAGTTGACGTTGATGGTCCATTCCAAATGCAAGTGTCTTCACTTGACTATAACAGCTTCGTAGGCGTTATCGGGGTTGGTCGTATTCAACGTGGTTCAGTTAAATTGAACACGCAAGTGACTGTAATCGACAAAGAAGGCAAAACACGTAACGGTCGTATCTTAAAAATCATGGGTTATCATGGTTTAGATCGTGTGGACATCGAAGAAGCCAACGCAGGTGATATCGTTTGCGTAACGGGTATCGATGCATTGAACATTTCTGACACGATTTGTGATCCGAAAGCTGTTGAAGCGCTTCCACCGCTTTCTGTAGATGAACCTACAGTCACAATGACATTCCAGGTAAACAACTCACCGTTTGCTGGTAAAGAAGGTAAATTCGTAACTTCACGTAACATTCGTGAGCGTCTAGATCGTGAATTGATCCACAACGTCGCATTACGTGTTGAAGACACTGACAGTCCTGACCGTTTCAAAGTGTCTGGCCGTGGTGAACTTCACCTTTCAGTTTTAATTGAGAACATGCGCCGTGAAGGCTTCGAGATGGGTGTATCTCGTCCGCAAGTCATCTTGAAAGAAATTGACGGTCAAATGCAAGAACCGTACGAAAACGTGACGTTTGACGTTGAAGAACAGCACCAAGGTTCTGTAATGGAGCAAATGGGCAGCCGTAAAGGCGAGATGACCAATATGGAAGTTGACGGTAAAGGCCGTATCCGTATTGAAGCAACTGTTCCTTCACGTGGCTTGATCGGTTTCCGTTCTGAATTCATGACGATGACTTCAGGTACGGGTATCATGACATCAAGCTTCTCGCATTATGGTCCAATGAAACAAGGCCAAGTTGCGAAACGTCAAAACGGTGTGTTGATCTCTATGGTTCAAGGTACTTGCCTGGGCTATGCATTGTTCACATTACAAGACCGTGGTCGTCTATTCGCTAAGCCTCAGTTAGAAGTTTACGAAGGTATGATTATTGGTATTAACTCACGTTCTGACGACATGACTGTGAACCCGACTAAGGCAAAACAGTTAACCAACGTACGTGCATCTGGTACTGATGAAGCATTAACACTTGTTCCTGCAGTTGAATATACGCTTGAACAAGCGCTTGAATTCATTGAAGATGACGAACTAGTTGAAGTAACACCGAAGTCAATCCGTATCCGTAAGCGTTATTTGACTGAAAACGAACGTAAACGTAACCGTTCAGGTAAATAATCTGTAGATTATTGATCTAAGATTCCTAAAGCCGCAATCTTTTCAAAGGTTGCGGTTTTTTGTATTAAAATTTTAACTAGAACCATAAAACTTATAAAAAACATCACCTTATATGAAAATGAAATCACTTATAATTAATGTATAATTCATCACAAACTTTAAAATGAATTATTGGAGAAAAAATGAGTATTATTCAAGAATTTAAAGAGTTTGCTGTCAAAGGCAATGTGATGGACCTCGCGGTCGGTGTCATTATTGGTGGAGCATTTGGTAAAATTATTGATTCTTTTGTAAAAGATATCATCATGCCAATCGTTAGCTGGATTTTAGGTGGTGATGTTGACTATTCTAACTGGTTCCTGGTACTGGGTGATAATCCTAATAATGTCACTTCTTTGACAAATGCACAGGCTGAAGGTCTGAATGTATTTGCTTATGGTAACTTCCTAACGATTCTGATTAATTTCCTGTTGTTGGCATGGGTGGTATTCTTACTGGTGAAAATGATGAATAAACTTCGTCGTAAACAGGCAGAAGAAGCACCTGCACCTGAAGCCACCCCTGAAGATATCGAATTATTGCGTGAAATTCGTGATGAATTGAAAAAACGTCCTGAAGCATAAGCGTTCTGACACAAATAAAAAACGGCGCCTCTTGTGCCGTTTTTTTAATCCTCCTAAATCCCCCCTTTTGTTAAAGGGAGGTGGGGAGAGATTTATAAGATTAAAAATCCATCCGGAACTTAATTTCTACCAAATGAAAACCAAACTGGCTTTTGACCGGACCATGTAAGACCCGTTCAGCAGCCGTAAACACCAGCTTATCAATGACAGGCACCAGTTGGCCTTTTTTTACTTCGCCCAGTTCTCCGCCACGCTTGGCAGAATTACAGGTTGAATATTGTTTGGCGATTTTATTAAAGTCAGCGCCACTCAAAATCTTCTTTTTAAGCTGCTCGGCAGTTTCTTTATCTTTAACCAGAATATGACGCACAATGGCTGTTTTCATGACTTTTCCCCTCGTACAGTTGCCAGTTTTTTGACAGGGAGTTGCATCTTTTTCAAAGGCTGACATTCTGGACAGAACACAGAAGCACGTTGTCCCAGTTTAATATTTTCAAGCGTGGTCTCACAGTTCACGCACATTTCCCCGGCACGACCATAGGCCAGCAGCGTTTGCTGAAAATAGCCATTTTCCCCCATGGCGTTGGTGTAATCCCGTAATGTCGACCCGCCTAAATCAATGGCCTGTTTTAATATGCGCTTGATTTCCAGCACTAATTTTTCGATCTGTGCCAAGCTTAAAGTCGAGGCGGGTTGTGCTGGATGAATGCCCATATTGAACAGACTTTCGGTTGCATAAATATTGCCGACACCTACCACCACATGGTTATCCATAATCGCAACTTTGGTGCCAACATTTTTATTTTTCAATTTTTCAAATAAATACTGAGAATTAAAATTTTCACTCAGGGGTTCTGGTCCCAGCGTATCAATCAGTTTGCTTTGTGACTGCGCATCCAGCCATAAAATACAGCCAAAACGACGCGGATCATGATAACGCAGTTCAATATCATCAAACTGAATAATCAGATGATCATGTTTGCGTAATTCTTCAGTTGTTTCACACAAACGAAAGCTGCCAGACATGCCTAAATGCCAGAGCATGGTGTCGTGCTCAAACTCAGCCAGAATATATTTGGAACGGCGCGACAGGTTGAGTAATTTCTGCCCGACCAGCTTTTGTATATTTTCGGGAATGGGCCAGCGCAAACTTGACTGACGGATTTCAACCCGTTTTACACGTTGTTCTAATAAGGGTAATAAACTGGTTTTGGTGGTTTCTACTTCTGGTAATTCAGGCATAACACATCAGAGGCGAGGGAGATGCAGCTAATATTGGGCGAATTTACGGAGATTACAAGTCTTAATGGGGATGCAACCATTAGAAAATGACTGGGGATTTCATGTTTATTGGAGGTGTAAGAGCTTAAAGAATAAGCTGTTTTTTTGCATGTTTAGACCAAAAATTAAAGAAATAAAAGGAATGCAAAAATAAATAAATCCTAAGTTTTTGAAAAACATATAAATAATTTAACTATTTTGAAATAAAATTATATTTTTTGTATTAAGGCATAACTAAAAGTTTAATCAATAATAAAAAAAATAATAAGAATTTATAGGAAAAGTTATGTAAATTCATGCACCTAATAGCAATTTTAAAAACCTTGCTTGTTTTTCTCTCCGAATGTTTAGGTTTTACATGAAATATTTAGGTTTCGCTTTATTGTCATTAATGGCTGCCATGACAACCGCGCAGGCAGAATCTGCATTTGATCCGCAAGGTCAATATTTACTGGGGGACTGGAATGGTCAACGTACAGAACTGGCTCAGCAAGGAATTAAATTTGAAGCCAATCTGCTAACTGATACAGCCTATCTTGCGGATGGTGGCCGGAATGCAGGCGCAGATCCATTAACTTCTGCCCAGTTATGGCTGGGTACTCAACTGGATATGGAAAAGCTGGCAGGATGGAATGGCGTCACCGTACGTGCCGCGATGACTGCACGTCAGGGTCAAAGTACCTCTGTCCGTGACTTGCAGGATCTTAATGCACCACAGCTGGCCAATGCACAAGGTACGTTTGGGCGTGGCAATCAGGATAGCCGTCTGAGTGAACTTTCGATTGAAAAGAATTATAAAGAACAAGGACTGAGTATTAAGGCTGGCCGTTTGGGGCTGGGCATGGACTTTAATGTGATGGCCTGTGATTTTGCCAGTACAGCATTTTGTGCTGCGCAGATGGGTAAATGGCAAGGCAATATCTGGATGAATACGCCTGTAGCACAATGGGGTGCGCGTATAAAGCAGCAGCTAAACCCTGAACTTGCAGTACAAGTCGGTGTTTATGAGTTTAATCCGGACAATGGCAATGGGGCTAAAGAAGATCAAGGCTGGAGTTTGGATACTGAGCATGCCGATGGCGTGACCATTCCAGCAGAAATTGTATGGACACCCAAATCACTCATCAATAACTTGCCGGGTAGCTACCGTGTGGGTGGAATGTACAATACTGCGGATGATCCAATCAATCAAAAAGATATTGTCACTGGTCAAGCTGAAGATCGTACCTTTGCAGGCTGGTTGGCCATCGAACAGCAATTAACTTCAACAGGTCAGGGGCGTCAGGGCCTGCATTCATTTGCCAATTTCACCTGGCATGACCGTGTAACCAATAAAGTCGATCATTCACAACAGCTTGGGGTGAAATATATTGGCCTGCTCGACAGTCAACCGAATGATATTTTGGGTCTGGCAGTTAACCGTGTGCACGTGAATAATCGCTTTGCAGATTCGCGTCCAGCATTCAATGCCGATGCAGAATACAATATCGAACTTAACTATAGCTATAATGCAACAAAGTGGCTGATGCTACGTCCAAACCTGCAATATGTAGTCAATCCAGGGGCAACCAACAACGTAGATAATGCACTGCTACTTGGTTTAACCAGCCGCATCATCTTCTAAAAAGTGATCGTTCACGTTATAACTAAACAGGCTTTTTAAAGCCTGTTTTTTATTGCCCGATCATACTTCACATGAATAAAGAGGGATTGCCACGTGACATTATTATTTCAACCGCTAAAGTTTGGTTCATTATCACTCAGCAATAAAATTATTATTGCACCCATGTGTCAATATTCAGCCACAGATGAGGGTGAAATCACGTATTGGCATGAGCAGCAATGGGCGAATTATGCGCTCTCTGGCGCCGGACTCTGTATTGTCGAGGCGACTGCTGTACAACCAGAAGGTCGTATCAGTTATGCAGACCTGGGATTGTGGAATGATCAGCAAGCTGCCCAGATCAAAGCATTATTGGCCAAAGTTAAATCTATATCGCCAATGCCATTTGCTATCCAGCTTGCACATGCCGGACGTAAAGCCTCTACAGATAAACCATGGGCAGGTAGAGGCCAGTTTAAACCGGATGAGGCACATGGCTGGCAAACTGTTTCTGCCAGTGATCTTCCTTTTCAGGCAGACGAACATCCTCCTAAAGCGCTGAATCAGGCAGAGATTGATCAGGTCATTGCAAACTTTGCAGAAAGTGCCAAACGCGCAGTTGATGCAGGCTTTGACCTGATTGAACTACATGCAGCACATGGTTATCTGTTACATCAGTTTATGTCGCCACTTTCCAATAAACGTGAGGATAAATATGGCGGTTCACTGGAAAACCGGATTCGCCTGACGCTGGAAGTATTGCAAGCCATGCAGGCAGCAGTTCCGGAAGATTATCCAATCGGAGTGCGTATTTCAGCGAGTGACTGGATGGAGCATGAGGATAGCTGGAATATTGATTCTTCGGTTGAACTCTCTAAAGCCCTCGAAGCGATGGGCGCAGCTTATATTCATATTTCCAGTGCCGGTTTACATGTCAAACAGAACATTGATGTGAAACCGAACTATCAAGTACCTTTTGCAGATATCATCAAAAAAGCCGTCAATATTCCGGTAATTGCTGTAGGTTTAATTACCGAAGCAGAACAGGCAGAACATATTCTGCAAAAAGGGCAGGCCGATGCTATCGCTATTGCACGGGCGATTCTCTACGATCCACATTGGCCTTGGCATGCAGCTGCGGCACTTGAAGAAAAACTAAAGATTTCACCCCAATATCTTCGCAGTGCCCCGCATGGTCTAAACCATCTGTTTGAGCCTTTTTAACAATCTTTTCTAAGCAGGAAGGTCGTATAATAGTCACTCATTGCAAATGAGGACGCTGCATTATGATTTTTGCGGTCATTGTGCCCATTTTTTTATTGTTGGCACTGGGTTATCTGACTGTAAAAAGTCAAGTGTTAGACAAAGAGCAAGTGGGTACAGTCGGTGCTTTTGTCATTAAAGTGGCGTTGCCTCTGCTGTTTTTCCAGTCTCTCGCCTCTAAAGACCTGCATGAAATCTGGTATTTTGAATACTTTGCGGTGTATAGCAGCGTAACTTTACTGCTCTATGGTAGCGGTTTCTGGATGATGCGCCGTTATTTTCAGAATACGCATTCGCAGAGTGCAGTATTGTCACTGGGCGCCGCGATGTCGAATACCGGACTTATTGGTACGGCCGTGCTTAGTCTGTTAATCGGGCAGCAGGCCATGACTTATACTTCTCTGGTGGTCATCATTGAAAGTATGTTGCTGATTCCTTTGGTACTGGTCATGGCTGCGCTGGGAACACAGCATCAGGCAAATCTTGGCTCCATTTTTAAAAGTGTGGTGCTGACTTTAGTAACAAACCCCTTATTTATGGGGGTCGTACTGGGTATGGCCTGTGCGATTTTCCAGATTAAAATTCCGCTCTATATCGATCAGGTTTTTGCCTTGATCGGACAGACAGCATCGCCATTGGCCTTGTTTGCAATTGGTGGCGGTATTGTGGGAATGAGCCTGAAATACGTTAATCTGCAAAGTTTCTATCTGGTGTTTTCTAACAACATTATGATGCCGCTGCTGATGTATCTTGGCCTCAGTCAATTGACCAGTTTAAGTCAGGAAATGGTTCATGCGGGTACTTTGATTGCTGCCTTACCGATGCCAACAATCTTCGGTATGTTGGGACAGGCCTATGGTTTAAATGATCGAGCCTTAACACCACTGCTGATGAGCACCATCGCTGGTTTTATCGTGACCAGCGGCCTAATTGCCTTGTGGTGGGGATAGCTCATTCCAGGATTGATTCTCTCCTTATAAAAAGCCCCATATTGGCATTTTCTTTTTTAAATTCATGATTATATTTTACAGGTAAAAAAGTCAGCCGCAACTGTTTGAGGCATACGGTGTATTGTACCGCAAGATTAAAAATGATTGTTTTTGCGACAAATTTACCAGTGGATGCTGGCTGACGAGTTTTGCGATGAGAGTATGGCTCCGCAAGATGCCTTTCTTGCGAAGCTCCGCTTCTCATTGGGGCGAAACCAAATTAACTCTTTTTGGCAGGTATTTTTTTCTGCTCCGCCATCATTTTGTCTACTGCTGCCAAAGACTCTTTAGCCTGCGGAATATTTTGCTGTGCCAATGCAGCAAAGATTTTTTTCGCTTCAGGCAAGTTTTGCTGCACGATACTGCCATTGGCAAACATATTGCCGACTGCCATCAGGGCAGGGATATAGCCTTTTTTAGCCAGATCCTGAATACTGCTTAAACCTTGCTGAATCGGTTTTTCATCTTTGTTTTTAAAACCAGAGCTGATGTCATATAAGGCTTTGGCGTGAATCGCTTGCATATTACCTTTTGTGATTAATGGTTGCAGCTTTTGTAGTCCGATTTTATTTGAGGCAGGGGTATTTTCAGCAAATAACAGCACAGCCAGATCTACACTGGCATCATCAAAGTTGGCTGCTGAGGCACGTTCCAGATACTGTTTGGCTTTGCTTAAATCCTGCTTTAGTCCTAATGTACCCGCCGCATAATTTTTGCCCAGTACATAATTGGCCACAGGGTAACCTTTGCTGGCTGCCTGTTCATAAAGCTGGATGGCTTTTTTCTCGTCTTTGGCAGTGCCCTGGCCGGTCTGGGTTAAATAGCCTAAGTTATATATGGCTTGGGCATTTCCCTGACTAGCCAATTGATTTAAAGCGTCATAGGCGCCTTTGAAATTATTGGCTTTCACCATGGCTTCAATTTTTACAAACTGGGGGTCAGCCTGATCTTTTACAGTATTTGCCAGAGTGAATTGCGCAGAAACTGCAAGAACAGTAGCGAGTATTAACTTTTTCATGGTTCCTATAACCTTATTATTGCTGGCACCTAAGTCCTTGGTGCGGTTTTAATCATTTTCACTTACATCATAAAAGGATTTTGTGCTTTGTAAATATACAATTTGTCATTAGAGTTCTTTCATAAATCATTTTTTAATTATTATAAATGAAATTCTATCTTCTTGTCGGAGACTTGCGCAGCATGCTCCTCCTCCCGAAGGGAGAAGGAGCGTTCAACCTCTATTTAAATATGAATAAAATTATCATTTCTTGAGTTATGAAAGGGATTTAATCAAAATAAATCATCAAAGCAGGATATACCGATTTAACCAGATCACTGATCTGGATAACTTTCCTATCAATCATTCAGATATTGAAAGGATTACTTTGCTTAAAGGAACTTCTCTGGTTAAATCTCGGTTTAAATCAGCCTCCCAGGATTGAGCCATGTTTGTCAAAACGATTAAACGCCACTATGACAGAATTAACGTAGATGAAACGATTGCGGATGAAGACAAGATTGACGCACTGCTGATGAAGCTCGGTGCAGAATTTTTGATTAGTCAGGAAGACCGGGTCTACACCTTTCAAAAAGGTGAATTAACCACAAAATTTGATGCCAAACATGCTCGTGCTTATCACTTCAAAGATTATGTGGTGAAAGACATGAATAAGCTGTTTCATGGTTTCTAAAACAAAAAAGCCAAGAGTTAAGTCTTGGCTTTTTTAGGGCCTAAACCGGAATTATTGCGGACGTGCTACATCACCGCTCAAAGCTTCAGGAAGTTCCAGAACCTCTAGACCCAACTCGGCCAATGCTTCAGGTTTGGCTACGACCAAGGCTTTATAGCCATCCTTCAGACTGATGCTATTCACGACTTCAACATTGTTGTTGAGCTGAGTGCCGACTACAGGTGCTTCACCCGTCGCTTGAATCAGATGCAGCCAATGTTTTGGCTTGGCTTTAAACCATAAGCGTGCAATGACTTCCTGACCTAAATAACAACCTTTGTCATAGTGAATGCTTTCACGTTGATGTAAGCGCAATTCCTGTGGTTGAAACAGGGTCGCAGTGGCCGCCTGAATCCAGGCCTGACCTGATTCAATGGCTTGCTGCTCCCAGGTCGCCACATCGGTTTCAGTTGCAACAAAGTCAGTATGAATATCATTGATCACAGGATAAACCGCACCGACCAGTTCCAGTTTCATTTTTGAAAAGGCACCAAATTTTTTAATATGATTCGCCAGTTCAGTGGCCTGATCGTCAGTACTTACAATTTCAAAGCTTTCCGGACTGAGCTTTTTAAGCCATAAGCCAAATTGAATACGGCCTTTCAAGCTACAGATCGCGGTATAACGTGTCTGGTTTTTAGCCAATGTTTCAGTATTCAAAGTCACCTGACCTTGAAGGAATTTTTGTGCATCAACACCATTCAGACTAAACAATGTAAAAGCAGGAGACGTTGCCATGATAAGCCCCAGTTTGAATACTATAAATCAATGCAGTTATTGTGCAGCAAGCATCAAATAGAGGCAAACAAAAAAGCCAACAATCTAAATCATCGGCTTTTATGGAATGATAATATTTAGTGGTGATGGCTAGCCGGTAATGGCGAATCACAAGGGAATTTACCGCCACAAATCCGAACATATTCCATCATGCCCTGATCTTCATGATCGAGAATATGACAATGCTGTACAAAATCACCTTCAAATTTCTTGTAATGGCTGCGGACAATTACCTGATACCCCTGTTTAACAAAGATTGTATCTTTAAACTGTCCTTTTAAGCCGCGGTATTGAATATCTTCCAGATTAGGATTTGGATCTACTGCCAGCGGAATATCGCTGACATCCTTACCCGTTGGATCCAGTACTTTTACAATCTGGAAGGGGTTCACATGGATATGATAAGGATGATTCAGGTTATTACTGCTAAGAATCCATTCATCAATTTGCCCAAATTCCAGTTTCCGTACATATGCACCTTCTACTGCATCCGCGCCGGTAAAGAGGTCACCAAAACTATAGATTCCCTCAATATCACTGTAACGGTAGCCAAACTTACCATTTGGACCAAAGCTGGCATCGAAGGTTGAGCGTTGTGGTGGACGGTTCTTTAAGCGATTTTCAATTTCAGTGGTCATCAGCGATGGATGGTCGATAAAGGCAGAAAGTTTTAACTGTGAGAGCTGGGTCTGGATTTCTTTGTTTAAGCCAATTTTCTGTGCCTGAGCTTGTAAAAACTGGGCTGGCGTTTGCACTTTTAATTTACTCGCTTTGACATTCACCCATCCCAGTAGTTGGGCATTTAACGTATTACCCGGAGCGAGTTGAGGGGTAATTTGTCCGGATGTAGGGATGGCATTGATTTCATCATCAATGTTCAAGTTGGTGTCAAAAATACAGTATCTATTCGTGCTTGGAAAGGCGACCATCGCATCGTGACGGTAACCGGGTTGAAATATCGAGATTCTACGTGTCTGCACATGATCCATGGTTAAACCATCCTGAGCAATGGTATAGACCGGCAAGCTGGTGAGCTGATCAAAATCTGCTTTTTTGTCTTCTTCCTGAAATTCAGAACAAGCTTTAATGGTTTGTTCAGCGGTAAATTTTTGTGATTTTGGCAGTTCCTTAATAATAAGACCAAGGGTGTCGCGAACACCACCATGAATCATACGCCAGCGCTTAAACTGGTTTTGCTCAACTTGAATCTCGCCATGTACTTTGCCATTAATCGAGGTGTAATAATGATTTGCTCCCCATGAATTAAAGGCATTCAGGCCTTGATAATCTTCCAGCATACCGACTTCACCAGCATCACAATTATTGAGATTGGTTGTACCTGCCGGGTGAGTGCATCGATACTGAATTTGCTGAAACAGGAGGATATTTTCATTAGAATAGCTGTTCTTGCCTTTATCTTTCCACAGAATATCCATGTCTCCCGTCGATGTGATTTTGCCATTCCTGACTTGAGGAATACGGTTGCCTTCTACGATTAATGGGCCAGCCATGCCACTAGAGACCTGAATAGCCGTTGAACCATGTAGATGAGCGTGATACCAGTAAGTACCCGCAGGATGATTTGGTTCCATTTTGAATTGATAGTCAAATTTTTCCTGTGGTTTGAACTTCAGGAAAACATTGTCGCTATTGCCTTGCGGGCTGACCCAGAGGCCATGAGTGTGCAGATTGGTGGTATTAAAACAATGTGGGTCATTCGCATCGAGAATATGTTCTGGGCAGGTTGCTGTGGACTCCGTGGGCAGTTGGTTATTCAAATGCACAGAAAAGGTTTCTCCCTGTTTGACCCGAATCTGGGGCCCGACCAGCCGGTCTTCGACATATTCACCTGCTTTTTTCTTATTAAATAAACTGGGCTTGGTCACATAGCCACGGAGCACCAGTTGATCCCATGTTCCTTTTCTGGGGTTATACAACTTATCCGTTTTATACGCGATGATCAGTTCGTATTTGCCTTTGGCATTTTTCTGTAGCAATGGCGGATTACTGATCAGAGAATCCGGTGCAGTTGGAGCAGGTGGTGGCTGAGTCGGGTTGTTTGGGTTACTTGGATTTGACGGATTATTTGGATTTGAAGGGTTATAGGGGTTAGGAGGATTTTTAGCTCCATTCCAGTTTGATGCCAGTACGGCTATGACCGCTGCTATGACACCGATAATCGCAAGCTGTAACATCGTAATCACCTTTATCTACTTTTGTGATGAGTATTGTTGTTGTGAAGTAATTACTGTTTAGATTTACTTAATTGAGAGAAAAACTGTTATCACCAAATTAGGGGGAGGCAGATAAACGGTATGTCTAAAGTATTTTTTCTTTGGTGTTGAATGTGCTAATTTTTATGTAAATCTTTAATTATTCGATAATATTTATACATATTAAAATAGTTGTAAAATTTGTAAGAAAGTCTTACGAAAATTATGGAATTGAATCAGGACACAGCTTTTAAATGGTTCTATCGCTGAAATACGATGATTTTCGGAATTATTGTATAAGGATGTTTTGAAGATATTCTTAATATCCAGTTTTTATCAACAAGCCGCTTGCATATAAAGACCTAAATGTAAGAGAAGAGACTTATTTGGCTTTTAATAGTTGGCTTTTAATCAGGGTCTATTCGCTGCTTAAAATACAGCTCATAAAAGTTGCATGAATATGAAATAAAGCCTGTTTATTGCGCCTATATGTTGATTGTTTTTTATGCTGTTGTGAGTGTCTCATACTAAAGAATGAGATGAATTTTCTACGATTTTTCAAAAAAATAGAAGTTTAGAGCCAAAATTCTAAAGGCCAGATAACAAATTTATTAAAATAAGCCGATTTATATAATTAAACTATTGAAAATTATAAGATTTGGGAAATGGACTTTCGGCAGCGTACAATGCCTTTATTAAAAAACAAGTCATCAATAAATTTTGATGTGCAAAAAAGAGTAATAAACGAGGGCAGGCAAGCTATGAACAACAACTACCGTAAACCGCTGCAATCCACCCAGCTGGAATATTATGACGTGCGTCAGGCCGTAGAAGATATTCAGCCAGGCGCATATGCCAAACTTCCTTATACCTCCAAAGTGCTTGCTGAGCAGCTGGTTCGTCGTTGTGATCCTGCCATTTTAGAACAGTCTTTGCGACAGCTGATTGAGCGTAAACAGGAACATGATTTTCCATGGTATCCGGCACGTGTGGTCTGTCACGACATCTTGGGACAAACGGCTTTGGTCGATCTTGCCGGCTTACGTGATGCAATTGCAGAACAGGGCGGTGACCCGGCTAAAGTCAATCCAGTGGTACCGACCCAGCTGATTGTCGATCATTCATTGGCAGTGGAATTTGGTGGTTTTGATCCGGATGCTTTTGAGAAAAACCGCGCGATTGAAGACCGTCGTAATGAAGACCGTTTTCATTTTATTGAATGGACCAAAACCGCGTTTGAAAATGTCGATGTGATTCCTGCCGGTAATGGCATCATGCACCAGATCAACCTGGAGAAAATGTCTCCGGTGATTCAAAACCGTGATGGCCTGGCATTCCCGGACACCTGTGTCGGTACAGATTCACATACCCCACATACTGATGCGCTTGGCGTGATCTCGATTGGTGTTGGCGGCTTGGAAGCGGAAAATGTGATGCTGGGCCGTGCGTCTTGGATGCGTCTGCCGGATATTATTGGGGTGGAATTCGTTGGTCAGCGTCAGCCGGGCATTACCGCAACCGATATTGTGTTGGCACTGACAGAATTCCTGCGTAAAGAACGTGTGGTCGGGGCATACTTAGAATTTTTCGGTGAAGGTGCCGACAGCATGTCAGTGGGTGATCGTGCCACGATTTCCAACATGACTCCGGAATACGGTGCAACCGCTGCGATGTTCTATATCGATCAGAACACCATTGATTATCTGACTTTGACTGGTCGTGAAGCAGAGCAAGTCAAACTGGTTGAAACTTATGCCAAAGAGATTGGTCTGTGGGCATCGGATATGACTCAGGCAGAATATCCACGTGTATTGCGTTTTGATCTTTCAACAGTAACCCGTAACATTGCTGGCCCATCCAATCCGCATGCTCGTGTCTCGACATCTGACTTAAAAGAAAAAGGCATTGCAGGTAATCTAGAGGCTGCACGTGCGCAAGAAGCTGAAGGTTTAATGCCAGATGGCGCGGTGATTATCGCGGCGATTACGTCTTGTACCAATACCTCAAACCCGCGAAATACCGTGGCGGCAGGTTTGCTGGCGCGTAAGGCCAATGAATTGGGCTTGATCCGTAAACCTTGGGTGAAATCATCTTTTGCACCAGGTTCTAAAGCAGCAGCGTTATATCTTGAAGAAGCTGGCGTACTCAAAGATTTAGAAAAACTGGGCTTTGGTATCGTGGCTTATGCCTGCACCACTTGTAACGGCATGTCGGGCGCACTAGATCCAAAAATTCAGCAAGAAATTATTGACCGTGACCTGTATGCCACAGCGGTATTGTCGGGCAACCGTAACTTCGATGGCCGTATCCATCCTTATGCGAAGCAGGCTTTTCTGGCATCTCCACCACTGGTGGTGGCGTATGCGATTGCCGGTACGATTCGTTTTGATATCGAAACGGATTCACTTGGTAATGACAAAGATGGCAACCCGATTTATCTAAAAGACATCTGGCCATCGGATGAAGAAATTGATGCACTGGTGAAAGAAGCAGTGAAGCCGGAACAGTTCCGTCAAATCTATATTCCGATGTTTGATTTGGGTGTGAATGAAAAGGCAGCAAGCCCGCTATATGACTGGCGTCCGCAAAGTACCTATATCCGCCGTCCGCCGTATTGGGAAGGTGCCCTCGCTGCACCACGTACCTTAGCCAATATGCGTCCACTGGCGATCTTGGGTGATAACATCACCACCGATCATTTGTCACCATCCAATGCGATTGTGCTCGACAGTGCTTCAGGCGAATACCTGAAAAAAATGGGCGTGCCTGAGGAAGACTTTAACTCTTATGCAACGCATCGTGGTGATCACCTGACCACACAACGTGCAACATTTGCCAACCCGAAACTGTTTAATGAAATGGTGGTGCGTTCAGACGGCAGCATCAAGCAGGGTTCGAAAGCACGTGTGGAGCCTGAAGGCGAAGTGATGCGGATGTGGGAAGCGATTGAAACCTACATGAACCGTAAACAGCCGTTGATCATTATTGCAGGTAAAGACTATGGTCAGGGTTCGAGTCGTGACTGGGCGGCGAAAGGTGTGCGTCTGGCGGGTG
The DNA here is from genome assembly GCF_013420435.1 of Acinetobacter sp. YH01008. Classification (NCBI taxonomy): domain Bacteria; kingdom Pseudomonadati; phylum Pseudomonadota; class Gammaproteobacteria; order Moraxellales; family Moraxellaceae; genus Acinetobacter; species Acinetobacter sp. YH01008. The sequence goes on from NZ_VOYD01000001.1 coordinate 53,666, forward strand.
TAGAAGCGATTGTCGCAGAAGGTTTTGAGCGTATCCACCGTACCAACTTGGTCGGTATGGGGGTATTGCCGCTTGAGTTTAAGCCGGGTACGGATCGTAAGACTTTAGGTCTTGATGGTACTGAGCTGTATAGCGTGATTGGTAATATTGCGCCACGTTCGACGTTGACTTTAGTAATTGAGCGTTCAACCGATGATGGTAAGAACCAGATTATTGAAGTACCTGTGACTTGTCGTCTGGATACTGAAGAAGAAGTGTATGTGTATGAGGCGGGTGGGGTATTACAGCGCTTTGCACAGGATTTCTTGGAAGGGAATGTGGCTTGATGATTTCAATTGGTCTTATTTGATTTTAATATATAAAAAACCTACATTTATGTAGGTTTTTTATTTGTGAAATTTTATGTACGTTCAACCAGAAATACAGAATAGATTAGATATCTTGTTTAAAGATTTTACCTATGCAGATCCAATATCTGAAAATTTGATTGATGATAAATCTTATATTTCTATTTCTCGTGAGGACTTTCCTGTTGAAGCTATTTTACTGTTTACCTTACATAAAATATGTAAATTCAGTTCTATTTATAGATGGGATAAGATGCATTGGGGAATAGTTTTTAAATATAAAGGTATTGTGAATATGATAAGTTCACATAAATTTGGTTTGAGAATTTATAGTCAAAAAGTAGATGGAAGTACAAATCATAAAGAGGTCATAAATAAACTAAAGAAGAATATTAAGTTTATCGAGACAAAAATATTAGCTCAATATGCTGAAGAACAAATTAATTCAAGCAATTTTACGATTCAAAATAACTTTCATAAGTTAGATAATCAGTACATGTACTTTCGTTATGAAGCTCAAAAATTGTTCGCTAAAGAAATTACCAGGAAAGATAAAGATTTTACGAAAGTACTTTCAAATTATCTTAGGAAAAAAGATTTGGAAAGAGAAGCTGTATATAACGCACTTTCAATGATTGATTCATATTTTAGTAGATTAGAGCATGTATTGGTTTTAATACTTCCATTTGCAAAAAAAGATTCAAAATATGAAATTAAAAAAATCATTGGTCAATTTTGGTCTGAAAAATATATTGAAGTGTTAGGATGCAAAGGTTTATCCAAAAAGATTTATGACAATCTAATTCAAATAAAAGAAAAATATCGTAACACTTTTGCTCATGGTGGATTTGAAAAAAAGAGTCAATCATTTCACTTCCATTTAGAGGGATATGGAGCAGTTCCTGCAACAATGTCTGATTATAAAAATAGCGTCCACTTTACCTCAACTCCTTTAAATGAAGATAAGTTTATTGAAATTGTAAAGATTTTTGACGAGCTTGATAGGTATATCGAAGAAAACTTGGTAGCAGGGTGGAAGTTTTGTCAAAGCGGATTGGATTTGATAATGGATAGATCTTCGTTGAAGAATATGCTTGAAGTTTCTCAAGATCCAGATAATTTCGAGCATTGGCTACAAAATGAGAATGAGAGGTTATGTAATTATATCAATGCTGATTATTAGAACTAACTTAGTGACTAATAGCTAGTCTTCTAGTCTTCGCCCAAACGACACTATCATTTACAAAAATGGACAATAGACATTCATCACCAGAGGGTTATACTAGACGGACCATTTCTAAAACCATGGAGAACAAAGATGGTTACTGCTGGCGAAAAACCCGGAACAGGCTTCTATTTTTGTGTTCAATGCGGACACCGCACCTACTTAGAAATTGGTACTGATCGTTTACCACCGTGTACCAAATGCCAAGGCAATCAATTTAACAATAAGAATGCCTAAGCAAAACAACTCAAACAGTTACCCTCTGTTTTGAACGAAAGCCCTATTACTCGATAGGGCTTTTTGCTGTTTATTAGCTAACCTTTTAGGTAGCAATCAAAAGATCAGGGTGAAAAAGCCAATCATATATGTATAGAAACTTATTAATTTAAAGTAAAACCTAATAAATTCAAAAAATTATTTGAAATTTAAATATAAACGGTATAGCTTGTCTGCTTTAAAAATTAGCTAACCACTTTTAAATTAAGGTTAGATATTTCCGGGGTGAAACAATGAAAAAATTTGCAGCTTTAGTACTAGGCAGTGCAATCTTATTTACTTCAGGCTGTGCCACGATGTTTAATGGTTCAACTCAAACTGTGAATATCCGTAGTAATGATGAATTGGCTAAGTTATATGTCAATGAAGAATATATGGGACAGCGTAATACTGTCTATACTTTCAAAAAGAAAGAAAACTATGTGATTAAGGCAGAGAAGCAAGGCTGTCAAACCAACACCGTTATTCCACAGAAAACATTTGATCCAACAACTTTATTAGGTATTTTCCTGGATTGGGGACTTATTTCTATTCTGGTTGTAGATGGCGCTGCTACTGGAGCATGGCAAAAATTTAGCCAGACAAGTTATGTCGTTGATCCTAATTGCTAATTAATTCAATTAGATTGAAAAAAATATCCCATCATTGAGTGGGATATTTTTTTGTAAATTTACATCTTTTTGAACCTTGATTTTGATTGAAAATTAACCAAATCATCTCCATCTAAAAGCCTAGATTCACCGTATTTAAGGCTGCCGAATTGCAACATTATCTTGATCTTAATCACGACTCAGGTGTTGCCAATTATGAGATTGGTAACGAATTTATTCGGGTGCAATTTAAGAAAACCTCGAAAGTCTATACTTATAGTTATAGCAGTGCCGGTGATCAGCATGTCGAAAACATGAAACAGCTCGCCCGATATGGCGATGGCCTGAACGCCTATATCAACCAACATACCCGTCAGCTTTTTGTACACTAAAACTGGTCTGCTTCTTGCTTCAATCAAAGTCCTAATCGGCAAATATTTAATAACAGCGAAATATCTGCCTTGAAATAGTGCATGTGCACATATTGGAAAGAGGGCAAACACATATGGAAATCAGAGAGTACGCACCAGAATCAGGAAAATTAAGCAAGAAAGCCCACTTTTATTCCGCATGGCCATTAATTCTGATCCTGTTTGGGGGCGCAATTGGCTTGCTCTACGGCGTGATGGCATATTTACTGAATCTAAAAGTCTATAGCTCTGAACTGACGAGACTCAATAAAGTTCTGGCCAATCTGCTGTGCGGGATGTCGGCGATCAGTATCTGGTGGTTTAGCGCACAATGGATTCAGGCTGCTTTGTTTCAATAAATAGTCATCATGTCTTGAAGATAAATTGCAATAAAGGCCATTTTTACAGAATAAAAAAGCGTAAAAAATGAAGAATAGAATTTATTTCCCTAAATTTGGTTTAATAATGAAATAAATTTTCAAAAAATCTAAAAATTAAAAAAACATAGGAAATTAATCCCGTCCATCTTTGCCTAATATAGCTCTCAAGGGTGTGATGGGATCGGAAAGAGTAGCATGCTGTGAGCGGCGCAAAACGCGAGTGCAGTACGAACCCAAAAGGTCTCGATCCGGCTTAGGACGCTATAGACCACAAGTTTATAGGCTATAAGATCAAGTCTTACAAAGATTGATAGTTGAAGTAAACCATTAGACGTTTTCCCAACACCCTAAAAAATTCTCCAGCAGTGCAAATATGATAAATCATTAAAATAACAATAAATCAAAAGCTTAAAATAAATATTCATTCAAGCATGATACAAATCAGTTCTCATTCTCCCAGATCAAATTTGTTATTTTTAAAGCATCAGCTGCGCCCAGTGGGGAATTATGATGAATCTCGATATTTGGTGTCGTTTTCTACTATTTTCCTTAGTCATCAATTACACTATTCTCATGCTCTGGTTCACGGTTTTTGTATTTGCCCGAAACTGGATGAAACAATTGCATGGAAAATGGTTCCGGCTATCTGAAGCCAGCTTCGATGTGATTCATTATTCAGGTATGGTGTTGTATAAAATTGGGATTTTGCTGTTTAACTTGGCGCCTTTAATTGCAATCTATTTAATCAAGCAAAGTTAAGCGCTATGCTGAACTGAATATTTCAATGACAGAAAAATAGCTTCGGATCAGTAGGGTATATAAAAACTAAAACAGGATTTTAAAGGAGTTGAAACAGATGAATCAATTTAAACCGGCACTGATCTTGGGTGTCCTGATTGCTTTGGGGATGATAATTTCAGGATGGATTCTGGGCAATAGCGCCTTAAAAATCAAACAGTATGAACGTATTGTGTCGGTCAAAGGTTTGTCGGAACGCGAAGTCAAAGCTGATGTAGCAGTCTGGCCGATCCGTTTTAACGCAGGCAGTCAGGATCTGGCCCAGTTGTACGATACTATGCAAAACAATACCCAGGAAATTCAGACCTTTCTAAAAAATGAAGGTTTTAGTGCCGAAGAGATCACCAGTGCTTCACCGAGTATTACCGATAAATACGCCCAGCAATACGGCGGTGATGCCAATGTCGCACTGCGCTATACTGCCAGTCAGACCATTACCGTCTATACCCACAACATCGATGCAGTACGCAAGGCACAAAGCCGTCTGGTGGCTTTGGGTAGAAAAGGCATTGCCTTTGCTGGAGATGATTCCGGACAAAGAACCGAATATTTATTTACCAAGTTGAATGACATTAAGCCGGCGATGATTGAACAAGCCACCGAAAATGCCCGCAGTGTGGCAGAAAAATTTGCCGCAGATTCAAAAAGCAGTCTGGGGAAAATCAAGTCCGCCAATCAGGGCATGTTTAGTATCGAAGATCGCGACAGCAATACCCCCTATTTGAAGAAAGTCCGTGTAGTTTCGACGGTGGATTATTATCTGGCAGATTAATTTATCTGGCTATGCGCGGTGATTGACAGGTTAAATACAGCTTGTTATTTTGCGCGCATTGTTCCAGATGCTGTATTCCTAAAATGCCCATCAACCCCGACTTTGTCTATTGCCCACCGCAAGAACCGTTGCATATTGTTTATGAAGATGATGATCTGGTGGTGATTGAAAAGCCGGCCGGATTATTGTCGGTTCCCGGGCGTTTAGCTGAACATCATGACAGTGCTTATTTGCGGGTTCTGGACCAGTATCCGCAGGCTAAAATCACCCATCGTCTGGATATGGCCACTTCAGGTATTTTGATGTTTGCCAAACACCGTGATGCAGAAGTGGCGGTGAGTAAAATGTTTCAGGCACGTACCGTGCATAAAAATTATGTCGCACTGGTACAAGGCAAACTTGAAGGTCAGGGCAGCGTCGAAGTGCCTTTGATGACCGACTGGGAAAACCGTCCGCGTCAGATGGTGCATTATGAACTGGGCAAAACTGCCAAAACCTTATATCAGGCAATAGAATATTTGCCCCAGCAAGACATTAGTCGGGTTTTACTCACGCCCATCACAGGCCGTTCTCATCAGTTGCGAGTACATATGCTGTATCTGGGTCATCCCATTACTGGCGATAAAATCTATCATCCAGAACCACAGCGCAGTCCTTTAAATCGTATGGCTTTGCATGCCAATTATCTGGCTTTTAGCCAGCCGCTGAGTGGTGTTCCGGTTGAGATTGAAGTCGTAGTCCCGTTTTGATTTGGATTATGAAAACGATGGTATCCGGTCAAATTAGTTCTATTTTGTGTAATCATTCAAAATGGTATTTGCCATTTAAAATCGGCTACCTGAATTAAAAATTGTGAGAATTTATTTCAGTCAATGCTCTGAAAATTAATGGTTTTTCATGTTTTTTATTTGAAATCTAATACTTATGCATTGCCCAATCTTCTGTCGATGTAGAACATACCGGTGAATGCTGGCTGCATATCTTGATGATGAGTTTAGGAATTTTTATTGTCTTTATCTGCTGTTATAAGCTTGATATCTTTATTTCTATTGGTTTTTTAATTTTACTGTCATTAATTTTAAACTTTTAAATTATATCCTTTGATATAAAAAATACTGTTAGCTGTTTCAGGATCGTTTTGATTTAAGCTGCAAATCAATTCATGATGTATGACTTGCACATAAAAAATTATAGAAAAATAAAATGAATGAACGACTTAGTGGCGATTAATGGCTTTGATTATCTGGTCAAAGTGATGCAAAATTAACCAGTACTTTATAATAAATTTTTAATTTGATGTTTTAGGGCAATGCCCGGGGTTAAAGGACAGAACAATGCTCAGTATGGCTTTTTTCGTTCTCGCGAGTATTTTATTATGTGCCTTGCTCTGGAGCTTGAAGATCCAGGCTTCATTACGCAGCAATATCCGGTTTTTACAGGAAAATCTGGATCATTCACGCAGCAGACTGGCAGATTATGACGCTCAAGTCGATGAACTGAATTATGACGTGACCCAACTGCGGGTACAGCATGGCAGTTTAACGACTGCGCTGAATAAATATAAAAAATATCAGGATATCTGTGATATCGAACAATATATTATCAACCGGACTTTGCAGGCCGAAAATTTTGTTGAAGTGACCAAACTGGATGCTTCGATCATGATTGATGATCTCAAGGCTTATATTGAAAGCGTGAAAGATTATATCGCCCAGTTTCAGGCAAAAGCCTTGGTCGAAGTTGAACAGCAGGCCAGAAAAACTTTGCAGGGTTATTATGAACAGGCCAGGCAACAGCAGCACTTAGAGGACGTAGTGAATGCCCTGGAACATAAAATCCAGGCCAAGCATTACGGTTTATGTCTGCCAGTACCGCAACTTTTACAACAGCTGATCGCAGGATATAGTGAAACGGATGCGGCTCGGCATCTGCTCGATGTACGTGAAAAAATTCAGCAGGCCATAGCAACACAGCAGATCGCCAGTTGTAATTATATCGATGACAGCCGCCGTAGAAGTATCATTGAAATCTTTAGTTTGGCCTTTAATAGCAAGGCAGATTTATATCTTGCTCAATTAAACAGAGAAAATTTGGGACAGATGTTGCAAGCCTTAAGGGATGATTATGTCCTGCTGAATTATACCGGACAGCAACTGAGTCAGGCCACGATTCAGTCATCCTATCTGGATTTACGTTTAGAGGAATTAAAGTTTGCTGCGCTGGTTGTGCACATGAAGCAAGAAGGCCGGCATCCAGAGACCGTATAGTTTTGATAGGCATCAAGCGCACTAAGTCTTGATGGTAGCTGATAACGAATAGGGTTTTAGCGAAAGATCGATATTCCCGGACGTGATAGGCTGTAAATATTTAAGAAATACCCATTTGACAGATAATTTTTATATTTATAAAAATCATATGTTTATTTATGGTTAAAAGATAATATTTTTTGTCCGGATCTCGATAATTGTCTAAAAATCAGCTAATCTTAGATGCAGAATAAAACAGCATCATAATAAGGATACTTCTATGTCACGTGATTACAATCAATTCCCTGACGATGAAAATGGCAATGTACTGTGGCAAATGCATCAGGATGGCGACGACCTGCAAGAAGCACATGAAATCGAATTTTCGCTGGTGTTTAGTGATGAAGAGCAGGCAGATCGTTGTGCCTTGTATCTCTTAAAGGAAGAACAAAAAATCAGCCTGTTTCAGGATGAAGAAAGCGCGACCCTGGAATGGATTATCACGATTTATGTCTATATGGAACCAACCTACGAGGATATTGTGGATCTGGAACAGTGGTTCAGCAAAATCGCTGCAGAATTTCAGGGTGAATATGATGGTTGGGGCTGCATGGCCTATGTCTATGATGATGAGCTGGATGAAGAAGAAAGCAGTCTACGTAATAGCTGATTGTGCCTGTATTTAAATAAAAAAACCCCGGTGCTGCCGGGTTTTTTTATCCTTTATATTTAGTTATATCGGAATGTCAGGGCTTTAATACAGATACATAGTCATTATATATACCAAATTGAGGATTGCGTAAAATCAGTTCTATGGACGCTCAGCTTGGTCTGGTCAGTCTATACAAGAGAAGGGCAATATCCCTCAATAAAAATATATAATAACAATAAGGGACAAGACAAAATGAGTTACACCCTAAAAATGCATCGAGTGTTTAGTGCACCTCCGGAGCGGGTGTATCGTGCTTTTGTTCATCCGGATGCACTGGCAAAATGGTTGGCACCACATGGTTTTATTGCCAAGGTAGAACATGCGGAAGTCAAACCCGGCGGCAGCTATAAAACCACCTTTACCAATTTTTCCACCGGTACCCAGCACCATTTTCATGGGATTTATCATGAGGTGATTCCCAATCAGTTACTGCGTTATACCGATCAGTTTTCGACGCCAGATCTGCAAGGTGAAATAGAAGTCACTGTGATCTTTGAAAAGGTTTCAGTCGGTACAGGCCTGCATATTATTCAGGTCGGCTATCCCGATTTAGTGCCGCCTGCGGTATGTCACTTAAGTTGGCAGGAATCATTCCAGCTACTTTCCTTGCTGGTGAATCCGCATATCCCGGATAATTAATGCTTGATGATTATGAGCTGGCCTTCAACGAAACTCCTGTTCAAAAGCGCATCTCTGCAAAGATGCTATACTGTGATCTTATTTGTTTCATTTATTTAATTTTTCTCTTTTTCGAGGTTCTTATGGGTCTGCCAAACTGTCCAAAATGCCAATCTGAATATACCTATGCAGATGGCGATCTACTGATCTGCCCTGAATGTGCACATGAGTGGAAAGAAGGCGAAATTACTGAAGAACAAGTGATCATTAAGGATGCTCATGGCAATGTGCTGGCGGACGGCGATAGCGTGACGGTGATTAAAGACCTGAAAATCAAAGGTTCATCTTCAGTGGTGAAAGTGGGTACCAAAGTCAAAAGTATTCGCCTATTGCCGGATGCTGCCGATGGGCATGATATCGATTGTAAAATCGAGGGAATGGGCCCGATGAAGTTAAAATCTGAATATGTCAAGAAAGCTTAAATCTGGCATCAGACTAGAATTTTAACTGGATATGAGACGGTGAATAAATCGTCTCATTGCTAAAATTCAGCGTTTATTTTTTATGTAGTCCCAATCCTCACGTTTTTGATCCGAGATCACTCGTATGCCACATCTGCATCTGGAATATTCTGACAATCTTCAACATCTGATTCAAACTCAGCCGCTCTTGCTGGCCATGCATCAGGCATTGTTCAATGCCGGCTATGTCACCGATCCCGATGATTTAAAAAGTCGTGCAATTATGCAGCAGGATTATGTCATTGGACTGAGTCCACGGACAGATCAGGCCTATGCACATGCCAAAGTCTCACTATTGAGTGGACGTAGTGTCGAAGTGCGTCAGGCGATTTCTGCATTGGTGCTTGAGGTGATGCAGCAATCTATTGCTCCACAGCCCGAATTAAAAATTCAGCTCTGTGTCGAAATTATTGAAATGCCAAAGCAGACCTATAGCAAAGCCACGATTTAAATCCTAGCTTTTAGCTGTGTGGCATCGCGACAGCTTAAGAGTTGTACTTAAACTCTTTACAATTGCTCAGTCTAAAATAAATCAGACGACCGAACATGAATACTATTCCTAAATTCATTTCATCTTATTAAAATATAAACATATTTTTTTATAAATGACATTTTTGGTCATTTACAAAAATACCGCAGAAGTCTTAAAGTGGGTTCAGATAACTCTCTATTCCTGATTTAAATAAAAATAAAGATTGATAGGGCTGTAATGTGGCATGTCTATGCAGATTGCATGAAGTTTTGGACTTAACTTAAAGATTGAAATCAAAATAATATTTTAAATAATATTCAGATGAATTGCAGTGAATAACACAAAGGGGATAGCCAAGCAATTATAGTGCTTGAGCATAATCAAAATAAGAAAAGCAAAAGACCAGAAATTTGGGACAATTTTAATTCCGATTTTAGGTCTGAATACCTGATTGAGGGGGACTTTATGCAGGTTTTTGGGGATGAACAACTGAGTCAGGAAGTCGTGGCATTTCTTCAGCAATGGGACCATGCCATATGTAGTCTGGAGATCCAGGATATTATTCAATTATGCCGGCCAGATATCCGTCTGGTCGATGTCAGTACTGAAATAAAAGGCATAGATGCCTATCAGGCGCTCTGGCTGCAATATCGGCCTTTTATACCTGAAGGAATCCGGATAGAGCGTCAAGAGGTCAATATTCATGTGAGCACTGATTTAGCCTTGGTCGATGGCTATGTTCGGGTGAATTATGCGGTAATTGAGCCGATTTTTCAGTTGGGTTGGTGCCGGGTCAGTATGTGTCTCAGCAAGCAGCAGGGACGATGGCAATTGTTGCATCAACATACCTCAGTACCGGTACAGCTAGAAACCCGTAAGATGCGCAGGATCAAAAGCGTCAGTTAAGTCATAAGCTTAAAAAATTAAGTGCAATATCTTGATAAATGATTACAGGCATGCTTTATCAGGACACCATTCAGCAAAAACTGAATATACTCAAAGACTATCGTCAGGGAGCCGGGATGTGGGACGGTGCAATTCAGACCTTTGACAGGCTAGAAAATTCGATCGATACCCCGAAGCAGGAAGCGAGGAATCCAAATGTGCAGAATGTCAAAGTGGTCGGCCTGGAACCTTCGAGTGAAGAAGCCGCACTGGATTGGCTGAATACAATTCTGAATCCACTGGCCATGATCGGGATTGTGTTTTTGTTCATGGTGCTGATTTTACTGAATGGTAAAGAGATGCAGCCAGCCACCTCGGCAAGCATTTTAAATAAGGACTAAATGATGAAACAACAATGGAAATACAGCATCAAAACCATGAGTGTCGCATTTGGTCTGGCCAGTATCAGCTCATTAAGTCTTGCTGCCATTCAGGGGCTGCATTTTTCACATAAAGATTGGGAAATGGCCTGCGACAATACCGGCACCTGCCGCGCTTCAGGTTATCAGTCGGATCAGGAGATTGATCGACCAGTTTCGGTTTTATTAACACGCGCAGCAGGAACGACCAGTGCGGTACAAGCAAAAGTCCAAATTTTACCCCTGCAAGCTGCAACATCGACAGCTCAGCTTCAGTTACAAATCGCGGGCAAGCCCTATGGTGTTATTCGTTTAGATCAGCAAGGGATAGGTCAATTGAGTCGTACACAAACACAAGCCTTATTAAAAGCAGTTCAAGGCACGGATCCAGTGATATTTAAGAATGCACAATCACGCTGGACTTTGTCAACAGCCGGAGCCAGTGCCGTTTTGCTGAAGATGGATGAATTTCAGCGCCGCCTCTCTACGCCCTCAGCCTTGATCAAGCCTGGGAAAAAATCCAGTCAAGCGGTACTCAAAGCCGCAGCGATACCGCAAATTGTGATACCCAAATATCAGTCAGGCAAGATTACTCAAGCGAAACTGAATACGGCAGCGAGTCAGCAGATGATTCGGAAACTGCAAGCGAGCACTAACGAAGATCAATGCGATTTGCTGTTTAGCCAACATTTTATGCCGGATGATGTCATGATGATTTATCCCATCAATGCTCAAAATCAGCTGATTCAGATCCCTTGCTGGCGTGGAGCCTATAATATGGGCAGCGGTTTTTGGCTGATAGATCAAAACAAGCAACCGAGACAACTGGTGACCACCTCCGGAGAAACCTTTAGCCAAGGCCAGATATTTTCCGGGCATAAAGTACGTGGTTTGGGTGATTGTCTGAGTCAGGACGAATGGGCATGGGATGGTAAAACATTTGTCAAAAGTTTCAGTAGCCTGACCGTACAATGCAAGGGCTTTGCTGGCGGTGCCTGGGATTTGCCGACCTATGTAAGCACAGTCATTCAGGGTAAATAGAAATACCCTCGAAAAATAGAAGTGATAAAAAAAGCCTGAATCATTCAGGCTTTTGAATTTAAAAAAATATTATCTTAGAAGCGCTTTGGAATTCTCTGACCATTCGGAACAGGGATGTCGGCAATTTTTAATACCCCAAACAACCAGGTTTCTGCATGCTGTACCGCCGTTTTGAGTTGATCGCCCATGGCCAGACGCCCGGCGATAAAGCTGGCCAGTGAACAACCCGAACCATGATATTCACCCTCCAGACGTGGACAGCGGGTCTCATTAATCAACTTGCCCGCGATATACAGACTGTTCTGAATATAATCCGGCGTATCTTCATGACCGCCTTTAACCAGAACTGCTTGTGCACCCATATCAAATAGTTTTTGAGTGGCCAGCTGTAGGTCTTCTTCACCTGTTAAAGCACGCAGTTCAACCGTATTCGGAGTTAGAAGGGTAGCCAATGGAATTAGTTGGGTAAATGCTTTGACCAGTGTCGCCTGATTGCCCAATGAACCGCCACTATTTGCCACCAGAACCGGATCGAGTACATACAGATAGTCCGAATGTGCAGTCAAAAACTCCGCCAGTGCTGCGATATTCTCTGTGGTGCCTAACATGCCAGATTTAATACAGCGAATTGGCAGGTCATTCACCACGGCATTGGCCTGAGCCAGCAGCAGCTCTTTAGATGTCGCTTCAAAACCAAAAACCTGCTGTGAATTTTGAATGGTGAGGGCTGTGCAGGCAATTGCTGCATGTGCACCACTTTGACCAATGGCTTCAATATCTGCCTGAAGACCGGCTCCACCTGAAGGGTCTAAACCGGAAAAGCAAAGTACGGTAGGGCGCAAAATGATGTCCTTCATTCACTAAAATTACATTAGTATAGGCAAATTTGAATGAACTCTCGATATTAATTTATATCGGTGCTGATGAGAGGGGATGGGCTGTGATTAAGAATATTTTAATTGATCTGGATGGGACATTAACTGATCCTAAAGTGGGGATCACCACGTCTGCGCGTTACGGTCTGGAAAAGGTGGGTCATCCGATTAGCGATGAGATCAATATCGACTGGATTATCGGTCCTCCCTTAAAAGCCTCGCTGGCCAAACTTTTAAATATCGAGACCGATCATATTCTGGCTGAGCAGGCGTTGATGGCTTATCGCGAACGTTTTGCAGTGAAAGGCCTATATGAAAATCACGTTTTCGAGGGTGTGGCAGAAACGTTGGCAGAACTGAAACGCCGTGGTTATCGTTTGTTTGTCGCTACGGCAAAACCGACGGTTTATGCCAAACAGATTTTAGAGCATTTTGATCTGGCTCAGTATTTTACTGAAATTTATGGCAGCGAACTCAATGGTGACAGAACCAATAAAGGTGAGCTGATTCAGTATATTTTAGAACAGCAACATTTAAAGGCCGAAGGCTGCATCATGGTCGGTGACCGTGAATACGATATTTTGGGTGCACGCCGCAATGGAATCAAATCTATTGCAGTTACATATGGCTATGGCAGTGCAAATGAATTACAACGTGCACAACCTGAATATAAAATAGAAAACTTTGATGACTTGTTAGATTATTTAAAATAAATATTTATTTTTGTGGTTAAATTTATTTTAAACCCCTTAAAAAATTATTTTTTGAGGGGTTTTTTAATTGAATTTGTTAATAACTAGATCGCTTTCATAAACCAGAAAACGACTACTTTTTTGATTGATATTTGTACTCTAATTTTCTTGGCATTCATGCATTATCTGCGGATGAAGTACCTCGACTCCAAGAAGCTTTCGGAACCAAAGTGTAAATGCTAGCGAGATTTCATCGAGTGGTTAAGCAGCAAGGAACGCATTCTAACTCGATGTAGACTACTCAGATAAAGTCATTTTTTGTCTGACTATTGGCGCGAATACCAAACTTTATTTCACGTTGCTACGAATGATAGGATTTTAGAGCCCAGAGCCTCAGGAATTGTACGTTATGCTGAAGACTGTCTGATTCAGTCCTGTCTTTTTCATTTACCGAAGAATTTGCCCGAGGGTGCAGACATAAACTGATCTAATATATAAATCTGATATTTTTCTTCTTTGGTAAGATGAGTGTAATTCATGATGCAATTTTGACTTTGGTCAGTCGGAAACAGCATGCTAGCTCATCTTGCATCTTTCAATGATTTAATCTCTGTTGCACTTCATTTGAGATTCTAAGTTGTTTATGTTTGTTCAGAAAATACAGCAGAACAAGGTTCTGTAGAAATGCTGTTGATTTGTTTCCTAAGCTTATAAATATCTTTATAACTCTCTAGAATGCTAGAGAAATATGTATACAGCACAATATTGAAAAATTCAAAGAAAGACTTTTATAAATTGCTTTGATGTCAAAAAACACCTGATCACGCGGCTTAAGAAGAAAATTTCTATTCATATTCTGATAAAGAAAATTTGAATTTACGGGTCATTAAAGATCAATCCGGTTTAAAGAATAAATAACCTGATTTGCTCCAGCAGTATATAGATTTTTCTGAGTCATATCGAAAAACAGGAACCAAAAATTATGCAGCATCGACTTCAATATTTTCCTATAAAAATCGCATTATCCTGTCTAATCGCTTGTCTGACTCAGATGCTTTATGCCGAAAATGCGGTAACAGAAGTACAAAAACTTGCACCGATTATTGTGCAGGCGACCCGTACTGACCGGGAGCGTTTAAGCACACCCGCTTCAGTGTATTATCTCAATCAGGAACAACAGAACAGCCTGAATGTGAATCTTTCGGAAACCTTAAAGGGTGTTCCAGGGCTACAGCTCAATAATCGTGAAAACTATGCCCAAGATTTGCAAATTTCAATGCGTGGCTTTGGTGCCCGTTCCAGTTTTGGGGTACGCGGCGTGCGTTTATATGTCGATGGAATTCCGGCGACCATGCCGGATGGGCAGGGGCAAACCTCGAATATTGATTTGAACAGTCTGGAGCATATTGAAGTTTTAGGCGGTGCATTTTCATCGCTATATGGTAATTCTTCCGGAGGGACAATTTTAACCACCACACGGGAAGGGCAAGGTGCTGATTCGATCGAACTGGGTCATTCTGCCGGCAGTCAACATAAAGGTCAGACCAAGCTGGTTTTGCAGGGCGGTTCAGAAAATGCCAATGAGCCGAGCTATATGATCAGTTCATCCTATTTTGATACTGACGGTTTTCGGGATCATAGCGGTGCGCATAAAGTTCTGAGTAATGCCAAGCTGACTTGGGATCTGGAGGACGGCTCTAAAATTAACTGGATTAATAATTACGTTAAAATTGCTGCGGATGATCCCGGTGGTTTAACTCGCGAACAGTGGCAAGCCAATCCTAAACAGGTCGCTGAGAATGTCCTTTTATATAATGCACGTAAGGAAACTGAACAGCTGCAAACCGGGATAACCTGGAATAAACCGATCAATGATCAGCATGAACTCTACGGGATGGCCTATTGGGGACAACGGGCAGTGACCCAGTACCAGTCGATTCCTCGTACAGCGCAAGGTGGAGTCAATCATGCCGGTGGCGTGATTGATTTTGACCGTCATTTCTACGGCACTGACCTGCGCTGGACAGGTAAAGATATTTTTCCAAATACTAAACTGATTTCTGGTATTGCCGTGGATGCCATGAGCGAAGAGCGCAAAGGCTACCAAAACTTTGTCGGTGATACCTTGGGGGTAAAAGGTGAACTACGCCGGGATGAAGACAATCGCTTGTGGAATCTTGATCCTTATTTACAAGCATCCTATGCATTCTTGCCAAACGGGACATTCGATGCTGGTTTGCGTTATAGCAATGTGCATTTTAAATCTAAAGATAAATTCCTGTCCAATGGCGATAATTCCGGTAAAACCGATTATCAAAAGTTATTGCCCTCTTTAGCTTTAAGCTGGCAGCCCTTACCCGAATTGATGGCTTATGCCAGTTATGCCCAAGGTTTTGAAACCCCCACATTTACCGAAATGTCTTATCCGGCAAATACTGCTGAAAACCGCAGCTTGAGTTTAAAAGCAGCAGAAAGTGAAAGCTATGAAGTGGGTTTGAAATCTGCTAATGCTTGGGGGGATTTCACCGTAGCCGCCTTTCGGACCAGAACCGAAAATGATATTGTTTCTGCGGGAAATGAGGGTGGGCGCGCTACCTTCCGTAATGCAGATAAAACCTTAAGAGAAGGTGTAGAACTTTCCTGGAACAAAAACCTGTGGCGAGATCTGACAGCACAAGCCAGCTATAGCTATATTGATGCCACTTTTGATGCAGATATTCCTGAACTTCGGAATGATGAAGGAGAGGTTGTAGTATCTAGAGTAGCATCGGGGAACTATATTCCGGGGATTGCCAAAAATCAGGCATTTTTCAGTCTGGGCTGGAAGCCTGAAAAAGGCTTACATGCAGGACTCGATGTGCGTTACTCCGACAAGATTTATGTGAATGACTTAAATTCTGATACTGCACCAAGCTACACAGTCGCTGGTACAAATATTGGCTATCACTGGAAAATGCAGGATTGGGCAGTGAATACTTTTGCGCGTGTCGATAACCTGTTTGATAAAGATTATTCCGGTTCGGTGATTGTCAATGAAAGTAATGGTCGTTTCTATGAACCGGCAGAAGGGCGTCATTGGAGTGCGGGGGTGAGTATGACAAAAGTATTTTAATTCAAAGCATTAAAAGTTACTTTATTTTTATGTGTCTAGAAAATAAAAAAACGACAGGTGATTGGTATATTTTGAAATCTGGGTCAAAATATATAAAACTTGCCATTCGCATATTGATTATTTTAATAAGTCCATTTTTTACTGACCTGAAATAAATAAACTAATCACTAACAGTC
The DNA here is from genome assembly GCF_013420435.1 of Acinetobacter sp. YH01008. Classification (NCBI taxonomy): domain Bacteria; kingdom Pseudomonadati; phylum Pseudomonadota; class Gammaproteobacteria; order Moraxellales; family Moraxellaceae; genus Acinetobacter; species Acinetobacter sp. YH01008. The sequence continues at coordinate 70,233 of NZ_VOYD01000001.1, forward strand.
TTTGCTTAACTTAATAAACGCTTTATATATTGCTTAAAAAAACAACTCAAACATTACACTGTTTTTAATCTAATTCACCTATTTTATAAAGGCAAAATTAATCAATAAAACCTTAAAAGGATGCCATTATGAAAGCTATTTTAATGAAGAAGATGATTCAGTGTGCTGCAGTCAGTGGTGTATTGGTTTTTGCTGCAGGCCAAACTATGGCAATGAATCAACAATCTAAGAATACTGCTCAACAGCATTCCCAAGTGTCGAATGACAGTCGTGTGACTTTAACTGACAGTCAGGTGATTAAGGTATTAAGTACAGCGAACAACGGTGAGATTAAGCAGGCAAAAACAGCCCTGCCTAAACTGAAGACAGATGAAGCCCGCAAGTATGCCCAAATGATGATTAATGATCATTCAGCAAATGAGAAAAAAGCTCAAGCCTTGGCAAATCGTTTAAATTTAACGCCACAAACCAGCACTCTCAGTACTGGATTGCAAAATGATAGTGATAAGGTGGTGGCCAAACTGAGTCAGTCATCCGTAATAGATAAGGACTATATGATGAGTCAAGTTGAAGTCCATCGTAAAGTGGTGACAATGCTCGACAAGCAGTTGATTTCAAATGCTAAAAATATAGAGTTAAAGAATATGCTGACGCAAACCCGTACTGCGGTTGCTGCACATTTGAAGAAAGCTGAACAAATCGTTGAAAAGATGAAATAATTTAATAATCATTCAATAAAAAAACCGCCATTAATGGCGGTTTTTTTATTCATAATATTTAATTAAAGTAGAGAAGAAGTAAGTAAATAGAAAATCTTTTTATTTCAATAGTAATTTGAAATATAGTATTTTTTCTATAGTGGAATGCTTATAATTTAACATGTAAATAACACGTAAAAAGAGATAATAATGCAAGGATCTATTTTAGATTATTCAGTGCAGCATAATACCGGTATTATTAGTGGGGATGATCAGAATCGTTATCAATTTACTGGTAGTGAATGGAGAGGCCAAGCGCTACCAGCACGTGGACAACGTGTAGATTTTGAGGTGTTAGGGCAGGGACAAGCCAAAGACGTTTATTTAGTATCGGCTCCTAATCCCTTTACCAATCAAGTCGGGCAAAAAAATCGAATTGTTGCGGCATTGCTCGCATTTTTCTTGGGTGGATTTGGTATACATAAGTTTTATCTAGGTCGTATCGGTTGGGGAATTGTCTATCTAATTTTCTTCTGGACATTTATTCCGGCAATCATTGCATTTATTGAGTTTATTATGTACCTATGTACTTCCGATGAAGATTTTGCACGAAAGTATGGTTAAGTTTTCATTGAGAGAAAGGGCGATATCGCCCTTTCTTTTTGGTCAAGTTATTTGGCAGGCTGCCCCCATTCATTGGTTTCTTGTTTGGTCTCTGTTGCTAGCCAGATAATTAATAAAATACTGCCAATAAGCGGGATAAGTGCAATTAAAAGCCACCAACCGGATTTATTAATATCATGTAAACGACGTATCGTTACTGCTAAGCCTGGAATAAATAACGCTAAAACTACTAAGGCATAAAGTACAAACTCAGTTCCAATGACTGCATCAATAATTTGAGCAATAATTAATAAAATAAATTGGACTAAGGTAAAAAACCAGAATTCTTTACGACGAGCACGCCCTATAAACGTCGCATAATTTTTTAAACACTTTACAAACCAATCAATCATATTGAATTGTTCTTCAGCTTTATTCTGATCAGAAATTTTGTCTAATTGCTTGGAAATATTTTGTACAGGATTGCTGTGACCTAATGCTGTAAAAATTTGAATGGCATTCCCTGTAGGATCGATATCGAAATCCACTTGATCTCCACGAGCAGGCGGGTGCTGTCCACGCCATTCTGCACCGGTGAAATTGTACCGATTTTGGTCGTCGCCACTAATCACACCAGCATTATGCTGCACTGAATAATCTAAAATAACCCCTTTCATTTTCACCCTCTTTCTTTGTGTTTAAATTTATAAATTGTTTTTAAATTCATGTGGATAATATCATAATAGTATATTTAGGCACTTATTTTTTATAATATTTTTAATGTAGATGGTCGGTTTTTTTATGCATTGAATAGGCTATATTTCATATAAAAAATCCCGCTACTGGGGCGGGATTTCACTAAACTTTTTCTTTTTGACTTACCAGCTTAAAGCACCGCCGGTCTGATAATCCGTAACACGCGTCTCAAAGAAATTCTTCTCTTTACGCAAGTCCATCATCTCCGACATCCACTGGAACGGGTTATTCACACCAGCGAACTGTTCAGGCAAACCCAACTGCGCTAGACGACGGTTGGCAATAAACTTCAGATATTCTTCCATCATGCCCGCATTCATACCCAATACACCACGTGGCATCGTGTCACGTGCATATTCGATTTCCAGCATTGTGCCTTCAAGAATCATCTGAATGATTTCTTCCTGGAACTCGGTTGTCCATAGACCCGGGTTTTCGATCTTGATCTGGTTAATCATATCAATACCGAAGTTCAGGTGCATGGATTCATCACGCAAAATGTACTGGAATTGCTCGGCAACACCATTCATCTTGTTACGACGGCCCATCGACAGGATCTGGCTGAAACCGCAGTAGAAGAAAATCCCTTCAAGTACACAGTAGAACGCGATCAGGTTGCGCAGCAGGATCTGGTCATTTTCAGGTGTGCCGGTTTTAAAAGTAGGATCACTTAAAGACTGGGTATATTTCAGACCCCACGCTGCTTTACGTGCCACTGACGGAACTTCGCGGTACATGTTGAAGACTTCGCCTTCATCCATACCGAGCGATTCGATACAATACTGGTAAGCATGTGTATGAATCGCTTCTTCAAATGCCTGACGCAAGATGTATTGACGGCATTCAGGGTTGGTAATGTGACGGTAAATCGCCAATACCAAGTTGTTTGCAACCAGTGAATCGGCAGTCGAGAAGAAACCGAGTGAACGCATGACAATGGTACGTTCATCTTCAGTCAGGCCGTTTTCAGATTTCCAAAGTGCGATGTCATGGTTCATGTTGACTTCTTGCGGCATCCAGTGGTTGGCACAACCGTCTAGATATTTTTGCCAAGCCCATTCGTATTTGAATGGTACCAGCTGGTTCAAGTCGGCACGACAGTTGATCATCGCCTTGTCATCAACCTGTACACGCTGCGCACCCATTTCAAGCTCTTCCAGACCTGGAGCAACATCAAGTTGTTCTAGGGAAGCAGATGCTCTTGCCAGCGAATCGGTTGGATTTGATCCTCGGTTTTGAGTGGCTCTAAGGGGTTGTGCAGCTGCCACATCCGGCGATGCGTTGCCTGCATCAGATACCATCTGTGAATTAGTCGCTTTTTGCGGCTCGACGGGCGCAGGCTGCTGTTCAGGAGCAGCCGGTTTTTGCGAATCATCTTCGAAATCGTCCCAACTTAGGATAGACATATCAATTCTCTCTACGTTGCTTTATATCTTTTATGAGACATTCAGCTTGGCTGAGATGTCTTACTATACGCTCAATTTGTTTAAGCAAAATTAAGTTTTGTCGATGAGTGTTGTGAATTTAGACACAAGCACAATCCCCACTACTTATTTTGCTTACGCTGCTGGCGAACTTTGAACCAGAAATAAGCAATCGGTGCGTAAAAGGTAATACCAAAGGAAATCAGCAATGCCGCAAGTCCTAACATGTAGTTGTGGGTCATATGGGGCATTGATGTTTCCTTTTTTAATAAATGGCTTCTTAGTAAAAGAAGCCATTTGGTAAAGCATGAAAACTGAATTGATAACTTATTAATTGATAAACAATGGGGGTTAACATAAACCACCAAAATTTGGTTATCAATCTAGAAGCAAATTCAAACAGCTTTTGCCTAGTTTGCTGTGTAGGGAATACTATGTTTCCCAATACAGCTAAAAATCTATCGAAACCACTGAGAAGTCTTAGGAATTGAGTCCAATATAGAGAAACTGTTTCAAACTTCTCCATGCGACTTTTGTGATCCCTTTTTTCCTGTTTGGTTAGCTTAAGCTTTTTACCAAAGACATCTTTCTTCTTCATAAATCCTCTTTCAAGAAAATCTATGCTACATGTAGCCCATGTTTTGAAGATTTATCAGTTAGGGCTACAGAGGTAGCCTTTATTCTGATGTAGATACCTTTAGTTAATTACTGACAAGCCTCACAATCAGGATTGTCAATTGAACATGCCATTGGCACTGGCGCTGCTTGCGCAAAACCTTCTTCCTCTGCAGGAGCTTCAGGTTTTTTCGCTTCAACCACCGGAGCGGTTGCTGCAACAGGTGCTGCAGTTGCAGTCGCTTTAACCGCATTTAGTGCGCCAGTGTTAATGGTCGATTTCTCAGCAGAAGTCGCACCCAATGCACGTAGGTAATAAGTCGTCTTAAGACCACGTAACCAAGCCATCTTGTAAGTGATGTCCAGTTTTTTACCATTTGCACCAGCGATGTAAAGGTTCAGAGACTGAGCCTGATCAATCCATTTTTGACGGCGTGATGCAGCATCTACGATCCAACGTGTATCTACTTCAAATGCAGTCGCGAAGATGGCTTTAAGCTCTTCAGGAATACGGGAAATCTTCTGTACAGAGCCTTCGAAATGTTTCAGGTCGTTGACCATTACTGCATCCCAAAGGTCACGTTCTTTCAACGCACGTACCAGGTACGGGTTAATCACGGTGAACTCGCCAGACAGATTCGATTTCACATACAAGTTCTGGAAAGTAGGCTCAATCGATTGAGACACGCCACAAATGTTAGAAATCGTTGCAGTTGGCGCAATCGCCATCACGTTTGAGTTACGCATACCGTCTTTTTGAACTTTGGCACGTAAAGTGTCCCAATCCAAACGTTGAGTGCGGTCAACTTCGAACATACGTTCAGGACGTGTTTTTGCAACCAGATCCAGTGAGTCGATTGGTAAAATACCTTGATCCCACAATGAACCTTTAAATGTCTCATAGGTACCACGTTCAACAGCCAAATCACTTGAAGTTGAAATCGCGTAGTACGAAATCACTTCCATTGATTCATCAGCAAACTCAACAGCAGCATCAGAACCATACGCCAGGTTCATTTCGTATAAAGCATCCTGGAAGCCCATGATACCCATACCGACTGGACGATGTTTCAGGTTTGAATTACGTGCTTGTGGAACAGCGTAGTAGTTGATGTCAATCACGTTATCGAGCATACGCACAGCAGTTTTTACTGTACGTGCCAGTTTTTCGCGATCCAGTACACCGCCTTGCACGTGTTGAACCAGGTTGATCGAACCTAAGTTACATACCGCGATTTCTTCTTTGCTGGTGTTCAACGTAATTTCGGTACACAGGTTAGAAGAGTGCACTACACCAACGTGTTGCTGTGGTGAACGTAAGTTACATACGTCTTTGAAGGTGATCCACGGGTGACCAGTTTCAAATAACATCGACAGCATTTTGCGCCACAAATCTTTTGCACGGATTTTCTTGTGCAGCATGTTTGTTTCTTTGGCAATACCTTCGTAGTAAGCATAACGCTCAGCGAATTCTGCACCGGTCAAATCATGTAGATCTGGGGTTTCAGAAGGTGTGAACAATGTCCATTCCGCATCTTCGAATACACGTTGCATGAACAGGTCAGGAACCCAGTTCGCTGTGTTCATGTCGTGGGTACGACGACGGTCATCACCGGTGTTTTTACGAAGTTCCAGGAATTCTTCAATGTCCAGGTGCCAGGTTTCAAGATATGCACAAACTGCACCTTTACGCTTGCCACCTTGGTTGACCGCAACAGCCGTATCGTTCGCGACTTTCAGGAACGGAACTACACCTTGCGACTTACCATTGGTGCCTTTGATGTAAGAGTTTAAAGCACGCACTGGTGTCCAGTCGTTACCCAAACCGCCTGCCCATTTAGACAGCATGGCGTTATCACGCATTGCGCCATAAATATCATACAGGTCATCATCAATGGTGGTTAAGTAGCAGCTCGACAATTGTGGACGAAGCGTACCTGAGTTAAACAGGGTAGGCGTCGATGCCATATAGTCGAAGCTAGACAACAAGTTATAGAACTCGATGGCACGTTCTTCACGGTTTTCTTCATTGAGCGACAAGCCCATAGAAACACGCATAAAGAACAATTGCGGCAATTCGAAACGTACGCCATCGGAATGGATGAAGTAGCGGTCAAATAAAGTCTGTAGACCTAGGTAGGTAAACTGGTTTGAGCGTTCTGGTTGAATCGCCGCTGCCAGTTTCGCCAGATCAAAGTTAAGCAGTTCTGGTGAAATAAGCTCAAGCTCAATCCCTTTTTTCAGGAAAGTTTCAAGTGCTTCACCTTCATGCGTATCCGTAGGCAGACCCAGGAATTTCAAACCAGTCGCCACCAGATCATCACGCAACAAACGTGCAGTCACATAGGTGTAGTTCGGCTCTTGCTCGATCCGGGTACGGGTGGCCATCATCATGGTGGTGGAGATGTCAGATTCTTTTACACCGTTGTACAGGTTTTTCACGGTCTCATCGACAATGGCTTGTACATCAATTCCTTCAAGGCCTTCTGCTGCTTTAGTAACATGCGCAGTTAAAGCACTTAAATCAAGTGGCTTAAGTTGGCCTTCAGCATCGGTAATTTGCAGGGTCGGGTGATGGTGTGCACCTAACTGTTTACGTGCTTCAGAACGTTGTTCACGGTAAATGACATAAGAGCGTGCAACTTTCTGTTCGCCCGTACGCATTAGCGCAAGTTCAACTTGGTCTTGAATTTCTTCGATATGAATCGTTCCGCCAGAAGGTAAACGGCGTTTAAAGGTATTCAGTACCATTTCCGTCAGTTGCTCGATACGATCATGGATCCGGCTCGAGTCAGCGCTTTGCTGGCCTTCAACCGCCAAAAACGCTTTACCAATTGCGACAGAAATTTTTTCTGCATCAAAAGCGGCAACATCACCGGTGCGTTTAATCACCTGAAGTTGACCAGGAGTTGAAGTGATTACGCTCATGTTAGCATAGCTCCATTGTCATCTATTTTTATGTTTATGGACCGTTTGAACTGGGCAAGTTTCATGCACAGTGTTTGAGGAATAAACACAAGACCTAGTGGTTTTAAAATTAATTGAACACAAGATACGGGAAAATTTAGGGTAGATCAATATTGACATTTAGCTAAATATTTTTCTTAAGTTTTGCTTTAATCCTTGTAAAAATATCGCTATTTTTATTGATTTTTGTATAAGCCTTATCAGGCAAGGCATAGCATAACAAAGTCCCGAGAAAGTGCTTATAGATAACATTGTGGATAACTAAAAAGTGCTGAATCAAGCAGTCATATTTTGTTCATGTAATAGTTGTGTAAATCACAAATCAGATCTAAATCACTGTTTCAAGCATAGTTGCCCAAAAAATGCACGATAAAATATTACAAAATGCTATCTTGATGTATCAGTTTGGTGAACGCTATCTTGTTTACAATGTAAACGTGTGTATATTGCAAGCATATTAAAAACGTATCTATTGGATTTCAAAAGGATACGCCTATAGCGTAGATCCACCAAATAAGGGGCAATACATGAGCCAAGAAGAAAAGTTACCCAAGATTTTAATTGTTGAAGATGATGAGCGTCTTGCTCGTTTAACGCAAGAATACCTCATTCGTAATGGACTTGAGGTTGGGGTGGAGCCGGATGGTAACCGTGCCATTCGCCGGATTATCGCTGAGCAGCCAGATATGGTGGTGCTGGATGTGATGTTACCAGGAGCGGATGGTTTGACCATTTGTCGTGAAGTGCGCCCGCATTATCATCAACCGATCTTGATGTTGACTGCGCGTACTGAGGACATGGATCAGGTCTTGGGTCTGGAAATGGGTGCCGATGACTATGTCGCTAAACCGGTACAACCACGTGTATTGCTGGCACGTATTCGTGCATTACTGCGTCGTACGGACAAGGTGCCTGAAGATGAAGTGGCACAGCGTATCGAATTTGATGATCTGGTCATCGACAATGGTGGTCGTTCAGTTACTTTAAATGGTGATCTGGTTGATTTTACCAGTGCGGAATATGACCTGTTGTGGTTGCTTGCATCAAATGCTGGCCGTATTCTTTCCCGCGAAGATATTTTCGAGCGTTTACGTGGCATCGAATATGATGGTCAGGATCGTTCAATCGATGTGCGTATTTCGCGTATCCGTCCAAAAATTGGTGACGATCCAGAGAATCCGAAGCGTATTAAAACCGTGCGTAGTAAAGGTTATCTATTCGTTAAAGAAACTAATGGTATTTAAGCAAATGTACGTTGTTGCTTGAACGAGCGGGATAAACTATAGGTGTTTAAACACAGTATATTTTTGCGTATATACGCAGGACTCGTCATCCTTGTCGTGTTGGTGGCTGTGTTCGGCTATCTGTTGGTACAGATTATCAACTATCAGCGTGCGCAAGAATATCGTGAGTCTCTGACTGATGGTATGGCCTATATCATCAGTGAGGGTGTCGCGCGCCAGCCAAATCTTCAGCAAAAGATGGATTGGGTTTCCGATGCTTCTGATTTGCTGGAATTGCCAATTCACTATGTAGAAGCCAGTAAGGTGGATATCACCCGTGCTGAAGGTCGCCGTATTGCAGATCGTAAAGCCGTGGTGCGCTGGGATGCCAAAACCGGCATTGCCTATATTGTGGTGGGGCTGCGCGATGACCCGAATCATTACCTGTATATAAAGGCCGACAGTATTACCGAGCGCCAGATGAAGGCGCTGCCGGTCTTTATTCTGGATTATCTGGTCTATTATCCGGGTCAGGAAAAAGAATATCTGTCCGCTATTCAGGATCATTTTTCTTATCCGGTATCGATTGAAAACGTACAGAGCTTACCTTTAGATTCCGAGCAGATCGGGCGCTTGCGTCTTGATCACAGTATTATCCTGTATCGGGATAGTGCCTCAATCCGTGGCACCACCATTTCAATTATTTCGCCAATTCCAGGTTCGACCTCACAAGTCTTGGTGATGGGGCCGGTGCCATTGTTTAACTGGATGCCATTCCAGTTGGCCACCGGTATTACTTTATTGAGCCTGTTTGTGCTAAGTCTGGGGGTGTATGGTTTGCTGGTGCCGATGCAGCGCAAGTTGCGTGAAGTCAGCTATGCCTTAAACAAAATGAAAACCGGTAATATGTCATTGCGTCTTCCTGTAGAAGGAAGTGACGAAATGGCAACGCTGGCCTCTAGCTTTAACAATATGTCTGATCATATTCAGCGACTGATTGAAGCCCAGCGTGAATTGATGCGTGCGGTGTCGCATGAACTTCGTACACCAGTGGCGCGGATTCGTTTTGGTGTGGAAATGATGGCAGATGAAGATGATTACGATTATCGTCTGCAACAGGTCGAACAGATTGATAAAGATATTGAGGCGCTGAATACCCTGATTGACGAGATCATGACCTATGCCAAGCTAGAACAGGGCATGCCTTCGATCGAGTTTGAAAAGGTCAATTTGTTTGAAGTGCTGAATCAGGTAGCTCTGGAAACTGAAGCATTAAAAACCCAGAAAATCATTGAGCTACATTCAATGCCTGATGTGGTGGTTGAGGCAGAGCGCCGTTATCTGCATCGCGTAATTCAGAATCTGGTCGGCAATGCGGTGCGTTATTGCGACAATAAGGTGCTGATCAGTGGTGGTCTGGATCAGGATGGTCAGGCTTATGTCTCTGTTGAAGATGATGGCCCGGGAATTCCGGAAGTGGATCGTGCCCGGGTCTTTGAAGCCTTTGCCCGACTGGATGACAGCCGTACCCGTGCTTCGGGTGGTTATGGTTTGGGTTTATCCATTGTTAGCCGGATTGCGTACTGGTTTGGTGGCAAGATTCATGTGGATCAAAGTCCGAGCTTGGGGGGTGCGCGCTTTATCATGAGCTGGCCTGCACAGCGTTATGTAAAGAAGAGCAAGCGCAAGTTGGCAGAAAAGACTGAGGAAATCAGTGATCATTCAGCTTGATGTTATATAAATGCTTTTGAGTTATAAAAAAACGATGCCTGAGCATCGTTTTTTTTATTGGGGAAGAATTTTATTCCTGAATGGTGGCATCCGGCTCAATCAATGGTTTGCCTTCTTTTAGGCCATGCAGGGCTTCAGGATTGAAGTCGATCATTAGCTTGGTATTTTTTCCATCAATGCTATAGCGCTGGATCAGCCTCTGATCACCAGATAAAGTTTCGACTTTGTATTCATCGGCAATATTCATGATGCCATCCAGATTAATGCTGGAAGAGGCATGATCCTCTTGAAACAGTGCATGGATATCGCGCAAGTCAAAAGCGACCTGACTTATATTGGGGTGTTTCTGAACATAATCTTGGATATGTCGCACCAGTAACTGGGCAAATAAAAAATAATTTGGCTTATGCGAGAAGCGTAGAGACATGCAAGGACTCCTTATTGTTACTTTATTAATGTCATTATGTGGCTTAGAAATACAAATAACATATTCTGAATCAGTCTGTTGGGTGTGTTGCAAAAAGATACAATTGCTTGCCTTGAGTGAGGCTGGGCTTAAAGTGCTTTAATCCAAGTTAAAATGTGAAAATCATGTTAAATATCAAATTAAATCAAAAGCTTTATCCGCTGAAAGTTATGGATAGAATAAGTTTTTGTCTGATTTTTCTTTGCTTTGGTCGTGAAAGGGGCTATATCTAAGCCAGAGGCCAAGCAAGAATGATCTGAAATGGATTTATTTTTCAGGAATACTGTTTATAGAAAAATTAATAGAAAATTAAAACTTAATCCAATAAAACGATTAAATCGGATGTTGAGAGATCAAACGCAAATTAAATGCTGAAATACCTAAAAAATCATCCCAAAGACTAAGGCTTATAAACTAGCAAGTGAAATCCAAAATCAGGTACAATTGGCGGGATTAATTTTGTGTTTGGTGTATTTGAAGGCCAATACATACATTCTTTGTTAACAAATAGGCCTGCCAGGAGTTATCCCCGCATGAGTGCTATTACTCCATACGAATGGGCAATTATTGCCTTCGTGATCGGCGTTACATTTTTATGCGTCTTTATGCTGACCGTCCCATTACTCCTCGGGGGTAAATCATGGGGCCGTGCCAAGCAGGAGCAGTTTGAGTCAGGTGTTGTTGGTGCAGGTGGGGCTCGTATCCGCTTGTCTGCAAAGTTCTATTTAGTTGCAATTTTCTTCGTGGTGTTTGATTTAGAAGCACTTTATCTATATGCATGGGCGGTTTCTGTTCGTGAAGTAGGTTGGATTGGTTTTGCAACTGCAGCTATCTTTATTTTAGTTTTACTTGTTGGTTTGGTTTACGAATTATCCACAGGCGCACTCAACTGGGCACCTTCAGACAAACGTAAAGCCGCAGGAATTAAAGCTAAGATTGGTTCGCCAAATATGGATCTAGCAGAAATTACGCGCTTTAACTCAATTGAAGAATTGGTAATCGACCCTACAGGTCAAATCCCAGCTCAATCCTCTGGTCGTGTGAAAAGCTCACCGGCTAAATCATCTGATAAGGAGTAAGACGGGATGAAATATACATTAACCCGTGCGAATCCGGATGCTGATCAATATCCACTTCAAGAGCGTATCCTTGTAGAAGATCCGTTACTTGAAGAAGAAGTGAATAAGAATGTATTCATGACTCGTTTAGAGGATGTGGTACATACAGCAGTCAACTGGGGTCGTAAAAACTCAGTTTGGCCGTTTAACTTTGGTACATCATGCTGCTATGTAGAGTATGCGACGACCTTAACCGGTGTGCATGACTTGTCACGTTTTGGTGCCGAGGTGATTCGTGCTTCACCGCGTCAGGCGGATTTAATGATTGTGGCGGGTACCTGCTTTGTGAAAATGGCGCCTGTCATTCAACGTTTGTATGAACAGATGCTTGAACCGAAATGGGTCATTTCAATGGGTGCATGTGCCAACTCAGGTGGGATGTACGACATTTATTCAGTGGTACAAGGTGTGGATAAAATCATCCCGGTCGATGTTTATGTTCCCGGCTGCCCACCACGTCCTGAAGCTTTGATTCAGGCATTAATGCTGTTGCAAGACCAGATTCAACTCGAGCGTCGTCCGCTTTCTGCGGTGATCGGTGATGATCTTAAGCCAGTGTATAAGCCAAAGATGATGCCGGAACGTGACCGTAAGAAAGATCAGCGTGTTGCTGTGAAGAACTTGCGCTCTATGGATGAAATTAAATAATTTAAACGACTGGTCTTTTTTGCTGCACCCGCTATGGGTGTAATTGTCGTTTAGGTTGACTGAATTTGTATTAAATAGGAAGCCAAGCCAATGGCTGAAACTGACATTGCTATGCCAGAATCAACACCAGTTGATTCACGCCCAGCATTTGCCATCATTGAAGAACTCAAAACCAAATTTGGTGAGAACTTCTATGTGCAAACGACTTTCGAGGATTTCCCGACAGTCTGGGTTGAGCGCGCACGTGTACAAGAAGTTTTAATGTTCTTGCGTACAGTATCACGTCCTTACGTGATGTTGTTCGACTTGTCTGCGGTAGATGAGCGTCTGCGTACGCACCGCGACGGTTTACCTGCGTCTGACTTCACAGTGTTCTACCACTTGTTGTCGCTCGAGCGTAATACTGACATTCGTATTAAGGTTGCCTTAGCTGAAAGTGATCTGAATCTTCCGACGGCAACCAACATCTGGCCAAATGCCAACTGGTACGAACGTGAAGCTTACGATATGTTTGGGATCAATTTCGAAGGGCATCCAATGCTCCGTCGTATCTTGTTGCCAACCTATTGGGAAGGTCATCCGCTACGTAAAGAATATTCTGCACGTGCGACTGAATATACCCCGTATTTGCAAGACAAGGCCAAGCAGGACTACGAACAGGAACATCTGCGTTTCGTGCCTGAAGATTGGGGTATGAAGCGCGGTAATGCCGATGAAGACTTCATGTTCCTGAACTTGGGGCCTAACCATCCATCTGCGCACGGTGCATTCCGTGTGATTTTGCAGCTGGACGGCGAAGAAGTGAAAGACTGTGTGCCTGATATCGGTTATCACCACCGTGGTGTGGAAAAGATGGCTGAACGTCAAACCTGGCATTCATTCATTCCGTATACAGACCGTGTCGACTACTTGGGTGGTTGTGCACAAAACATGCCTTATGTGATGGGCGTGGAGCAAATGGCGGGCATTACTGTACCGGACCGTGCGCAATGTATCCGTGTGATGATGTCGGAATTGTTCCGTATCAATAACCACTTGTTGTTTATTGGTACTGCAATTCAGGATGCCGGCGGTATGACCCCAGTATTCTATATGTTCGCTGACCGTCAAAAGATTTATGACGCGATTGAAGCGATCACGGGTTACCGTATGCACCCAGCTTGGTTCCGTATTGGCGGTACTGCGCACGACCTTCCAAACAACTGGCAGCACCTCATTCGCGAAATCCTCGACTGGATGCCGAAGCGTATGAATGAATACTACACAGCTGCATTACGCAACTCTGTATTCATGGGTCGTACCCAAGGTGTAGCGCAATATGACGCTAAATCTGCATTGGCTTGGGGTGTAACCGGTACTGGTCTTCGTGCAACAGGTATTGACTTTGACGTTCGTAAATATCGTCCGTATAGCGGCTACGAAAATTACGATTTCGAGGTTCCTTTAGAGTACGAAGGCGATGCTTATGCACGTGTCATGGTTCACTTCCGTGAAATCGAAGAATCACTGAAAATCGTCAAGCAATGTCTAGACAACATGCCGTCTGGTGCGTACAAAGCAGACCATCCACTGGCTGTTCCACCACCAAAAGACAAGACATTACAAGATATTGAAACCTTGATTACGCACTTCTTAAGCGTATCTTGGGGTCCTGTAATGCCGGCGGGTGAAGCATCTGTGATGGCGGAAGTGGTGAAAGGTGCGTCGAACTACTACTTGACTTCAGACAAGTCAACCATGAGTTACCGTACCCGTATTCGTACACCAACCTTCACGCATTTACAGCAAATGCCTTCTGTGATTAACGGCAGCCTCATGTCTGACTTAATCATTTATTTAGCGACCATTGACGTCGTAATGGCTGACGTGGATCGCTAAGGGGTAAACGCATTATGATGATTTTGACTGATAAAAAGCCACGTGTGAACGTTGAAGGAATTTTGACTGCGGACGAAATTCACGATATCGAACATCACATGGGGCACTATCCATACCCACGTGCGGCGTGTCTGGACGCGCTAAAGTGTGTACAACGCCGTAATGGCTGGGTAGATGATGCGCAAATGAATGCCATCGCGCAAATGCTGAACATGAGCGTTGCAGATCTGGAAGGTGTGGCAACCTTCTATAACCGTATTTACCGTCAGCCAGTCGGGCGTCACGTAATTTTGTTATGTGATTCGATTGCGTGCTTCTTGATGGGTGCGGAAACTTTGGCAGAAGCATTCCAGCGCGAATTAGGCATTCAGTTTGGTCAAACGACTGCAGATGGTCGCTTTACCTTGCTGCCAATTTGCTGCCTGGGCAACTGTGACAAAGGCCCAACCTTAATGATTGATGAAGACACGCACGGTCTGGTTGAAGTGACTTCGGTGAAACAGCTGTTGGAGAAGTATGTATGAATACTGAACCAAAACCAATTTATGGCGACGGTAACCCGGAAACGCATCCACTCACATGGCGTTTAAGCAAACAAGCGAACGTACGTAATGCAGATGATTACGAAGCGCTCGAAGGTTATGCAGGCTTTAAAAAAGCCCTGTCGATGTCGCCTAAAGATGTATTGGACGTGGTGAAAGCGGCGACTGTTAAAGGTCGTGGTGGTGCAGGCTTCCCGGCAGGCATCAAATGGTCACTAATGGCGCCAAATGACAATTCAGGTCCACGTTACCTGATTTGTAATGCCGATGAGATGGAACCAGGTACCTTCAAAGACCGTTTGTTGATGGAAGATCTTCCACATCAACTGATCGAAGGGATGCTGATCGCGGGTTATACGCTTGAAGCAACCCATGGTTATATCTTTATCCGTGGCGAGTACATCGAAGCGGCTCAGTACTTAAATGAAGCGCTTGAGCAAGTTCGTGCCAAAGGTTACTTAGGGGATAACATCCTGGGTACCGGCTGGAACTTCGAGTTACACGTGCATACCGGTGCAGGTCGTTATATCTGTGGTGAAGAAACTGCATTGATTAACTCGCTTGAAGGCCGTCGTGCCAACCCGCGTACCAAACCGCCATTCCCGCAAGTTGCAGGTGCTTGGGGTCGTCCTACGATTGTCAACAACGTAGAGACCTACAACAACTTACCCGCCATCATGCTGCGTGGCCCTGAATGGTATATCGGCTTGTCTGCGGGCAAATCGAAAGATCCAGGTACGAAAATCTATGGTGCATCAGGTAAAGTGAAATTCCCGGGTCTATGGGAATTGCCTTTTGGTACGACTGCGCGTGAAGTGATTGAAGATCACGCGGGTGGTATGCGCGATGGTTTAACGCTGAAAGCATGGTTACCGGGTGGTGCATCAACGGACTTCCTGGCGGCCGAGCATATCGATCTTCCGATGGATGCGGAAAGCATCATGAAAGCAGGTTCTCGTTTGGGAACATGTCTGCTCATGGTGGTTGATGAAACCCAATGTATGGTTTCAGCAACACGTAACCTAGAAGAATTCTTTGCACGCGAATCATGTGGTTTCTGTACCCCTTGCCGTGATGGCTTGCCTTGGGCAGTGAAAGCGTTAAAAGCGCTGGAAAATGGCACAGGTAAACAGGAAGATATCGATCACTTACAAGAGTTAACGCGTAAGCTTTGGATCGGTAAAACTTTCTGTGCCCACGCACCGGGTGCAATGGAACCGCTCATGGGCGCACTCAAACATTTCCGTGGCGAATTTGAAGCGAAGGTGGTGAATGCCGCTGCTCAAGTTAGCTCCGTAGAACAAGCTTAAGGAATTCGACTATGGCTACAATTCATGTCGATGGCAAATCGTATGAAGTCAACGGCTCGGAAAACTTGCTACAAGCATGTTTGAGTCTTGGCATTGATATCCCATACTTTTGTTGGCATCCGTCCTTAGGTTCTGTCGGTTCTTGCCGTCAATGTGCCGTGACTCAATACGCGAATCCGGAAGATACCCGTGGTCGTTTGGTCATGTCATGTATGACGCCTGCATCTGACAATACCTACATTTCGATTGAAGACAAAGAAGCAAAAGATTTCCGTGCTTCGATTGTTGAATTCTTGATGACCAACCACCCGCACGACTGTCCGGTCTGTGAAGAGGGTGGTCACTGTCATTTACAAGATATGACCGTAATGACGCAGCATGACCGTCGTCGCTACCGTTTCACCAAACGTACCCATTACAACCAAGAGCTTGGCTCATTCATTTCTCACGAAATGAACCGTTGTATCGCCTGTTACCGTTGTGTGCGTTATTACAAAGACTATGCAGGTGGTACGGACTTCGGCGTGTATGCCAACGCATCACGTGTGTATTTCGGTCGTCCGGAATCAGGCACTTTAGAATCTGAATTCTCGGGTAACCTGACTGAAGTTTGTCCAACAGGTGTATTTACCGATAAAACTCATTCGGCACGTTATAACCGTAAATGGGACATGCAATATGCGCCAAGCGTATGCCAAGGCTGTTCTTCAGGTTGTAACATCTCTCCGGGTGAGCGTTATGGTGAACTTCGCCGTGTCGAAAACCGTTTCAATGGTGAAGTTAACCAATACTTCCTATGCGATAAAGGCCGTTTCGGTACAGGTTATGTGAACCGCGAAGACCGTCCGCGTCAGCCACAATTCCGTAAAGGTGCGACTGTAGAAACTGTTTCAGTAGATGCAGCACTTGATACGGTCATTGCAAATATCCAGGACAAAAAAGTTTTGGGGATTGGTTCACCGCGTGCATCACTTGAATCAAACTTCGCGCTGCGTGAGTTGGTGGGTCAAGAGAACTTCTCAACAGGTTTATCTCAAAAAGAGCAAAATCTGGTTGAACTTGCAGCTTCAATCATGCAAACCGAGGGTGTTTACAACCCGAATATGCGTGAAATTGAAAGCTATGATGCAGTTCTGATCTTAGGTGAAGATTTAACCCAAACTGCGCCTCGTATGGCTTTATCTGTTCGCCAAGCTGCGAAAAATAAAGGCAAAGAGATGGCAGCGGAACGTCGTACCCAGGAATGGCTGGCTGAGCCGGTACAACGTATTGCTCAAGATGCGAAATCTCCGATTTACATCCTGGCTGCGACACAAACCCGTTTGTCTGACGTAGCGGAAGGCGAAGTGGTTGCTTCTCCAAACGACATCGCGCGTTTAGGTTTTGCTGTTGCTGCGGGCGTGAAGGGTGAAGCAATTCTCGGTTTAGATGACGATGCGAAAGCATTTGCACAAACGATTGCCGACACCTTAAAAGCTGCGAAAAAACCATTGATCATCTCGGGTACCAGCTTACAAGATGCATCAATCATGGAAGCTGCTGCACAAGTTGCACAAAATCTGGGTAATGCAGGCTTGACCTTGACAGTTCCTGAAGTGAACTCGATGGGTATGGCAATCTTCGGTGGTCAAAGCTTAGAGCAAGCCTTTGCACAAGATTATGATGCAGTGATCGTGGTTGAAAACGATCTGTATCGTCGTCTACCTGCTGCACAAGTGGATGCTGCACTTTCAGGCAAAGACGTGATTGTTTTAGATCACTCTGAAACTGAAACAGTGAAAAAAGCCGACATCGTGCTTTCTGCTGCAAGCTTTGCTGAAGGTGATGGTACGGTGGTATCGCAAGAAGGCCGTGCACAACGTTTCTACCAAGTGTATGACCCGAGCTACTACAATCCTGAATTGGCAATCAAAGAATCTTGGCGCTGGTTACACGCTCTGGAAACAGGCGTGAAAGGCAAAGCGATTTCTTGGACGTTGCTGGATGATGTGATCGAGTCAGTTGCGAAAAATGTACCTGCTTTAGACGGTATTTTGGATGTAGCACCAGATGCGGGCTTCCGTGTCCATGGTCTTAAAGTAGCACGTGAACCACGTCGTTACTCAGGTCGTACTTCGATGCGCGCGCCATTGTCTGTCCATGAGCCAAAACAGCCAGTGGACAAAGACTCTGCATTAACCTTCTCGATGGAAGGTTATGTCGGAACTCAAACACCTTCAGCACTGGTACCATTTGCATGGTCTGCCGGCTGGAACTCGCCGCAAGCCTGGAACAAATTCCAGGACAATGTCGGTGGTCATTTGAAAGGTGGTGATTCAGGCGTTCGTTTATTCGACCGTTTGGCAAAACTTCCGGCACGTACCTTTGTTGCACCGGCACCTGTTTTGGTTAATGCTGAAAGCTTCCGCCTAGTTCCAATGCACCATATTTTTGGTTCAGGTGAATTCACCGTAAAAACACCAGCAATGGAAACACGTATTCCTGAAGCGGTATTTGCAGTGGGTGAGCAGGATGCAGCACGCTTAAATGTTCAAGATGGTCAGACAATCACGGTGAAAGCAGGTGAGACGTCAATCGTTCTTCCAGTTCAAGTGATTGAATATTTACCGACAGGTTATATTGGCTACCCAATCGGTCTGGCACCGACGGTATCTCTTGCAGAGCCTGTTTCAGTCGCGGTAGGAGTGTAATTCATGGAACAAGAATTAATCCGTCAAACGCCGCTGTGGGCTGAAAACTGGCCAATTGCCTATTCAGTCATTCAAGCGATTGTGATCTTGCTGGTTGTAGTACTGATCGCTGCGTTGATGTCTTTTATTGAACGTCGTTTACTCGGCTTGTGGCAAGACCGTTACGGTCCGAACCGTGTCGGTCCGGGCGGTATGTTCCAGATTGTTGCCGACATGCTGAAAATCATGTTCAAGGAAGACTGGACACCAAAATTTGCTGACAAACTGACTTTCCGTATGGCGCCAGCAGTTGCGATGGCAACTGCTGTGCTGTCGTTCATGGTTATTCCTGTTTCACCTTATCTAGGTGTGGCAGACATGAGCATCGGCCTGTTGTTCTTTATGGCAATGGCAGGTATTGCAGTCTATGCAGTACTGTTCGGTGGCTGGTCATCCAACAACAAATACGCCTTACTCGGTGGTTTACGTTCTGCGGCTCAGACCATTTCTTATGAAGTGTTCCTGGGGATCTCGCTGATGGGTGTGGTGGCAATTGCCGGCTCATTCAACATGCGTGAAATCGTTGAAGCACAACGTGATGTCTGGTTCGTGGTGCCTCAGTTCCTTGGCTTCCTGATCTTCGTGGTTGCGGGTGTTGCGGTGACGCATCGTCATCCATTTGACCAACCAGAAGCAGAACAAGAACTGGCTGAAGGTTATCATGTCGAATACGGCGGCATGAAGTGGGGGATGTTCTTCGTTGCGGAATACGTCAACGTAGTACTGATCTCTGCTTTAATCGTGACGTTATTCTTCGGTGGCTGGCTCGCGCCATTCAACCTTGAAATTCCGTTCCTTCCAGCAGCATTCTGGTTCATTATCAAAACAGCATTCTTTGTAATGATGTTCGTGTTGGCACGTGGTTCATTAATGCGTCCACGTTATGACCAGGTAATGAACTTTGGTTGGAAAATTTGCTTGCCATTAGCTCTAGTCAACCTGTTGGTGACTGGTGCCGTGATCTTGTGGTAAGGGCAGGGAGAACAAAATGTTTAAATTTCTAGCTGGATTTGGATCGATTGTTCGTTCGCTTTGGATGGTGTTTAGCCATGTAACGCGTAAACGTGACACGATTTTATATCCAGAAGTGCCGGCCGAAGAAATCGTGCCACCACGTTTCCGTGGTCGTATTGTATTAACGCGTGACCCTGATGGCGAAGAGCGTTGTGTTGCATGTAACCTGTGTGCGGTTGCCTGTCCGGTAGGCTGTATCTCATTACAAAAAGCAGAACGTGAAGATGGTCGCTGGTATCCGGAGTTTTTCCGTATCAACTTCTCACGTTGTATTTTCTGCGGTATGTGTGAAGAAGCCTGTCCAACCACAGCCATTCAAATGACCCCGGATTTCGAACTCGGTGAATATGTTCGTCAAGACCTGGTCTATGAAAAAGAACACTTGCTGATTTCTGGTCCTGGTAAATATCCTGACTATAACTTCTACCGTGTCACCGGTATGGCAGTTGCAGGCAAGGACAAAGGTCAAGCACAGCGTGAAAGTGCACCTGTTGATGTACGGAGTCTATTACCATGATGTGGCCATTTTATTTAATGGCCCTTGTGGCCATTGTCTCTACGGTTCGCGTGGTGACTAACGCGAATCCGGTACATGCTTTATTAAGCCTGATCGTATCCTTGCTTGCTGTTGCAGGCATGTTCATGATCGTTGGTGCGCCGTTCGCGGCTGCCCTCGAAATTATTGTCTATGCTGGCGCGATCATGGTGTTGTTCGTGTTCGTGGTGATGATGCTGAATCTGGGTGAACAAACCGTTGAACAAGAACGTAAATGGTTAACTTCATCGGCTTGGGCTTATCCGGCGCTGATGAGCTTCCTGATCGGTCTGGTACTGGTATGGGTATTAAACTCTGATTACGCACAGCCTTCACTGGTAATGGGTGTGGAAATGGTGGGCCCGAAAGCCGTGGGTCAAGCACTCTTTACGCAGTACTTGTTGTTGGTTGAAGTTGCCGCGATGTTATTGCTTGCTGCATTAGTAGCTGCATTCCATTTGGGTAAACGTGAGCCAGATGCAGAAGAGGAAAAAGAATAATGGGCAACATCCCTTTAGAGCATGGTTTGATCGTTGCATCTATTCTCTTTGCACTGGGTTTTTACGGTGTAATGGTGCGACGCAACCTACTATTTATTTTAATGAGCCTTGAAATCATGATGAACGCTGCTGCTTTGGCGTTCGTCCTGGCGGGCAGTGCATGGGCACAGCCAGATGGTCAGATCATGTTTATCCTGATCCTGACGCTTGCTGCGGCAGAGGCTTGTATTGGTCTTGCGATCGTCCTTCAGTTCTATCATCGCTTCCATCACCTGGATGTGGATGCTGCTAGTGAGATGCGCGGATGAGTTATTTATATCTAACAATTTTATTTCCGCTCATTGGTTTTGTCCTGTTAGCGGCGGGGCGCAACAAGCTTCCTGAAAATGTTGCAGCGATAATTGGTGTCGGTGCTGTTGGTTTATCGGCACTGTTTGCACTGATTGCAGGTCTGGACTTTGTTAACAATGGTAAAGAACTCTATGTTCAGCACCTGTGGACCTGGTTCAATGTCGGTGGTTTTGCACCGGGCATCAGCTTGCAGCTCGACGGTTTGTCTTTACTAATGCTGGGCATGGTGACAGGTGTGGGTTTCTTAATTCACATCTTTGCATCATGGTACATGCGCGGTGAAGAAGACTTTGCACGTTTCTTCTCTTACTTCAACCTGTTCGTTGCAAGCATGTTGCTTCTCGTGCTTGGCGATAACTTGGCGTTATTGTTCTTAGGTTGGGAAGGTGTAGGTCTGTGTTCATACCTGCTGATTGGTTATTACTACCAGAACCCTGCAAATGGTCTGGCGGCAATCAAGGCGTTTACTGTTACCCGTATCGGTGACGTATTCCTGCTGATTGCCATGTTCCTGATCTTCCAGCAATTCGGTACTTTGAACATTCAGTACATCGTTGAAAATGCAGCGACTGTAATGACGCAAAGTTCTTCGCTGACCATCTGGACAGCATTGTTATTGTTCTTGGGTGCGGCAGGTAAATCTGCACAGATCCCATTACAAACATGGTTGGCCGATGCAATGGCAGGTCCAACACCTGTTTCTGCATTGATCCATGCTGCAACCATGGTAACGGCGGGTGTTTACCTGTGCTGCCGTCTGTTTGCAGTCTTTGAACTTGCGCCAGAAGTGATGGTGTTTATTTCGATCACAGGTGCGGTGACCTTGCTTGTAGCTGGTTTTGCTGCATTGGTTCAGACCGACATTAAACGTATTCTGGCTTACTCAACCATGAGTCAGCTCGGTTATATGTTTATGGCAGTAGGTGCTGAAGCATACCAGGCGGGTCTATTCCACATGCTGACTCACGCATTCTTCAAGGCACTCTTGTTCTTGTCGTCTGGTGCGGTGATTTTGGCTTACCATCACGAACAAAACATCTTCAAGATGGGCGGTTTGTTCTACAAGAACAAATTCCTGTTTGCATGTTTCGCGATTGGTGGCGGTGCCTTGGCAGCGATTCCATTCCTGACCATTGGTTTCTTCTCAAAAGACGCAATTCTTGCTGCAGTCTGGACGCAAAGTCATATTGCTGGTTTACCAGTGTATAACACGCTGTACTGGGTCGGTGTTGCAGGTGCTTTCTTAACCTCGATTTATACATTCCGTCTAATCTGGGTGGTATTCTTCGGCAAAGAAAACACGCCTTATCATGAAATCAAAGGTGCAACTTACTGGGCGCCACTGGCGATTCTTGCTGTCCTTTCGACAGGTCTGGCAATCGTACTGAAAGCACCCGTGATGAGCATTCTAGATGCAGCCCAAATTCCAGCCTTCATTATTCCTGAAGCGCTTGAAGCAGGTGCACATGGTGCTGAATACATCGCCATTGCTGTTGCATTGACGGGTCTTGTGGTCGGTGTGGTGCTGTTCGCTTTTGCTTACAATGCAGTCAAACGTTTTGCTGCCACTTCTGTGGGTGCGGGTCTGGTCAATATCTGCCGTAATGCATTAGGTTTCGACAAGCTTTATGACCTGATTTTCGTCAAGCCATATTTGCTGTTCGCTAAATTGTTCGGTCGTGATCCAATTGATGGCTTATGGCTAGTACTTCCTGCACTGGTCAAAAGTGGTCACAGCTTTACAAGTTCACGTCAAACCGGTTCACTGCGTGAATATGCATCTAGTATGGGGCTCGGTGTCGTTGTCCTACTGATGATCTTGATCGTGATTCAGGTCGTGGGGAAATAAAATGGAAGCTCCAAACAATATTATTTTGCCGGCTCTGATCCTCATTCCGTTCATTGCAGGTTTCATATGCTGGTTGGTCGATAAACTCGACCAACACTTGCCGCGTTATATCGCGCTAATCGGTATGCTGGTGACTTTGGTTTTGACCATCGTCCTTTGGCAGACTGGTACCTATAACTATGAATTAGGCGCTGCGACACCTTCGTGGGCTGCCGAATTCAAACTGCCTTGGATTCAGACCCTTGGCATTAACATTCACTTAGCCGTGGATGGTTTATCACTTCTTATGGTTGGTTTGACTGCACTCCTGGGTGTGCTGGCAGTCGGCTGTTCATGGGGTGAGATTCAAAAGAACGTTGGTTTCTTCCACTTGAACCTTTTATGGTCTTTGGGTGGTGTGATCGGTGTATTCCTGGCGATTGACCTGTTCCTGTTCTTCTTCTTCTGGGAGATGATGCTGGTGCCGATCTACTTCCTGATTGCCCTTTGGGGTCATAAAGGGGCAGAAGGCAAGTCACGTGTTTATGCAGCAAACAAGTTCTTCATTTACACGCAGGTTGCCGGTTTGGTGATGCTGATTGGTATCCTGGGTCTGGTGACTGTAGGCTATACCATGACTGGCGAAATCCGTTTCGACTACAACTATTTATTAGGTGTGGCGAATACGCTTGACGCTCAGGTTCCAGCGCTTGCTTATGCATTCATGATCTGTTTATTCATCGGTTTTGCGGTAAAACTTCCAGTTTTCCCATTACACGGCTGGTTACCAGATGCGCATGCGCAAGCACCAACCGCGGGTTCTGTTGACCTTGCAGGTATCTTGATTAAAACTGCGGCGTACGGTTTATTGCGTTTCGTGATTCCGTTCTTCCCGGCAGCTTCGGCTCAGTTTGCAGATATCGCGATCATTCTGGGTTTAATCGGTATCTTCTACGGTGCCTGGTGTGCTTTCCAGCAAACCGACATGAAACGCTTACTGGCGTACACATCTATTTCCCACATGGGCTTTGTTTTACTTGCGATTTACGCAGGTAACATCCTGACCTTCCAGGGTCTGATGATCATGATGTTGGCACATGGTATTTCCTCTGCTGCACTGTTCATTATGTGTGGTCAGGTATATGAGCGTGTGCATACGCGTGACATGCGTTTGATGGGGGGGATGCGTGGTCAGTTCCCGTATCTTGCATTCTTCCTGATGTTCTTTGTTGCGGCGCTTGTCGGTATTCCAGGTCTGGGTAACTTCATTGGTGAGTTCCTGATCTTGATGGGTGCTTATGCACAATTCCCGGCGTTCACTATTCTTGCGGCAATCAGTCTGGTCTTTGCAGGTCTGTATGGTCTGATCCTGATTCACAAAGCCCTGTTTGGTGTGCCAAACGAAGCGCAAAAACAGCACTATACACATCCGTTAAAAGATCTGAATGCACGTGAAATCGCGTTATTGTTGATCTGCGCGTTTGGTCTACTTTGGCTTGGTCTATACCCACAAAGCTTCCTTGATGTGTCTAACTCAAGCATGGCGTGGTTAGCGAATAGCTACATTCCAGTTCAAGAAGTGGTTGAAGTTGCTGATCAGGTAACGACTCAACTTGAAAATGTGGAGATCCAATAAGCCATGAACTTCACAATGTCTTTTTCTGAGCTTATGCCGCTCGCACCTGTGATGATCGTGTCGTTAACTGCGATCGTCGTGATGTTGCTGACGGCAATCAAGCGTAACCATAATCTTGTTGCGACGACGACTGTTGTTGGTCTGAACTTAGCAGCGTTCTATATCATTTTCGTTCTGTTGGCAGGCACATTTGCACCTGCCAATGTGATGAATCTGTTCATCGTAGATCCATTTACGATGTTGTACCAGTTTGTGATTCTGATTGCTGCACTTGCCTGTAGTACCTTGTCACACGCGTATATCGAAACTTATAAAGATAATCGTGAAGAGCTGTATATCTTGATGTTGATATCCGTCGCGGGTGCAATGTTAATGGTGGCAAGCTCGCACTATGCATCATTCTTTATTAGCCTTGAGTTGATGTCGATTCCTGTATACGGCCTGTTGGCATATACACATCAACGTTCTCAATCGCTTGAAGCAGGTGTGAAATATCTGGTGCTTTCAGCAACTGCGTCTGCAATGCTGCTGATGGGTATGGCATATATTTATGCCTATACCGGTACTTTAAGTTTCGTTGCTGAACCGGGCAAACTGTTTACTGTATTCAGTCAGCCAGCTGTGATAATTGGTCTGGCCTTAATTGTATTTGCTGTGGCATTTAAATTATCGCTGGCACCATTCCACAAATGGACACCAGACGTCTACGCAGGTGCACCAGCACCAATCGCGACTTTCCTTGCGACTGTGGCAAAAGTGGCGATGATTGGTCTGTTTGTTCGTTATGTTTTGTCTTCAGGTTTGATCCTGGCAGACAGCTTCGTAACGATCATTTCGATTATTGCAGTATTGTCGATTCTTGCAGGTAACTTGCTGGCTGTTCGCCAAGTGAACCTGAAACGTATTCTGGCATACTCTTCAATTGCGCACTTTGGTTATTTGCTGGTTGCCATCGTCAGTTCACGTAATACCGATTTCTTACAGGTTCAAGGTTTTGCGACTTTTGAAAGTGTAAACGTGTATGTGATTACTTATGTATTAACCACGATTGGTGCTTTCGGTGTTGTGACGCTGATGTCGAGTCCGTATAACAATACGGATGAAGCGGGTAGTCTGGCTGAATACCGTGGTCTGTTCTGGCGCCGTCCAGTCCTGACTGCTGTATTAACCGTAATGATGCTGTCTCTTGCAGGTATTCCTTTAACTGCCGGCTTTATCGGTAAGTTCCTGGTGATTAAAACCGCAGTTGCAGGCGAAGCCTGGTTCCTGACTGCAATGGTTATTCTGGGTTCAGGTATTGGTTTGTATTACTACCTGCGCGTGATGGTCGTGCTGTACATGACACCACCTGAAACACCACGTCTAGATGCGGTGAATCATTGGGGTCAAAAAGTCGGCGGTATCATGGTATTACTTGCTGCACTTGCGGTACTTGTGATTGGTGTTTATCCAGATCCAGTGATTGCGATTTCTAAATATGCGTTCTTCGCAATATCACCTGAATTACAGCAATTCATTTTCACTTTGGTTCAAAGTGGTTTTAACTAATATCTGCGAAGATTGACGTTATTACAAAAAAGCCTCCATGATTGGGGGCTTTTTTATTTATACAAATCAATAAAAGCCTTTATAATAGCGGAAATTTATCTTTAACCTTTTAGGTGTTCTCCTGTGGCAATCCATGAAATCCGTCATCCGCTCATTCGACATAAGCTTGGTTTACTCCGTCGTGCAGATATCAGTACCAAGAATTTTCGTGAGTTAGCTCAAGAAGTGACCATGCTTCTAACTTATGAAGCAACCAAAGACCTGCCAATGGTTGAACATGATATTGATGGCTGGAATGGTGCTGTTACAGTTGACCGTATTGCGGGTAAAAAAATCACTGTTGTACCAATTCTACGTGCCGGTATTGGCATGCTTGACGGTTTCCTGAACCTGATTCCAAGTGCAAAAGTATCGGTACTTGGTTTAGAGCGTGATGAAGAAACTCTGGAAGCACGTACCTATTATAAAAAACTGGTTCCAGACGTACAAAACCGTATCGCGATGATCATTGATCCAATGTTGGCGACAGGTTCTTCTTTAGTGGCTGCAATTGATGTATTGAAAGCCAGCGGCTGTAAAGACATTCGTGTGATGGTTCTGGTTGCTGCACCAGAAGGCATTAAGCGTGTAGAAGCTACGCATCCGGATGTTGTGATTTTTACTGCTTCTATCGATAATGGCTTAAATGAAAATGGTTATATCGTTCCAGGTCTTGGCGATGCTGGCGATAAAATCTTTGGTTCAGTTCAAAAAGACTAATTTTTGAATATGATGAAAAAAGGGGCTACTACAGCCTCTTTTTTATATAATGTAGACAGGGCATTTTCAGGATAGGACAATAGCATGAAAGATGAATTGTATCAGGGCAAAATTAAACAGTATGACCCTGCCAAAGGTTTCGGTTTTATTGGCTGCGCTGAGGGAGATGTATTCTTCCATATTTCAGACTTCCCTGCGGCAGAAGGCGAGCCAAAACGCAATGAACGCGTGAAATTTAATGTTGTTGAAAATGGCGATAAGTATAAAGCGATTAAGATTGAACGTGTCGAAGACAACTCAAAGAAAGCTAAAAAAACCAAAGTGGCAACACACAATAAATCAATTACATCGGCATTGTTAAACAACTTCCGTGGTTAATGGATTATTCTCATACTTAATAGTGTTTGGTTACATTCTAAAAGAGGCTTTCAAGCCTCTTTTTTTATAGCACCACCGCTTATATATTTAAAGAGACAGACAACACATAAAAAATCCACCAAACAGCAACAATGCTGAACATTTCCTTTGGCTTAGAATACAAATTAAATGAATTCTATAGAGATAAATGTCATGTTTACGGATGGAAAAATTAAAACTTACGATTCCGAACGTGGTATGGGTACTTTGGAGTTGATAGGGGAAGCTCAAGAGTTAAGTTTCAAGCTACAGGATTTACCTTCGCCTGAAATTGAGCCACAAATTGGAGAGCGGCTTAAATTTAGAATCATTTCCCAACAAGAAAGCATGACCTTAGACAACTTGGTACGCTTGGATATTAAAGTGCAGGATGAATTTGTGCCAGAAGTCGTCGCCTTGCAATCCTTGGCACCCACAGTCCCTGTTCCGGTACGTAATTCACTTTTCTTTAGTCCGACCCTATGGCTGGCATTGGTATCAGCTGTTGGGTTTATGATTTTTGGCGAAGTATAAATAAAAAAGAAATTTTAATTTTTTACTTTTAACTTGGGATCTCTTCTTTTTCTATAAGAGGCACTTCTAGTTTTTGTGTTTCTGCTTTAGAGAATTTTACAAAAGCTTTTCAGTCTCTTTTTGATTACAATCATAAAAAATATTAAAGATAAGAGCGAATTATGTTTCAAGAGGGGAAAATCAAAACCTATAACGAAGATCGTGGTTTTGGTTTTATTCAAATCGAAGGGGAATCTAAAGACTTATTTTTTCACATTAAAGACTTTCCCAATCAAAATATTCCACTAAAAATTGGGGAAAAATTAAAGTTTTTAATGGTTGAAGATAATGGAAAGTTTAAGGCAGACCATATTGTCCGGCTGGATATTAAATCAAAATTGGTTATTAAGCAGAATAATGATTTATATGAAGATCCTGAAGTACATGTTTCTTCACGTTATGAAAAGACAAAATCATCAACTCGATCCAAACTAATCACAATATCGGGACTAATTATTATTGCGATTCTTGTTGGGCTTGTTTATAACAAATACCAAAGCTACCAAGTTCAAAAACAGCAGAAGCTTGAACAACTGATGGTAGAGCAGCAACGAATCGTAGTTGAGCAGCGAGCGGCACAAGGTGATTTAGCTATGGAGGGATTATCTGAGCAGGGTAGGCAGAATCTAGAAAATCGTGGTGCTGAGTTACCAAGCCAAAGTTACTCTATTAATCCGAAAACTTCAGAGACGGCTTCGCAATCTATATCTCAATTTAAATGCGATGGTCGAGAACACTGTAGTCAGATGGGTTCTTACGAAGAGGCTTTATTTTTTATCCGGAACTGTCCAAATACTAAAATGGATGGTGACGGCGATGGCATCCCGTGTGAAAGCCAATTTTAAGATAGAATCAAAAAGCACCTTAAGGTGCTTTTTGATTGAAAAACAAATTTAAGCTTCACAGAAATTCATAAAGGCTCTCAGGCCTGGCCCCTGATATTTCTGGCGATGTACCAGCATAAACAATGGACGCGTTAGAGACCAGAACGGAGTATTGAGAATCACCAGTTGACCTTTCTCGCGTAAAGGCTCAATCGCAAGTTTGGAAATACAGGACATGCCGATTCCGCCTGCTACGATTTTCAAAATTGCTTCATTATGGCCAAGTGTCAGACGGATATTGGCATCCGGCACATCTTTCAAAATGGCATTATCAAAGACTTCGCGAGTACCTGAACCTTCTTCGCGCAGAATCCACTCTACAGATTTGAAATCTTCCGCGGTCAGCTCACGGTTCAATTGCGCTAGGGGATGATCCGGTGCACAGCACACCGCCAGCTCATCATCGCGCCAATGGATACATTGCAGTTGTGGCAGATGACAGGAGCCTTCGATCAAGGCCAGATCCAGCTGGAACTGATTCACCGCTTCAATCATTTGACGGGTATTACCAACTTGCAGCTGTAAATGCGCTTGAGGCTGAATTTTTAGAAAATCGGCCATCAGGTCAGGAATCAGGTAATCTGAAATGGTCAGGGTTGCACCTAAACGTAAATCGATACTTTGAAGCTCACCTTTCGCAACCTGTTCAAAAGATTCGCATCGACCTAAAATTTCCAGCGCTTGAGGGAGAAGAAAGCGCCCCAAGTCATTGAGCTGTAAACGTTTGCCTAGACGGTCAAATAATGGAGCACCCAGACCATCTTCCAGATCTGCTAAAGCCATACTAGCCGCACTTTGAGTAAGTTTGACGGCATCGCTAGCCTTCGTTACGGTACCCTCTTGTGCCACTGCTACAAAAACAGCCAATTGGCGTAAAGTCATGCGCATGAGTAGAGCCTTAACATTTAAAAAATATTAATAAATTATATTGCCATGCTACCATGAGCACAGTCTTTCATGCCACGTTGAAATCATGTCAATTGAAAAATTTAGCCTAGAAAAAGTTTTATCTGTACACCGCTGGACCAATACATTATTCAGTTTCACCATGACACGCCCGGCACACTTCAAATTCACTGCGGGGCAATTTGCGCGTATTGGCCTGCAGGTGGGAGATGAACTGGTGGTTCGTGCCTATTCGGTGGTGTCATCTCCTTTTGATGAAACTCTGGAGTTTTTTTCGATTGTGGTTCCAGAAGGTAAATTTACCTCCAATTTACAGCACCTTAAAGTAGGGGATGAGCTGTTTCTGGAAAAAATTCCCTATGGTTATCTGACGCTGGCCCGTTATCAGTTGCCCTTACCCAAAGACTTGTGGTTATTGGGCACTGGAACTGGTCTGGCACCGTTTCTGTGCATGTTGCAAGACTTTGAAACCTGGAGCAAATACGAAAAAATCAATCTGGTTTATAGTGTGCGCACCCGGGCTGAACTTGCTTATGTGGAACGGATTCAGGAAATTGCCGAAACCTTTGGCGAAGGACATAGCGGATTTAAATTTATTCCGATTATTACCCGTGAGCCTGATGCACCTTTGCACGATCGTTTACCGGTGCTGATTGCCAATGGTGAACTGGAAAAAGCCGCAGGTATGCAGCTCAATCCGCAAACCACCCATGTCATGCTTTGCGGTAACCCGGAAATGGTCGATGATACCAAAGAAGCCTTAAAAGCCCGTGGCCTGATCATGAACCGGCGTGGCGAAGGCAATATTGCAGTCGAGAATTATTGGTAAGTCTGAATTGCAGATAAAAAAGCTCATCCTTGGATGAGCTTTTTTATCTGCAAGGTGAATAATGACAGCTTAGTGCAGAATCTTGTTCAGGAATTGCTGGGCACGCTCACCACGCGCTGTATTAAAGAAATCATCTTTACTGCAATCTTCCACAATTTTTCCCTGATCCATAAAGATGACCCGGTTGGCAACCTGTCGGGCAAAGCCCATTTCGTGGGTGACACACATCATGGTCATGCCTTCTTTGGCCAGACCGACCATGACATCGAGCACCTCATTAATCATTTCAGGGTCAAGCGCAGAAGTTGGTTCATCAAACAACATGGCAATCGGATCCATGCTCAGCGCACGAGCAATCGCGACACGTTGCTGTTGTCCGCCAGAAAGTTGTGCCGGGAATTTATTGGCCTGTGCACTTAAGCCGACACGATCCAGATAAGCAAGTCCTTTCTGTTTGGCTTCGGCTTCAGAACGACCCAATACCTTGATCTGGGCAATGCTCAGATTTTCAGTAATACTGAGATGCGGGAACAATTCAAAATGCTGAAACACCATGCCCACGCGGCTTCTTAGTTTATTTAAATTGGTTTTCGGATCATTGATTTTAATTCCATCGACCAGAATACTGCCTTGCTGAACAGGTTCCAGACCGTTGACGGTTTTAATCAGGGTGGATTTTCCTGAACCGGAAGGACCACAAACCACAACCACTTCACCTTGCCGAATCTGGGTGGTGCAGTCGGTCAGTACCTGAAAATCTTTATACCATTTACTGATATGCTGGAGGTCAATCATGACTTTGGCTTCGTTCATACAGTTAACCTCTGCTGTAATTTTTTAACAATATAGGTGGCGATCATACTGATGGTGAAATAGACCAAACCGGCAAAAAGAATATATTGGGTGAGTAAGCCCATCAGGTCACCACGTACATAATTGCTGCGGAAAAAGTCCAACAGGCCAATTGCATACACCATGGTGGAATCCTGAAACAAAATAATGGTCTGTTGTAATAATAGCGGTGTCATTTTGCGAAAGGCCTGAGGCAGTACAATCAGGCGCATGGACTGGCCATAGCTCATGCCGAGGGCAGAGGCCGCATCTGTTTGTCCCTTAGGAATAGACTGGATTCCGGCACGGACAATTTCGGAAAAATAGGCGGCTTCAAACAGCATAAAAGCCACAATACTGGACACCAGTGCCGTATCCATGGTCAGATATTTTCCAGTCACCCCAGTATAGATAAAAGGCACAGCGAAGTAGAACCACATCAGTACCAGCAGAAGGGGAATCGAACGGAACAGATTGACATAACCCTTGGCAATCCAGTTCAACACCTTGATTGAAGACAGCCGCATCAATGCCAGTAAGGTGCCAATAAAGACCCCGCCAATGGTGGCAAAAAATAAGACTTTTAAAGTAATACTCAGACCATGCCATAGGGCAGGTGCGGATAATTGTAAATCCTGAAAAAATGCAGTGAACCATTCCATTATTTAGTCCCCGCAATCAGACCGGGCACCTGAAGGCGCTTTTCCAGAAAGTTCATCAAGCCAATCAGGCAGACATTGATCAGGATAAAAATCAGGGTGACATAGGTGTAAATCTCAATGGTATTTTGCGTATATTCGCTGATGGTTTTCATCTGGGAAATGAGTTCCGCAACCCCGACCAGTGAGGCCACCGAGGTGTTCTTGACACAGTTGGTCAGTTCAGAACTTAAGGGGGGTAAGATCATGCGAAAAGACTGCGGTAAAATCACATAGCGATATAATTGTGTGGTGCTAAACCCCATAGCATAGCCGGCATTGATCTGCCCGGGTGGAATGGCTTCAATCCCGGTACGCACCTGCTCACAAACCCGCGCTGCGGTAAACAGTCCCAAACCAATACTGGCTGAAATCAGCGCCGTGGTATTGGCTCCCAGATCATTGATCCACCAGCTTTGAATGCTGTTCGGCAGAAAATTCGGAACCACATAGAACCAGATAAATAACTGGATCAGTAAAGGCACATTCCGAAAAATGGTGACATAAGCGCTACCAATCGCCCGGGCCGTTGGGCTGGGCAAGGTGCGCATGATGCCCAGCAGGCTACCCAAGAGCATGGCAATCGACCAGGCTACAATCGCAATGACCGCTAACCAGCCGAGGCCAGTCATGATCCAGTTGAGATAGGTGCTATCACCAATCCCGGTCGGTTGTAATAAGACACCCCAATTCCAGCTGTAATTCATGATCACTCCAAAATGGGCTTAAACAGGTGATGCTTAAGCAGATGAATAAGATTCAGAATCTATTGATCGCGATCATGCGGGGTGCTGATCAGGGCCTTCAAGTCATCAGACATGGCAAAGTTCAGGTTGATATTTTTCGGTGGAATTGGCGACTGGAACCATTTCTGGTACATGCTATTGATTTCACCGGAGCTATATGTGGCTTTAATCGCGTCATCTACCACCTGCTTAAATTCGGGGTCTCCCTTACGTAACATACAGCCATAGATTTCATTGATGGGAGCTGTACCTACAATGTGCCATTGTTGCGGATTTTTAGCCTTGGATTTTTCTCCCGCCAGTAAAATGTCATCCATCATAAAGGCAGCAGCACGGCCACTTTGCAGCATTAAAAAGGATTCTGCATGGTCTTTGGTCGAAATAATTTCACCAATGCCCAATTCTTTTTCATGCTGACGAATATAGCGTTCCGATGTGGTGCCGGCAGTGGTCACCAGTTTTTTGCCTTTCAGATCGCTAAAATCTTGAATACCAGAATTGGTTGCGGTTAATAGACGGGAACCTACTTGAAAAAAGCCGACAGAGAAATCGACCTGTTGCTGGCGTTCCTTATTATTCGTCGTCGAGCCACATTCCAGATCAACCGTACCGTTGGAGACCAGTGGAATCCGGTTCTGGCTGGTCACCAGGTTGTAGCGGATTTTTAAATCAGGAAGATTCAGCTTTTGTTTGACGGCTTCGACCACTTTTAATTGCAGGTCATGGGCATAGCCGACTGGCTGATTCGGATTGTCAGCGATATAAGAAAATGGAATCGAGGAGTCACGATAACCTAATACAATCGTGCCGGACTGTTTGATCTTATTGAGCGTGCCAGAAGTATTCTCGCTGCCTTGCTGATTGCTTGGTGCCTGATTATCACTACAGGCACTCAGTCCCAAGGTCAGGGCACTGGCACACAGCAGCGTAGCGAATTGAGTCTTTGTTTTCATCGTGAAACTCCATTTTTCATTTTCAATTATTATGAGTACGCCCGTTTTCAGGCGCTGCTAAGACAATATTCTGATTATTGCTATAAAGTCTAAGTATTCGTTTATATTCATCTTAGTTGATGATTCAAGCATGACTCAAGCTGAATTTATTGCTGAAATGTTACTGAATCAGAAAAGGAAATCTGTGGGATGCTCAAAGGAATGCAAATAAATAAAGAGATTGAACTACAAGTATAAGAAAGAAAAAGTCACAAAAAAACCTCCAAACTGGAGGTTTTTTTATCGGTTCAAGCTTAATGCACAAACATATCCATCGATTCACGAATTTCTTGAATGGCCGTTTCGACATCGGCGCTGAGCCAGGTCGGTTCAAAGAATCCAGCGTAGTGCTCAAGACGATCCGCAGGGACGACTAAGCGTACCGGACAATCCTCTTCCAATAAACGCCATGGAATAATTGGCACTTCATTGTCGAGCCATGCTGTTACATCTCGGATATCGATAATCATTGCGTTGACACAGTCCGGGAAAGGCATCACGGAAAACTCTTCAGTACGACGACGGAAATACTCCAGGTCTTGCCAGCGCAGTGCAAAACTCGGTTTACTGAATTCGATAATCCCGATCAGATGCTGATCGCGAGTATGATGCAAAGTGCATTGGTGGGTGACATCAGTGTCAAGATCCAACGATACACTTTGTTGACGATACGCCATAGAGCTCGATGAAATAAAAAAATGAGGGACACATTATAGCCCATTTTATAGAAACTGAGCAGTGCTATTGTTTAGCGCAAATTTTAGTGTTGGTTCTGCCCTGAGGTCGCGTACTGAAGCTCTTGAATTTCAAAGGACTGCATACCACTCAGGCAACTCAAGCAAACTGGGATTGGAAAAGAATGGAGAAGCTAAACCTCATTATCAGATTGATTATAAAGCCTTTTTCTTTTCTGATACGCTTTATATCGCTCTATAAGAAGGTTTAAGCGAATAGTGTTGCAATTATTCAAGCGATTAGATGTGTTGATCTGCCAGTAATTTTCTATGTCATTCACATGAGGGGAAAATGAATAGCAGGATAATACTGAGTTAAACCCATTCACCATCAACCAGTAGCGATCAGTGAATTAAAAATGAGCACGATTGCTTAAAGATTATTCTAAATATTATTCATACATATAACTTACATCCCGTCACCATCTCACCATGTTTTGTCACAGAAGCTGTTTTAACTGCTTGTTATGCTAAAAATCTACTTATGAATAACAAAGAGTGAGGATGGTTATGGTCGATGATTTCAATAAAAAACCACCTTTAGATCATCAGACAGCAGTGACGCAAAAAAAGCGTATTCCTGTTTATATCTTGATTTTGGTAGGTATCTTTTTACTGGCATTACTGTTCTATATGTTTGCTGACATGAATCCAGACGCAAATGATGCACCTGCTGGACATCCGAACCCTAATGTGCAACCTGCGACACCAAACAATACGACTCCAGTCGGTGAACCTACAGAAGCTACTGCAACGCTAGGTGATGGAACAGAAGCAACAGCAACTGCGACAGATGATGCACAGGCGGCTCGATAACTCAGACATATATCAAAAGCTCTAGTGAAACCACTGGGGCTTTTTTGCAATATATTGTGATGTTTAAGCTAATGATAGCTAGCTGGCTCAAGTCTAAAAACATCAAATCTGAAGGTGAATCCGAAAGAAGAAGGGGCTGAATGTTTCAAGGATAGGCTCCCGATTTCAGATAAATAGCTTAATAACAAAGAGGGTAAAACAACATGAATGATTATATGAGAAGTCCGCGTGGCGGCTTCGACGCCATGTATTATTGGGATCAGTTTCATCCCATTCTGAGTGCAATTGCCATATTAGTCATTGGTTGGATCATTGCATTACTGGTTTCGGCAGCAGTCAAGAAAGTCTTGCAAAAACTTGGAACCAATACACACTTAAATACGGCGACAGGCCATCGCTCTAATATCGAAAGTATTATTGCCCGGGTGGTGTTCTGGATTATTCTGATTATTGCCGTAATTGGTTCACTGAATGTACTCAACCTGACCAGTATCAGTGGTCCTTTCAGTAATATGATTCAGCAATTCCTGTTATTTATCCCGCAGTTACTAGGTGCAATTGCAGTCGGATTCATAGGGTGGATTGTCGCCAACCTGGTGAAAATAGGGCTACAAAAGCTACTTGACCGAACCCAACTAGACGAAAAACTCAGTGCTGAAGTGGGTGTCAGTCCCATTAGTCAGAACATCAGTGAAATTGCTTACTGGTTAATTTTATTACTGTTCTTGCCAATCGTACTGTCTATTCTGGGACTCAACGGTCTGTTGTTACCAGTTCAGAATATGCTGACTGATGTCGTAAGCTACTTACCAAATATCTTTATTGCTGCAGTGATCATTTTTGTCGGTTATATTCTGGCAAAAATTGTTCGCGGTATTGTTGAAGGCCTATTAAACAGTCTGAATGTACAACAACAAGCTGAAAAAGTAGGTATTTTCAAAAATTCCAATGTGGCACAGGTGATTGGTTCATTCATCTTCGCTGTCGTGATCATTACTGCATTGATTATTGCTTTTGAAGCATTGGGTGTCGAAGCGATTTCTCAGCCTGCCACGGCGATGCTGTATGAAATCATGAATGCCATTCCGAATATTATTGCTGCTGCCTTAATTCTGATTCTGGCTTATGTGGTCTCTAAACTGGTCGCACGTCTGGTGGTTGAAGTGGTATCGGGTACAGGTGTTGATGAAATTCCTGCCAAACTGGATGTACAGCGTTTTTTAGGCACCACTAAACTTTCGAGTGTGGTCGGTTATCTGATCGTATTGTTCACCATGTTATTTGCAGTGTCCGAAGCAGCAGACCGTCTCGGCTTTGAACAGGTGAGCGGCCTGATTGCGATGTTTATTTACTTCGGCGCCAACATCTTGCTCGGTGCCGTGATTCTGGTGATCGGTTTCTGGCTGGCAAATATTGTCGCGAACATCGTACAACGCGGTGAATATAACAGCTCACGCTGGTTAGCGAATCTGGTGCGTGTCCTGATTATGGGCTTGGTCGTTGCCATGGGTCTACGTGCCATGGGTATTGCCGACTCGATTGTGAACCTGGCATTTGGTTTAACGCTGGGTGCTGTCGCAGTAGCATTTGCTCTGGCTTTTGGTCTGGGTGGTCGTCAGCCTGCGGAGCGAGTTTTAACAGATCTGATTGATAAAGCAAAACGCGAAGCCAAAGAACCGAATCCAGTCAAAGATCAAGCTGAAAACAGCATATTTTCAGGATTAGGTACTCAGAGTACTTCAAGTACAACGGACATGGCAGGCACGACAGGTGCAGCGATGGGGATGGGTTCTACAGATACATCAATGGGACAATACTCCGACCGTTCACAAAACATGACCGGTACTACTGATTCTTCAACCACTACGCCAGGAGCAGGTATTGTGCCAAATCAAGATTCAGACGCAGAGGGTACTACGCCAATGAGTACGGACTTATCGCATACCACACCGGCAATCCTCACCACTGCACCGCAGGATGATGAATCATTGGGTATTGATCCGGTCAATCCGGATGCGGATCAAGCCGTACCTGATTCAGTAAAAGTCGATCCGACTCATCCGCCAGTCAATAATCCATTTGGTTCAACCGGAGAAAAAGAACCAAATGTCGATATTGATCGTTCCACTCAGAAAAAAGATGACCTGAAATAACCTGTCATTTTTAACCAAAATCGGCCACGCTCATGTGGTCGATTTTTTTCAGTCACGAGGAAAAATAAATGAATAGCAAGAAACCCAACAAAGTTCTGGCTCCTTTGGTTATCGCGGGAATTACCATTGGCTTTTTTACCGCGGCCTATCGATTTATTTTTGTGAAGAGCAAACAGGACGAGCAGTCAGAGCGAGCGCTGGATAGGAAAATACCTGATACAGACGAATTTAACTGAAAGAATTCTGCTGAATAACAAACAATAGAATTTGGCCTTTAAGAAATATATAATATTCAGGTGAATACTAAAATGATTTTGGTATTCTTCTTGCATTAAAAATATAAAAAAGGAGATCAACATCATGTGGCAAACACTATCATATACATTCAAGAACACTTCAACAGATGAAGCACCGCCATATTTGCGAGAAGCCACTCGAAAAATGCAGCTGACGATTGACCGTTTAGGAAATACGGCCAATCTCAAGCTGTTTAAGACAGATTATCTGGAATGAACTAAATATCAGTCTTGATGATCTATTGATTAAATATATTCCGATGCGGCATGCGCGGATGACCATGCCCATTGGAAATTATAGCCGCCCAAATGTCCGGTAACATCCAGCACCTCACCAATAAAATATAGGCCTTTCTGCTTTTGACTTTCCATGGTTTTTGAAGAGACTTCGCTGGTATCCACACCACCCAAAGTCACTTCCGCAGTACGGTAGCCTTCTGTTCCGGATGGTTTCACTTCAAAACCATGCAGCCGTGTCGCAATCTGCTCCAGTTGATTATCACTGATATTGCCAATTGGGTTTTCTGCGACGTCAGTCCAGATTAGACCCTGTAATTCAGCCACGACACTTTTCGGTAAAAATTCATTGAGTAAAGTGCGCAATAACACTTTGGGCTGGCTTTGTTTTTTGGTTTTAAAGAAATCCAGCAAATCTACACTTGGTAAGAAATCGACTTGAAAGCTTTGACCGACATTCCAGTAATTGGACAATTGCAGGGAGCTTGGGCCACTTAAACCGCGATGGGTAAATAGCAGCGCTTCGGTAAAACTGTTGAGCTCATTGGAAAGGGTCGCTTCTACGGCATTCCCGCTTAAACGAGTGGTCACTTCCTTAAATCCATCAGAGAAAGTGAAGGGCACCAAACCGGCACGGGTCGGATAAACATGATGTCCAAACTGTTTTGCGATTTCATAGCCAATGCCCGAACCGCCCAGCGTCGGAATGGACAAGCCGCCGGATGCCACTACTACAGATTCAACCTCAAAATATCCAAGTGATGTAGCGACTTGAAAGCCTTGATCATCGACCGGATTGACTGCCTTTACTTCGCAGCTGGTTTTAAGATCGACCAGACCGGTCTTGTCACATTCTGCCAATAGCATTGACAGAATATCTTTTGCACCATTGAGGGTAAACAGTTGTCCATGTTTGCGCTCTTCATAAGCAATACCATATTCACAGACCAGGCCAATAAAGTCCCAATTGCTATAACGCGTTAATGCTGAAATCACGAAATGTGGATTATGCGAAATATAATGGCTTGGTTCGACCTCCAGATTGGTAAAATTACATTTACCGCCGCCAGACATCAGGATTTTTTTGCCAACTTTATTGGCTTTTTCCACCACTACGACTTTACGCCCACGTTGTGCAGCCATATACGCCGTCATTAAACCTGAAGCACCGGCACCTATGACGAGAACATCGTATTGCTTGGAAGACATAAAACACTCGAGGGAGAACAAAAGGAAAGCATTATAGACAATTTTATTTCCGCTTTCTCTATTCCTGAACAATCAACAGGCTGATTGCCGATTCGTATTAGAGTTTAAACATAAAATATTTGTAAGTCGGCTTAAAATCATGCATAGTTTTTGTACAGTTTTACAAAAATCACAATAATAAGGCAGGGCTTATGGCAACGTCAGAGGATCTAAAACAATACAACCTGATCAGTTATATTCTTTATATTCTGGGTTTTTTTCTGGGTGTGACCCCATTTATAGCCATTATCATGAACTATATTAAACGTGATGAAATGCGCGGCACCTGGCTGGAAAGTCATGTGGACTGGCAGATTAAAACCTTCTGGGTCAGTTTGCTGGGTTATATTGTTGGTGGCTTATTAACTATGATCTTGATCGGATTTCTAATCATCTTTCTGGTCTTTATCTGGCATATCTACCGCTTGGTCAAAGGGATGATTGCGCTGAATAATAATCAACCGATTCAGGCTTAAGCAATTGTAGAAATAGTATCAATATTACGGCCTTGCAACCCGCCGCTATGAATCACCAGCAGTCTAGATCCTGCTGGGAAATAATCTTTTTCAATCAAATCAAAGATGCCCATCAACATTTTAGCGGTATAGACCTGCTCTAGTGGAATTGCAAATTCGGTTTCAAAATCCCGAATAAACTGTATGAGGGCTGTGCTGGTTTTGGCATAGCCGCCACAGCAATAATCATCCAGAATAGTCCAGTTGGTTTTGCTGGTTAGTTGCGCGACTTCATCTTTTAAAAATGAGCCTTGCAGCGCTGAAAATCCTAAAACCTGCTGATGCGCCTGACTGGCTTCGATCAGACCAGTGATGGTTCCACCAGTGCCTACTGCGCAGCAAACCACATCAAATTGAGCATCTTGCGGGCTTAAAATTTCCTGACAGCCCTGAATGGCCAAAGCGTTGGTTCCACCTTCAGGAATGAGATAATGCTCAGGAAATTGTTGTGCGATTTCGGCCAGATACTCAGGCTGTTGCTTGCGACGATAGTGTTCACGACTGACAAAATGTAGCTGCATCCCCAACTGCCGTGCGGTGGCTAAAGTCGGATTGAGTGGCCGATGGGCCAGCTCCTCACCCCGAATAATCCCCACACTTTGAAAACCAAACTGCTGTGCGGCAAATGCAGTGGCCGCAATATGATTGGAATACGCACCACCAAAGCTGAGAATCTGCCGATAACCCTGTCTTTGTGCTTCCAGAAAATTGTATTTCAGTTTAAAAAACTTGTTGCCTGAAATTTGCGGATGTACCAGATCCAGACGACGTATTGTTAAAATAATATCGTGAAAATTAATCTGTTGATCGGGAATATTTTGGGCAATCTCTGCAAACATAAAACTTAACACAGTCAGTTATTCGGCCATTATAGCGAAAGCAGTAAAGATCAGGGATTGAGAATAAGTCATTTTCAGGCATGAGATAAAAATTGACGCAGAATGTCACAAATATTCTGCTGATTATTTAAGCAGGGATGCTAATCTAAATACAGGAAACCCTGAGGAGGGTAGAATAATGAAAATATTGTCCTATGCTGTTTTGGTTGGTGTAATGCTCAGTTTGTCGGGTTGTGATGATGCGATGAATAAACCTAAAACAGAGACCCGTACCATGATTATTGGTGGTGTACCGGTACATGATCAGGATTACCAACTGTTAGACACGCAATTCATTGCTCAGGATCAATTAAAACAGTAAGCCATTACAGTAACTAAAATTCCTGACCAATACTGAAATTTTTAAAGCAAATCATCCGGTTTTTGCTTAAAATAATCCTTCAATTTTTAAGTCAGGTTATCTCGTGGAATCATTCTGGATTTTAGGCTCAATTGCTGTTGCCCTGATGTTAGGTGCAATGAGTCCCGGGCCGACTTCTATTTATGTGGCAAAAAATTCAATTGCGATTTCACGTAAACATGGTTTATTTACTGCACTGGGAACTGGTCTAGGTGCAGCAATTTTCGGTTTGCTGGCAGTATTGGGTTTGCAGGCATTTTTGCT
Source organism: Acinetobacter sp. YH01008 (assembly GCF_013420435.1). Taxonomy (NCBI): domain Bacteria; kingdom Pseudomonadati; phylum Pseudomonadota; class Gammaproteobacteria; order Moraxellales; family Moraxellaceae; genus Acinetobacter; species Acinetobacter sp. YH01008. Next base: position 111,469 of record NZ_VOYD01000001.1, read on the forward strand.
GGCTGTGCCTTCGGCTTATCTGGCCTTAAAAATTTGTGGGGGGCTATATTTACTTTGGCTGGCTTTTAAAATTATTAAGCATGCCAAAGATCCGATTGAGGCAGATTCGAGCATTACCAAACAGATGTCTTTACGTCGCGCTTTTACCACAGGTTTAATCACGCAGTTGTCGAATCCAAAAATTGCGATTGTGCTGGCCAGTATTTTTACCGCCTTATTACCAAAAGAAATTCCGAACTATTTCTACTTTGCTTTGCCCATTTTATGTTTTTTTATTGATGCTGGCTGGTGCTCACTGGTGGCCATTGCACTTTCTGCTGAAAAGCCGCGCCGTGTGTATTTAAAGTTTAAGGCATTGTTTGATCGGGCAGCAGGTGCGGTGATGACCGTGCTCGGATTAAAACTTATTTTCGGGATGAAATAGTTTCAACACTTGAAGTCATCATCCTTGGAAAGTGATCATTCTTACTAGCTTTCCAAGGGACAGCTGATCATTTGAACTTAATCTTTAAAATGCACGGGAATCCATTGATAGCTTTTAGCATCTTTAGAATAAACATGCCCAATTCCCGGAAATGGTAAATGTGGTGCTGCCACCGTCTGGCCATTCTTTGCATATTCCGCAAAATACTTTAAGCGGGTTTCAACCGCTTTTTTCGGATCGATATCAAAATCTATAGCGGTCTGTGGACGGTCAAACTGAATGGTATGGGAGTGTACAATATCCCCAATAAATATCATCTCCTGACCCTTGGATTTTAAGCTAAATCCAAAATGCCCCGGTGTATGCCCCGCTGAACTGATCACATCAAAACCATGGATTTTATCGCCAGCTTTAAAGGTCTTTAACTGACCTTTGGCCTGATAAGGTGCGATGGCTTTCTTGATTTTATCGACTGTACCCAAAAAACCGGCCTGTTTTGCTTTTGGTAATTTTTCTACACTTTTAGGATTCATCCAGAAATCCAGTTCGGCTCGCGATACATAAATATTTGCATTGGCAAAATTGGCGACGCCGTTATTACTGATGCCGCAAACATGATCAGGATGTAAATGCGTTAATAAGATCGTATTGACTTGCTCAGGCTTTTGTCCAGATGCCTGTAAATTTGAATAAATAGACCCAAAGTTTGGCCCATTACAGCTAGAAGCACCGCTATCCACCAAGACCAGTTCTTTGCCTGTATTTACCAGGAAAGCATTGACGGAGGTCTGGATGCCTTTGCTTTGGTCAACATAATATTTTTTTAAAATCTGATTCACTTCTGCTTCAGGAATATCCTTAAACAAGACTTTGGCTAAATAATTGGTGCCATCCAGCAGGGCAGTAATCTGGTAATCTCCAAAGCTGTATTGATAATATCCGGGAACCTGTTTTTGTTGTTCTAAAGTGGAAGGCGTTTGTGCGTGTGTTGGGGAAATACCTGCCAATGAACCTAAAGCAAGGAGTGATCCGACAAGATAAGAGCTGAGGTATTTCATGGCTATTCTTATGTAATTAAAGTCAACTCTATGTATTAGCATGGATGCCAGCAAAAAAGAATATGAATATATTTACCATTTTTTTTAAATCGAAATGGCGATTTAGCATCTGTACTAAAAATTCAATCTGAATCTGTATATTGATTTTTTGAAAGTAAAGAATGTGTTTTTTGTAAAAATATTATTATAAATAAAATGCTTAGATGTATTTCACTTTTTATTAAAAGCTCGTTAACATAGGGTATTACGAACAAGCTTTGGATGTCGCTATGAGTTTTTGGAAAAGAAAAAACAATGCCAGCTTTGTATTCTTCATCATTACCTTATATGCGCTGATTGGTTTTGGACTGGGTTATTTCATTTGGGAATTTGTGTTGCAAGGCTAAGTGACCCAGTAATAAAAAGCCTCTAGAGATAGAGGCTTTTTTTATGTATTGCTTAAGCCTTTAAACATGGATGGGTTTAAGTAGTTTGTATCATCGAGTAGGATGGTGATTTGGGTGTTGCCGATTTGGTGATGATAGTAGCCAGCGACTTGTTTTTTTAGGGGATTAATTCGGTTTCTTGAGCTTGGGGTAGAGCTATAAATAAGCTAAGCGTTAATGCTGTTATGACGATTTTTTGATTGAATATTTTCATCGTTATTTTTATCTATTATAAAGACGTGTTTTTTAGCATGCTTCGACTGGGTCTTATAGGCAATAAATAAAAAAATTCTCAATTTAATAATAGAGTGTATACATGAATATTTTTTTAAGAATTAGCATATCAGGACTTTACTCAGTGTTTTTATAATTATTTTATAGAAAAAATCCTGTTATTACCAAGTTTTACTCGGTTATACAGGTGTATTTATTGACTATAAAGAAGAGTAAAGTTAATTATTTAAATGAATAAAAATTATAAAAAAATATTGTTAATTTGTTTATTATGTGGAGATATTGTTTATTTATTGTTAAGATTATTTTGAATTAATAAAAATTTTTTTAAGTCACAAGGATTAGGGTCTGTTGACATTTCAAGTATAGAATTTACCCGATAAAGGTAGCCAAATAAATATACAAGCTAATACAACTGCCCCCTCATAGCTACACTTTAGCTTATCATATCGTGTTGCTATTCCTCTGAACTGCTTTAACCTACAAAATGCATTCTCAACTAAGTGTCTGATTTTATATAAATACCAATCCATATGATCATTATTTGACTGAGTATTTGATTTTCTTGGAATATTCGCTTTAGTTTTTTTCGCAGATATTTGTTCTCTTAATGATTCAGAGTCATATCCTTTGTCTGCACAACATACTTCCGTTTCACTCAAATCAAGTTTTTCAATCATTTTGGGAGCAATCTTGACATCATGTATCGTTCCATCGGAGATAATAATTTCGATTGGATTGCCATCCGCATCAACAGCTAAATGTATTTTAGAACTATTTCCACCAATGCTTTTAGAAATATCCTGATCTTTTATTCCAGCAGAATGTTGGTGTGCCCGAACATGACTACCATCAATAAAAACCCATTCCATATCAGTATTTGAAGAAATTAATTTAAATATTTTCATTAACTTATCATTTTTACACCAACGATTATATTTTTTAAAGATTGAGTTATACGAACCAAATTCTTTAGGCAAATCACGCCATGGGCAGCCTGTTCTTATTCTATAAAGTATTGCTTCGACAAAATTTCTCAAATTAGATTTGAAATAGATATCAAAATTTCGGAAAATAGAAAGTAACTTAGACCAGTGTTGATCATTCAGCATTGTACGAGGCATAGCGAGAAGTAAATTTGGTTTGGCGATTAAATTTTACTTTCTCGCTATTTTTTTGAACAGAAAATGTCAACAGACCCTAATATTTTGAAAAAAACAGCACTCGTTTGTTCTTTAACCTGCTTAGCTTTAACAGCGTGTTCAACAACTGAAACCTCAAAAACAATACAAGCACCGCAAGTAACAGCTGCAACCGCACAAGTAAAATATACGGGCGCTAAAACTGCAGTTTCTATTGGGAAATTTGATAACCGTTCAAGTTATATGCGCGGGATTTTTTCTGACAATGTAGATCGTCTGGGGGGGCAAGCAAAAACAATTTTAGAAACTCATTTGCAGCAAACGGGTTATTTCTCTGTTTTAAATCGTGATAATTTATCTGAATTGCAACAAGAAGCAGGATTTGGAAAATCAACACAATCAATTAAAGGCGCACGTTTTGTACTAACAGGGGATGTTTCTGAATTTGGTCGTAAAGAAGTAGGTGATCACCAATTATTTGGTGTATTAGGTCGTGGTAAAACGCAAATCGCTTATGCAAAAGTTAATCTTAATGTAGTTGATGTAAAAACTGCAGAAGTGGTTCACTCAGTACAAGGTGCAGGTGAGTATGCGTTAAGTGAGCGTGAAGTGCTTGGTTTTGGTTCGACCGCATCTTATGACTCAACATTAAACGGTAAGGTTTTAGATTTAGCTGTACGTGAAGCAGTGAATAATCTTGTGCTTGATTTACAGACTGGTAAATGGTCAAACAAGTAATAGGATTATTCTGTGAAAAATATTTTTTTATTACTTGGTGCTGTGATGTCACTAAGTTTGGTTGGTTGTGCAAGTGGTCCTAAATCTTTATATAGTTGGGGTACATATCCGCAACAAACTTATTTGTTGTTAAGTGTTCCTGAAAAAACCTCTCCTCAAGAGCAGATTGCTAAACTTGAAAAAGATATAGAGAAGGCTAAAGCTAAAAATGCGGCTGTGCCCCCGGGTTTATATGCACATTTAGGGCTATTAAATTTAAATCTTAATAATGGCCCACGAGCAGTAGAGTATTTTGAGTTAGAGCGTCAGGTTTATCCAGAATCAACTGTTTTGATGGATCGTTTACTGAAAAAAATGACAAGTCAAACTATTATTGCAGGAGCGAAAAAATGAAACAGTTAAAACATTTATTCGCTTTAGTTGCAGTAACATTGTTAGTTACAGGTTGTGCAGTAGCCCCTAAAAATACGCGTGATTTAAGCAGCTACACCGCGCATATGCCAAAGTCTATTTTGGTGATGCCACCTGTGAATGAATCTCCTGATACACGTGCAATTTATAGTTATTGGTCAACAGTAACTGTTCCTGTTGCAGAGGCAGGTTATTACGTTTTCCCTATTAGCGTTGTCGATACGATGTTTAAGGAAAATGGTATTTATAACGGTTCTGATGCTCAAACAGTAAGCACTCAAAAGCTACAAGAGATTTTTGGCGCTGATGCTGCTTTGTATGTGAAAGTAAAAGAGTATGGTTCGAAGTATCAAGTGATTCAAACGGTAGCTACGGTAGCTGTAGAAGCTAAATTGGTTGATTTAAAAACTGGTCAACTTCTTTGGGAAGGTTCAGAAAAGCAGATCCTTGCTAACAGCAATAATAATGCTGGTTTAGTGGGTATGTTGGTTGGTGCTTTGGTGGATCAAATCTCGAATCATTTAAGTGATAAGGCGTATGTACTATCAGGTACGGTAAGTCAATTGTTGTATTCGCCACGGTTGAATCAGCAAAAAGGTTTGTTATATGGACCAAGATCTCCGAATTTTTCACAGAATTCGATAAGTCCTCAGCAGTAAAAAATCCCCTCAATTGAGGGGATTTTTATATTTAGGTCTAAAAATTAAGAAACTTTATCACCCGGTTGAGCACCAGATTCAGGTGAAATCACCCAAACGCCGTCGCCATTACCCGCAGCTAAAACCATACCATTTGAAATACCAAAGCGCATCTTACGTGGCGCAAGGTTAGCCACCATCACCACCAATTTACCTTTTAGGTCTTCAGGTTGATAGAACTCACGAATACCACTGAACACATTACGTGGCTCAGCTTCACCAACGTTTAAAGTGAGTTGAAGCAGTTTGTCAGAACCTTCAACTATAGCTGCTTCAAGAACTTCAGCCACACGTAGGTCAACTTTCATAAAGTCTTCGATGCCAATAATTTCAGCTTCACCGACTTTAGGTTCAGCTTTCTTCTCGACCTTCTTCTCTTTTTTCTTTTCAGCTTTAGCTGGTTCAACAGCAGGAGCAGCTAAAGAATCTTTAGATGCATCGACCATGGCAGCAACCGCTTTTGGATCTACACGTTGCATCAATGGTTGGAACAATGCAATTTCATGACCCAGCAGAATCGTTTCACGAGAAGCGAAGTTGAAAGATTCTAATTGCAAGAAATCTTGAACTTGTTGCGCCAGTGTTGGCAACACCGGAGCCAAATAAACAGCCAATTGACGGAACAGGTTAATACCGACAGAACATACGTCATGTACTTGTTGTTCCTGGCCTTCCTGCTTCGCCAGCGCCCAAGGCTTTTTCTCATCGATATATTGATTGGCTTTATCTGCAAGTGCCATGATTTCACGAATCGCAGCAGAGAACTCACGTGACTCATATTGCGCTGCGATTGAATCACCCGCATCAATGAAGCTTTGAACCAATTCAGGCTCTGCACAAGTTGCAGATAATTTATTGTCAAATTTAGTATTGATGAACTTCGCACAACGGCTGGCAATGTTGACCACTTTACCAACCAAGTCAGAATTTACTTTCTGCACAAAATCATCCAGATTCAAGTCAGAATCTTCAACTTTATCCGAAAGTTTCGACGCGAAGTAGTAGCGTAAATATTCAGGGTTTAAATGTTCTAAATAGGTTTCCGCTTTAATAAATGTGCCGCGAGATTTCGACATCTTCTGACCATTGACAGTCAAGAAACCGTTTACAAATAAACCTGATGGCGTACGGTAGTTAGCACCTTCTAGCATTGCCGGCCAGAACAGCGCATGGAAATACACAATGTCTTTACCAATGAAGTGATACACCTCATTTTTAGAATCTTTTTTCCAGTAGTCATCAAAGCTTAAATCAGGACGTTTGGTTTTGATATAGTTTTCAAAACTCGACATGTAGCCAATTGGCGCATCGACCCACACGTAAAAGTATTTGTTGGGTGCGTCTGGAATTTCAAAACCGAAATATGGCGCATCACGCGAGATATCCCAATCGTTCAGGCCATTTTCAAACCATTCATCTAATTTGTTGGCAATCGAGACCGGTAAGCGGCCTTCATCACGTGTCCATTTTTGCAGGTATTCACCAAAATTCGGCAACTTAAAGAAGTAATGGTCAGATGATTTTTCGACAGGTGTTGCACCGCTTAAAGTCGAATGTGGGTTCAATAATTCGGTTGCATTATAAGTTGCACCGCAAACTTCACATGAATCGCCATATTGATCTTCTACTTTACATTTCGGGCAGGTGCCTTTAATGAAACGGTCTGAGAGGAACATGCCTTTTTCAGGATCGAAAAGCTGGGTGACAGGACGAACCGCAATATTGCCGGCATCACGGTTTTTGAGATAGATTTCAGATGCACGTGCGCGGTTGGTATCGCTATGGGTAGAATCATAATGATCGAAGTGCACTGCAAAACCGTCAAAATCACGAATATGTTCTTTTTGCACGTTGGCAATTTGTGCTTCCGGTGAAATCCCGTTGGCTTCAGCACGTAACATGATGGCTGTGCCGTGAGCATCGTCCGCGCAGACATAAGTCACATCATGACCCATTGCACGCATCGCACGTACCCAAATATCAGCTTGGATATAACCGAGTAGGTGACCCATATGAATCGGGCCATTGGCGTATGGAAGGGCGTTAGTGACTAAGATATTACGCACGGATATGACTCTCTCATTCGTATATTATGCAAGGTGGATGATTTTACCTGATGCAGGTCCGAATACAAAGCAATCCTTTAAGCGAATCAATTCCATTTCACCGCGAATTCGTGTCGAAAGGTCTTTGTATTTACAGAATGTCTTGGAAATGTAGATTTCTCTATATTGCGTTGCCAATAACAGTGATAATAGGCCATTGATCTAAAAGCTTTGAGCTAGAAAACCATGATTGACGAAGATGATTTTGATTTTGACCAACCTGTCACGCGTATTAAACAAAATGCAGCGAGTCAAAAACAGTTGGGCAGTCAGATTTTAAAAGATGCAGAAGCTTATCTTGAAGACATCTCGGCAGATGAACATACACTTTTAATCAAAAACTTATCGGGTTTAGTCGCGCAAGATGCTTATTTCCAAGTGCTGGCAGATCAGCTCGATCAACCGATTGGCGCGAAGTTTGCCAATGATGCTTTAAATTTGATGCATTTTTGGCCGGCCACTCACCAGTTTGAAGATATTGAGCAATTTAAGCTACTCGATATGATCAATAGCGAATATTTCCAAACTGAAATGCTGAAAGCCTTTGATGCCTTAGAGATTGATGAAGACATCAAAGCCAAGCGCCGTTTGGTGCTGCTTGAAAGCTTGAAAATGTACAAACTTGGCTTTTACAGCGGTTGTATTCCAAATGTCTATGCGCAGCTCGAAGGTATTTTGACAGATATCCTGATCAAAGCAGGCTTCTTAAAGCAAAATGGTACCAAGTTTGTCGATGTCTATAAAATCGTACCGGGTTTAAAAGGCAATGAAATTAAAAGCCTGTGGCATAAGTCTAAAATTGCGATTGAACTGAATCCGTATTTTGCTGAACTTGCTGCCTATAAAATGGATTCAAGCTCGAATGTGACCATGAGCCGTCATAACATGCTACATGGCACAGATGTCGACAACTTCAATCAAGCACGCAGCTTCATTCTGTTGATCTGGTTGTTCTCTGCGCTCAGCTTTATGAGCACCTTGCGTGTCTGACTTGAAATAATATCTCCTGATGCATTTGCATCCTATAAACATCTGCTGTGAATTGGCAACACTGATTCTTTGGCTTTGGAAACTATGCTATAACGGCATTTGAATGAGAAGCCAAAGAAAATGTGCTGACAGGCTTTGTCGAAACCTCAAGTAATCGATGGACTTGAATCGCCAGAATCCAAAAGAGTTGGATTATTCATCTTTGCAATACTGATTGGGCGCAGCTCATGCTACAGACTGCAAACAATAGCAACAACATGTACAGGCTTTGTTGCAGTTTGCTTACTGCGCCCGATTTGCTCCACACTTTGTGCTAAAAAATGGCTGATTGTTTATATGATATGCCTAAGGAGGGTACCTCATGACTCAGCAGAACCAGAGCAATAGTTCAAAGCAAAATCAAGACAAAGAACAACATGAGAAACAATTAAATCAGAAAGCCAAAGAAGAGCAAAAGCAAAACCAGAATGACCAGAAGCACAATCAGTCGCATGATACACAAGACACAAAGCCACACCAGACTGATGAAAATTCTGATAGCAAACAAAACTCTAAAGATACAGGCGCTGACTCGAAATCGAAGGATGAAGCCTCTAAAGAGCAGCCATCTGATCAAAAAGATAATTCGAAAAATGAGCAATCAGATAACAAAACTGAAAGCTTTAAGATGGATGATTTAAAAGCGAAGGCCATTGCGATTGGTGAGGAGCTATTACAAAAAGGCGAAAAACTTCTGAATGAGCTAAAACATGGCAAGTCCAACGGTCAGAAAAATGATGATCAAGGTTCAGATGACGCAAAAAAGGCAAAAGCTGATCATAGCACTGAAGATAAATCATCGAATCAGTCAGATAAACAAAATGCTAAAGAAGCTCAGACCGATCAACAGGCAAGCATGGCCAATTTAAAAGATGAGGCTGTACATAAGTTTGAAGATACAAAACAGAAGATTACTGAGTTAGTCAGTGAAGCCTCTACCAAGCTGGGTGAGCTGAAACAGATGGCGGCTGATAGCATGAATAAAATGAAAGAAAATCAATCTCAGGGCAATGATTCTGATCAGCAAAAAGATGCCAAAGCTCAAAATTCAGAATCGAAATCAGGTCAGTCTGACAAGAGTGAATCTAAAGAAGATCAGGATAAAAATGCCAAGGATCAGCAGCACAAGTCTGAAAATAATAAAAATCATAAATAGACTGTGATTATTGTAGAGCCACTTTAATCAAAGAAGGTTAAAGTGGCTTGCTACACCTAAAATCAATAAAAATTCTTTTCACATCAAAAAGAATCCAGTTGGCTTTACTTTGATTGATTCACTTTTAGCATGCCTATCCGCTACAATCCAACAAAACCAAGTAAAATGGTTGGAAATTGCAGATATCTCTTCGATCTTCTCGGCAGAGTGCTTAACCTTAAGCGAAAACCCCGTTAAACTATGCCATTCGGATATCTATCTATAGTTTTGGAGTAACCTATGTCGTGGCTTTCTTCGCTCAAATCGGTCTTTTCACCTTCGCAGGAGGTGAACGAAGAAGCTGTGCAAAAAGTATTGCAAAACTATCTGTTGCCAAATTCAAATGATCCGCTCAAACAGCGTATTACTCAGGTCAATGTTCAAGCTGAGATCCTACAAATCACCTTAAATACTTATCCTGAAGAAAAACAAGATCTGCAACAAATCCATGATGAACTGGCGCAAGCTTTGCAAAAATGTGGTATTCAAGAATTGAATATGCATGTGATTCAGCAAAAAACCGGGCCTAAAAGTCATAAATCGGATGGCTGCGGGCATAAGCATGCCGAAGGTGAAAGCTGTTCCAGTCAGCCTAAAGCAGAAGCAAAACCCAATCTTCCTCCTGTGGTGGATGCCTCCGCTCAGCCTGCAAAACAAGAAGAAGCTGATCCCAATAATCCACCGATTCAAAAAGCTGCACCTCAGCAACGTGATGTACCAAAACATCCACGTATTCAAAATGTGATTCTGGTGTCATCCGGCAAGGGCGGTGTAGGTAAATCGACGACTACAGTGAATCTGGCACTGGCTCTGCAAAAATTAGGCTTAAAGGTCGGTGTGCTGGATGCCGATATTTATGGTCCGAGTATTCCGACCATGCTCGGTAATGCGGGCAAAACGCCGATGATCGAAGCGGAACAGTTTGTCCCTATCGAAGCCTATGGAATGGCAGTGTTATCGATTGGCCATTTAACTGGTGATCACAATACTCCAGTGGCTTGGCGTGGACCGAAAGCCACCGGTGCATTGATGCAATTATTTAACCAGACCTTATGGCCAGATCTTGATGTTCTGATGATTGATATGCCACCCGGTACAGGGGATATCCAGTTGACGTTGGCACAGCGCATTCCGGTAACCGGGGCAGTGATTGTCACCACACCACAAAACGTGGCCCTACTCGATGCGACCAAAGGCATTGAACTGTTTAACCGTGTGCAAATTCCGATCATGGGCGTGATTGAAAATATGTCGACCCATATCTGTTCAAATTGTGGTTTTGAAGAACAGATTTTTGGCACAGGCGGTGGAGATAAACTGTCTGAGCAATATCATATTCCATTATTGGGTCGCTTACCTTTAGATGCTGAAATTCGTGAAAATGCCGATGCTGGCACACCTTCAGTCATTGCCGGAGATGATGCAGCCGAAAGCTATATGCTGATTGCAGAAAAAATTGCAGCGCAGCTACCTAAGGCCGAAAAAGATCAGAGCCGAATTTTCTAATTGACCCATTAAATAGAGAGTTCACATATTTAAGCCCTAATTCAAGTTAGGGCTTTTTTATTAATAATTCACGGAAATAAACAGCTTTAAATTAAGAAAATTGACTGAAATGACTGTTGCGTATTAGTTCCCAAAATGGTTTCAAGTGATTGAATTAAATTGATTTAATTCAGTGTGAATTCTGATTATATGTTCTCTTACAATTATTTTTTTGCAGCATTGACCGAACTATTCTATGCTACGCGGATTAGAGCGAGGTCAAACTATGATTTCATGGTTTTTTATTGGTTTAGTGGCAACCATTCTTTTAACACCAGGCCCAACCAATACCTTATTGGCATCTTCAGGCATACAGGTCGGATTTAAAAAAACATTTCGTTTAATTCCTGCTGAAGCCTTTGGCTATCTGATTGCCATTAGCTTTTGGGGCATTCTGATCGGAAAAATTTCCGTTCATCTTCCGCTTTTGCCGACCATTCTCAAGCTGTTTAGTGCCGGCTATATCCTTTTTCTGGCTGTGAAATTATGGCGCACGGCAGAACTCAGTGAAAATTTTGAAAATGTCTCGATTCGTGCACGAGAACTATTTCTGGCAACCTTGTTAAATCCTAAAGCACTTTTATTTGCTTCAGCGATCTTTCCGGTGATTGTCTGGAAAAGCAGTCAGCACTATGTGACTCATATGTTAGTATTCCTGGTTTTGCTGATTCCGATTGCATTCTTCTGGACTTTCCTCGGCTCAATACTGGCCAGAAAAAACAGTCGCTGGCTCAATCAAAAAAACCTGCAAAAAACCGCATCACTGGTGTTAATGAGCTTTTCGATTCCTTTAAGCTATTCTGCACTTTTAAGTTTATAAGCTGATATCTATCAGCAATTTTTTATCCACTGTGGCTGCAAGCGCTTCACTTATTTTCATTGGGGGCAATTTCAGTTAAAGTACGTCGCAATAACTTGTTCTTAAGATTTTTGGATTATATCAATGGCAATTAAGTCTGATCGTTGGATTCGCGAAATGAGCGAAAAACACGGCATGATTGAACCGTATGCAGAAAACCAGGTACGTTTGGATGAAAATGGTCAAAAGCTGATTTCGTATGGCGTATCGAGCTATGGTTATGACGTGCGTTGTGCACGGGAATTTAAAGTATTTACCAATGTGCATTCTGCAATTGTCGATCCGAAGAACTTTGATGAACGCAGCTTTATTGATATTGAATCGGATGTTTGTATTATTCCACCGAACTCATTTGCATTGGCCCGTACCATCGAGTATTTCCGTATTCCACGTAATGTACTGACGGTTTGCCTGGGCAAGTCGACTTATGCGCGTTGCGGTATCATTGTCAACGTCACTCCGCTTGAGCCAGAGTGGGAAGGTCATGTAACTTTAGAGTTCTCAAATACCACCAACCTTCCTGCGCGTATTTATGCAGGGGAAGGTGTCGCACAAATGCTATTTTTTGAGTCTGATGAAGTGTGTGAAACGTCATATAAAGATCGTGGCGGAAAATATCAAGGCCAAACTGGCGTTACTTTGCCGAAGACCTAAGCAGTTTAAAATATTGAATAACGGGACTATATGTCCCGTTTATTTTTTTGAGATTTTCATTCATCGGAAACTCAGGTTTTTACTTCAATTGACTTTGGCATCTGTATTAAAAGTCAGCATAATAGATTCCGAATAACCATAAAAAAGATGCAATGCATCATAAAAAACAAAATGTAGCGGCTGGGAAGCTGAAACATAAAGATGCGGAGCATCGGATAAAAAGGAAAGAGTGAGATGACTCAGATAAAAGATCTATTTAAATTTCGCAAAAATTATTTAGCAATGACAATTGGTTTAATCCTGTTGCCTTCTGCGCATGCGATGCAGGAATTATCAGATTCTTCTCTTTCTGACACCACGGGTGAGGGGGTTGCGCTCGTACTTGATGATTTTAAAATGGTGTTTCAAGGCCCTAAAGATATTTCTGCTGGTTCCAGTTATGCCAGAGGTATTGAAAATCCGGGACAGGCGGATACGGGTTTTATTCGCATTATTCCAACTGGTGAAAACTATGAAAAGCTAGGGGAGCGTTTATACGATAAAGTTTATAGCAATACTTACCATAATGCTTATCTAGCTGAACGTGCGAGAATCTATAACCATGTATATGGAGATACGTATGCATCAAGCCGAGATGCTTATATTACAGACAATCGCACCCGCGTAGCGAGTGAAATTACAGCTGAATATGCTGCTAGCTATCGTGGTAGTCTAGTCCAACAATATCTCGATTCACCAATTATGAAACAGTATTATGATCAGCGTTATGCTGATTATTATAATGGTAGTTCAGCTGGCTTGAATTTTGTAAATGATGGTACAACAAAAGAGTCAATTACCCCATGGTTAACTGATCGGTCGAAAGCAGCTGCACTTAAAAATACTCTGGAAATGATTGAATTGTTATACGGAAATAATTATGCAGCGAATCTTCCAAATTCACCTTTTTACCAAAGTTTTAAACAGCAGTTTCCAAGCTATGTTCGTGCAAATGTCATTAAAAATACAGTAGATAGTCAGCTTGCAGCCAAGACCACTGAAATGCTAAATCAGTTGGCTGCAGATTATGCGAAAGAACAGGCAACAACAGCCAGTAATACCGTGCATGATGAAGTTGTACGAAATGCAATAAATATGGCAAAAGCTGCTGCACAAAATGCCAATATTGGAAGCCTGCGTACCAAGGCAGATGTTTTCATTTATGGTCTGGCATTATCAAAAAGTGATGACTCGCTGAGCACGCGATACAGTAATCAGGGTTTTAGTTGGGGATCTGCAGATAATCCTTGGTTATTCCGGGCAGGAACTGAAAGCGTCAAACAGTTTAAGGACGCTGCTAAAGATGTAGGCTATATTGCTCTAGAAGCGCCTCTTGCCAAGATTGCTCCAGATGAAAGTGATAATAATATTAAATTGGGGTTTTGGAGTGATATTTTTGCACGTGAGCTTAATTCCTCTAATGTTGTCGATCCTATAACAGGTGGGCCCACTTCAGGGCTTGATACAAATTACCGATTAAGAACGCAATTTGTTGCCAATGGTCTCAGTTTAAATGGTTCGCAAGTTCGGTTATTCCAAACCTTGGAATCGGATAATAAGGACTATAATCAAACTTTAGGAATGGCAAGTATCGTTCGTTTAAATACCAATGATCGGCCAGAAACTCTAAGCAGTAGCGATAGCAATCTTAACAGTAAAGGTATTCGTCTAAGTACCGCAGCAAAAACAGATGCACTTGATGGTAATGTCCCGACCCCAGCCTTAAACGGAAGTGCTGCTCCCATATTTCATGATTCTGAGGGTTTATATTTATATAGTCCAAATATTAACCTGGTGCTCGGTAATATGTATCAGCCTTTTGTGGTCGGTTCAGAAGGCAATAATATTATTTTAGAAGTGACACGTATTCCAAATATTCCTGCTATCTATAATCAAATTTATCAGAATTATGGGGGTGGACTAGGAGAATCTGATTTAAAAGGTTCAACCTGTAATGTCTATAGTTGTGGTACGCCGATTAAAAATAATGCTTCAGATGCGACCGTGCTTTATCAAGGCCGTAACGCCACTCACAGTAGTATTTCAATAGGGACTACAGAGCGTATCCCAGGAACAAATTTGCTGCGCGCCAAAGATGGCCCCAACTCCACGGGAGTCGTATTCAAGAGTACTGATGGTATAAGTAAGAATTTTGGGTCTGCAGTCATTGATGGCGTACTGATTCAGCATTTAAAAATTAGAACAACTGGTCTGTAAGGGAGTATAAAAATGTCCAAATTATTGACCCTCTGCGCATTGATATGTACCTCTATGCTCAGTCAAGCCGGATTGGAAGTCCTTAATCAGCAAGAGTTAACTGAGACAGTAGGACAGGGCGGAGCAGACCTTAACTGGACTTTATCCTTAAATCATATTTACGCCACAGATTTAACCAAAGATACAATTTCTCGACTTGATGGAAATGATAATCCACTAGAAGTATTTTATGTTTTAGATCCGACAACATGTGGTGCAACAAAACAGTTTTGCCGTTTGGCAATAGCCCCAAATAATCATGTCGATGCCAATGGGAATAAAAAATGGTTAGTATTTAAAGGTATTCAGGGCACGATTCAGATTGACAAGTTTTCTATCGATGGAACAACCATCATTAATCATCGTAATGAACCGCAAACAGCGATGAAAGTCAGCTTTTATGATGAAAAACCTTTGAAAATCAGAAACTTGGGTTTCAGTACAGTGTCGATTGAAACGGGTACAGGGGGTGGTGCACTAGAAGGTTATGCCAATACAGGTACTTATGACACTTATACAGCACGCACCTATAATACCGAAGGCGGTTTTTCTACCTCGACACAAGATGTGCCTTCATTTGATAAGGGGGCCGAAAAAGGTTTTATGGGATTGAATGTTCATGGAAATCTGCATATGTCCGGTAATTTGAAAATATTTGGTTATAACTGTACAGGTGGGGCACAAAGTCGTTGTTAATCGCAGCGTCAAGTACAGCATAAGGATATAAAAATGAAAAAAACAACAATAAAGTTGAAGTTACTAACGGTATGCATGTGTCTTATACAGCAAGCTTATGCACTTGAAACCATTGAAGAGCAGGAATTGAGCGAAGTCACTGGACAAGATGGTATGGTGATTACTCATGAAATTTCTAAAGCCAACATTGCTCAAGTCAATTGGTATGATCCCAATCCAACTGCCAGTACTAAAATGGGTTTAGGTCTACATAATGTTGAAATTATTGGAAAAGATAATAAGCCAATTATTAGTCAACTTGAAATAGATGTAGGTGCTACTTCACAAGGGGCAGGACTTCGGCTTGCTGCAAGTATTTCACCATTTCAAGCCACTGCAGATTTAAAACTGGTAAAGACAGCCTGTACGACCAATCCATGTAGCCAGTCTGCGAATAGTATTCGGACTGCTGGCGTACAATCTAGTCAAAGTCTAGGTGCATTAGGGATTAGTACCTCTACGCCGCTTAGTGTTCTATTGCAAACTACTGCAGGTTTATTTAATAAAGAAGCAATTGCCAGTATCGATTTTCAACTTAAAAATGCCACCATTAGTCATAAACTAGGTGAAAATAGCCTGATTTTAAATGACTTTAACTTTAATTTTGCGGGTCAGGGCTATATGTACATTGACCCCAATGAAGGTGTTGTACTCACTACCCGAAATGGCAATCAAGACCATTACGTCGATTTGAAACGTGTTGAAGATACCACTGATATTGCTGTTGGCCGGGTTAATCCGACCAATCCTGGCGTTAATATTGACTTGCGTTATAACACGCCAAATAACGAACGTAAAAATATTATGCGTCTTGGGGCTTCAGGTGCGGTGACCAATGCCAGATTATCCATGAATGCCGATCAAACCCAGATTGGTGCTTTTGATGTAAGTAACAAGTTAAATGGTGTTTTACAGCGTCAAGACAAAACTGCAGCAGGATATAGCGATCTGGTGGGTGAAGGGGGGTTGCATCTGGGCTTATCTGCCGACTTTACTGGTGCTGCTAGTGGTCACCCAAGCAACATCGCACCTACCGTGCTTGAAATTGGTCATACTGGCCATGGAAGCTATGCAGTCCAATTCTCCAATATTAGGCCCCTGACAACACGGAATGCTGATGAAAGTTTACATGGTAAAAATGCCTATATCGATTTTGGTGATATTTATATAAATACTATTACGGCTAAAAGTCTCGATTTTATCATCAATGAAAATATGCGAAAAACCTTGGGGCATAGTAGTGATGTACTGAAACAGACACTGAGTACAGCAGGAGATGGAGAGGATTTTGCTTTTATTGCAGTACGAGGAATGGACTTTCAGGCAATTGCTGCGAAAGCACGTTTTATTTCAGATAACTCCTTGACAGAACTTGGTGGGGATGGCGGTTCATGGGGGATTGGTATTCCTATTTATAATTTAAATGCCAATGTCGCGTTGTCTGGAACAACTTATGGAACAGATAATAAGCAGGCAATTGCTTATAACATCATGGCCTCTACTGAAGGATACGGGGTCGACAAGAAAACCGGTTTGCCAAGTACAACTTCAATTATATTGATTGATGGTCAGGACGGTGTACAGGGTGAAGCTGTTAACTATTATGCAGGCTTTAGAAATATCGATGCTTTAATTAAATCTGAAGGGATTATTGGCTATGAAGATGAAGGGATTTATATTCGTGCCGATAAATTACTGATTGCAGCAAAAGCAGAGCTCGCAATGGGGCAATTACCAGGATCTAAATATAACTGTAGCACTGCATCAGTCAGTAAATGCGGAGGCTATGTGCCTCACGATAATTTTTCTAAACGTGATGATGTACTGACCAATATTGCCTTTAAGCTCGATGGAAATGGTGAGCTTCTGATTATTCCTGGGATAGATCCAACCGCAAGTTCACCAGATACCAACTTTTTGTCATTTGATGCAAACTTTAAATTTAGGCCACTCACATCAGAAGAAAGTGCAGATAAAGCTAATCTGGGTAGCTACTTTAGTATCTCCAATGAAGATATTGATTTAACAACAGGAGCATTAAACGTTTCTTCGATCAACTTTAACCGGATGGAAGGTCATTTGGGTGTTAATGGGAAAGTTCGTGTCAGTGCTGATACCGTAACGTTGGATAATCAGGTCAAACTCAATTATGAAAATAATATCGCGACACCATTTAAAACCAATTTTGCGATGGCGACCAATGGCAATATGCAAAACATGGCAAGTATTGCACTGACTGGTGGCACTATTCGTAGCACGCTGGGAATCACACCACGCTAAATTCAGGATGAGAAAAATGAAAAAAATAATATTAAAGAGTCTAGTTGCGGCGATGGTGGGATTGAGTGGTCATGTATCTGCATTAACCTCATTAGAAGATCAGGAGCTTTCAAATATTAATGGACAAGCTTTATTGTCAATGGAGGTTCAGGCCGGATTTAACCAAGTTGATAATTTGGGAGAGGCATATGACCAGAGAAATATCTCATTTTATAAATTGGGTCTAGAAGCTGAAATGGAAATTAATGCCAATATTAAAAAACTGCAACTTGGTTGTGGAGGAATTAATGGTGCAACTGGTTGTGATATTGATATTGATCATATTTCCTTAAGTGGTAATTCTGCAAATGGAATGGATCGTGCTGCGACCTCTGCCTTGATTACTAATCCTTTTGTTCAATTTGCTATAAAAAATCCAAATCAGGCATCTACACGTGAAGTTTTGGGTTTCCGTTTAAGTGCAGAAAAGATTTCAGGTCTACTGACTATGGGTACAGAAAATACGGCCACACCAAATGGTATTAATAGTTTTAGTGGATATATGAAGACTAAAGAAGCCAAAGGAACAGCTGTAACTAATCCAAGAACAATGACCTATGCATCAACTGGCAATAAATATATTGAAGGTGCTGTTACGGGAACAATATTGGGGCAGGATCTGGAACTTCATTATAAATCGAATGATTATACTTTTAATTTAACAAGTACCAATGCGCCATTTGTGATTCCAGCCACTATAGTTTCAGGAACACGAATGAGTGAAGTTAAATTAAAGGGGACTGGTACAGTTGACAGAATTGATTTTAGTGGCCCATTAAAGGCCATTTTAAAGCCACTGGATTTATTTGAGCTTACACTGGATAAACAAATTACAGGCTATATGACAGGCCTTAGAACAGATATTACAGTGGATCAAGATCTTGGCTTAATCCATGCATTGTATTTGAATAACCCAGCATCTTTATCATTACAATCGCAAAAAATACTTTGGCCGGGTGCTGCCGTTGCTGCTAATCAAGGTTGGTGGATGGCAATCGAGGATGAGGTAAATCTTGGTGATATTAGTCCAAATAAAGGTGTGGATATTACTAATGCGGTATTAGCACAAACCATTGCAGGGATTAATCATGATTTAACATCAAAACCCAGAGCATGTGGAAGTCTTTTGAATTGTGTATTTGATGGAGCTTTAGATGTGAAAGAAATTAAAAACCCGGCACTTCTTGATTTTCCTTTGAAAAATTTAGAGCTTAAAGGCCAGAACTTTCAACCGAACTGCTTCGGTGGACATAAATTCTGTTAAGTTAAAAAAAACAAAAAATCCCGCACTTGACGGGATTTTTTTATTAAGAAAGCAAAATTATTTCGCGATTTTAGCCAACAACTCTTCTTTGGAAATATTTACAGATTCAGCATCACGGCGACCTTTATATTCAAAAGTACCTGCATCCAAGCCTTTTTCACCAATCACAATACGATGTGGAATACCGGTCAACTCAAGGTCAGAAAATTTAACGCCTGGACGTTCGTTACGATCATCTAGAATTACGTCATAACCCGCAGCAGTGAGTTCAGCATAAAGCGCTTCAGCTGCTTCTACTGTGCGTGGTGATTTATGTGCATTCATCGGTACAATGGCCACTTCAAACGGGGCAATGGCAGTTGGCCAAATAATGCCTTTCTCGTCAAAGTTTTGTTCAATGGCAGACGCAACCACACGTGTTACCCCAATACCATAGCAACCCATGGTCACAGTGAATGGTTTGCCATCTTCACCCAAGACTTTACAGCCCAATGCTTCAGAGTATTTCTGACCCAACTGGAAGATATGACCCACTTCGATACCACGTTTGATTTGCAGTGTACCTTTGCCATCTGGAGAAGGGTCACCTTCAACTACATTACGCAAGTCATAAACTTCAGTGAACTGTGCATCACGTTCCCAGTTTATGCCGGTTGCATGCTTGTCAGCTGTATTAGCACCTGCAACAAAGTCAGACAATACTGATGCTGCACGGTCAACAATGACGGTGACACCTTTTTCAACCAGACCTTGTGGGCCTACAAAACCAGCTGTCAAGCCAAGTGCTGCGATTTGCTCTTCGGTTGCAAAAGTGAGTGGAGCTGCAATTTGTGCATGCTTCTCGGCTTTAATTTCATTCAGTTCGTGATCGCCACGAAGGAATAAAGCAACCACAGGAACAGAACCATCCTCTTTTGCAATGCCTTGAACAAGCAATGCTTTTACTGAGTGAGCTGGATCCGTGCCCAAGAAGGCAGATACATCCGCAATGGTTTTTTGATTTGGCGTATCAACCAGTTTAAGTTCTTGAGTTGGTGCCGCACGTTCGCCGACCAGAACGGCTTCAGCCATTTCAATATTGGCGGCGTAGTCTGATTCGGTCGAAAATGCGATATCATCTTCACCGCTTGAAGCCAGTACATGGAATTCGTGTGAACCTGAACCACCAATCGAACCGGTATCTGCTTGAACCGGACGGAAATCTAAACCAAGACGAGTAAAGATTTTGCAGTAGGCTGCATACATGTCGTCGTAGGTTTGTTGCAATGATTCCTGATTGGCATGGAAAGAGTAGGCATCTTTCATGATGAATTCACGTGAACGCATTACCCCAAAACGCGGACGAATTTCGTCACGGAATTTGGTTTGCACCTGATAGAAGTTGGCAGGGAGCTGCTTATAACTTTTTAGTTCATTGCGTGCTAAATCAGTGATGACTTCTTCATGGGTTGGACCCAGTACAAACGGGTTACCGTGGCGGTCATTGAAACGTAACAGTTCAGGACCGTATTGTACATAACGACCTGATTCTTCCCATAAAGACGCAGGTTGAGTCACCGGCATATAGACCTGAAGTGAACCGACCTTGTCCATTTCTTCGCGAACGATCGCTTCAACTTTATTTAATACGCGAACGCCCATCGGCAGCCAGGTGTACAGACCTGAAGCCAACTTACGAATCATACCGGCACGAAGCATCAACTGATGGGAAATAACCTCAGCATCGTTCGGGGTTTCTCTTAACGTTGCAAATAAAAAGCGACTCGCGCGCATGGAAACTGTCCTAAAAAATTAAGCGTTAAAGCAGAGATTATACAATAAAAAATGAGATGAGCATTTGGGAATGTCACCTCATTGTGTTGCATTAAATTATGCCATGATTTTACGCATCTGACGCAGCATAAAATTCTTAAAGTCATCCAGGTAAGTAAAGATCACGGGGACAACCACCAAAGTGAGCAGGGTTGAGGTGATCACCCCGCCAATCACGGCATGGGCCATCGGCGCACTTTGTTCACCGCCTTCACCCAGCCCTAAGGATAAGGGCACCATACCCATGACCATGGCGCTGGTGGTCATTAAAATGGGACGCAGTCGGGTTTTCCCCGCGGCAATAATCGCATCATAACGCTCTTCACCGCGATCCATGGCTTTTTTAATAAAGTCGATCAGCAGAATCGCATTCTTGGTCACCAGTCCCATTAGCATGATAATCCCGATAATCGAAAACAGGTTCATGGTGGAATTAAACAGGAACAGCGCCAGGAAAACACCAATCAAGGATAATGGCAAGGAGGCCATAATCGCCGCAGGATGGATAAAGCTATTAAACTGTGAACCCAGCACAATGTAGATAAACACAATCGACAGGGTGATGGCGGTCAGGGCATAGCCTGCGGATTCTGCCATATCGGCATTTGAACCTTGGGTATCAAAACTATAACCTGGCGGCATATCAAAATTGGCTTGTAGCCGGCTGATATCCGTGCCGATATCTCCTGTAGGACGACCAGCGGTATTGGCTTCTATCAGAACTTCACGTGCCAGATCACGGCGGTTAATTTGTGAAGCACCGAGTTTTTCTTCAAACTTGGCCACACTCGAAAGTGGAATCAGAATCGGCTGATGATTGGCATCGGTTTTATTTGAAGTGATATACATGTTCTGTAAATCACGTGGCAAGCTGCGCTGGTCTTCCGTCAGGCGCAAATTCACATCATAAGTTTCGCCTTTTTCATCCTGCCAGGTGGTGACATCATCACCGGCAATCAGTGGACGAACCACATTGGCAATCTGATTCACGGATAATCCTAAATCACTGGCCAAGACACGATTGATCTGCACGCCGAGTGTTGGCTTGGGTTCTTTCAGTGAGGTTTCCAAATCGACAATACCGTCAATCTTGGCAATCTCTGTCATAAAACGATCGGAAATTTTTTGCAGTTCATCCAGGTCGGGGCCTTTGATCGAGATCATAATTGGCTTTTGACCACCCGAAACGGTTTCATCGGCAGATGCAACCGAGGTAATACTGATCCCGGCAACCGATTGCAGGCGTTGTCGAAACTCATTGTTGAGCTCGGTCAGGCTTTTTTCGCGTTCGATCCGTGGTGTCACGGTCACTCGCAGGCTGACGTGGTTTTTACCACGGTCAGTTACACCATTAATCACGCCATAAGTTGCTTTAACATCAGGGTGTTGACGGATAATATGATCGACTTGTTGCAGTTTGGCTTGTGAGTATTCAAGCGAAGAATCTACCGGTGTTTCAAACTTAATGCGGATTTCGCCTTTGTCAGGAACCGGTACAAATTCGGTGCCAATCAGTTTCGATAATCCCAAGGCACCAAATAATGAAGCTACGGCAATCATTAAGGTAATGAATCTGAAGCGCAGCGCCAGTTTGAGCAGCTTTTCATAGACATGGCTTAAATTGTCCAGCTTGCCAGAAATCCAGCTAAAGAAACGTTTCACCCGTCCGGGTCTTTTATTTGGATCTTTTTTCTTTTCGGCCCAATGTGCAGAAAGCATCGGATCTAAAGTAAAACTAACAAACATCGAAATCAGCACAGCCACACTAACTGTAACCCCGAACTGATAAAAGAAACGACCAATAATCCCGCCCATAAAGGCCACCGGCAGAAACACGGCGACAATGGTCAGGGTGGTGGCCAGAACAGCTAAACCAATTTCTTTGGTGCCATCCAGTGCGGCAGTCACATGATCTTTGCCCATGTCGGCATGCCGGACAATATTTTCACGGACCACAATCGCATCATCAATTAACAGGCCAATACTCAAGGATAGCGCCAGCAAGGTCATCATGTTGATACTGAAGCCAAAGGCCCAGATGAAGGTCAAAGTACCTAATAAGGCGATCGGCAAAGTCAAACCGGTAATCACAGTGGAGCGGAATGAACCGAGGAATAGCAGAACAATCAGTACGGCAAGTACCGCACCTTCAATAATGGTGCGGGCTACATCGCCAATGGTGCCCCGGATACTTTTGGAAGAATCCACTACCACTTGCAAGGTCGTCCCCTGAGGAAGCTGGGTCTCAATACTTTCTAAAGTTTTGTAAGTTCTATCGACCACCTCAATCACGTTAGAGTCCGAGCTACGCAGGATATCAATCGCAACTGCGGTTTTGCCATTTAAAAAGGCGGCAGATTCTAGTTCTGCCTGACTGTCTTGGATCTCTGCGACTTGTCTCAGGAAAATTGGTACGCCATTTTTATTGGCGATGATGAGATCGCCGAAGGCCAGCGGATGCAGCACTTTGGAATTGATCTCAATCACCAGTTCCGAGTTGCCAGATTTGAGTGTGCCGCCTGGAACTTCAATATTTTCAGCCTTTAAGGTATTGATGACACTGTCTACACCAAGGCCAAAAGCTTGCAGTTTTTGCGGTTCTACCTGAATCCGGATCTGGCGCTGTGCATCGCCGAGTAAATTCACCGTTCCCACGCCAGCAACTGTGCGCAGTTGGGGTACAATCCGCTGATCCAGATAAGAACTGAGTGCTTTGATATCCATGTTATTGGATTCAAATACGATCGACATGACCGCATTTGCGGTTGGATCATAACGTTCGACAATCGGATCCTGAATTTCATCACGAAATTCAGCAGTTACCGAGGCAATTTTATCCCGTACATCCTGAGCGGCTGTGGTAGAAGGTACATCTAGGTTGAATTCAGTCGTGATCATCGACAGGCCTTCACTGGACTGTGAAATCACCTGTTTTAAACCAGAAATGGTATTGATCTGATCTTCGAGTTTCTTGGTTATTTCTGACTCGACCGTTTCTGGAGAAGCACCCGGGTAGTTGGTATACACCACCACAAAGGGAAAATCGACATCGGGAAATTCTTCAACACCCATCCGCTGCCAGGAAGCCAGTCCCAATACCATCAGACAGAACATCATCATGATGGTGAAAACTGGATACTTCACACTAATTCGGGTAAACCACATGTCAATGATCCTGTGTGAGGCGCTTTAGTTCGAGCGAAGTGTGACAGTTTTTTGTAGATCGGCTTCGCTAAATTTAATTCGGCTGACCCGATCGGTGCTTTCCAATCCTTTGACCACCGCAATATTGTCGTTATAGCGCTGTTCCAGTATCTGCACATTGGCCTTGATAAGTTTATTCTGGCGAATCACCCAGACATAGGGTTTGTTCTGGATATCCTGCAGCGTATCTAGGGGAATAATCTGCCCACTGATTTGGCGTGAACTCAAAATATTGCCTTCTACAAAGGAACCGATACTTAAAGAAGGAATCATTTCATTCGGTGTAGCAAAGAATTCGATCTGGCGACTGGCCTGATCGGCGATCGGGGAAATCCGGCTCATCACTGCAGTGAGCCGATTGGGATTGCCTTGAATGCTGTATTCGACTTGACTGCCTAGCCTTAAGTTTGATTGTAGGTCACTAGGCACGCGTGCCTGAATTTCCAGCTGTTTAGGATCGACAATTTCAAACAGGGTTTGTCCAATCGCCACGGTCTGGCCAGGTTCCACCTGACGCTGGGTAATCACGCCACTGATCGGACTGGTCATGGTTCCGTCACGATCTGCTTTCTCGGCAATATCGACATTGGCTTGCTGGGCACGTACATTTTCCAGCTGTGCCTGATAATCGACCTGACTCTGTTCATATTCTACTTTTGAAATAAAGCCCTGATCGAGTAGACGCTTTTTACGTTGCATCATGTTTCGAGCCTGATTGGCCTGAGCTTGGGTAGAGGCCAGATTGGCACGTGCCTGTGCCAGTCGGGCAGCATTGTCCTGATTGTTTAGCCGTACCAGCACCTGACCTTTGGAGACGGTCTGACCGACTTGGGCATTGACACTGGTGGCGGTGGCAGACACCTGTGCCTGAATACTGCTTTGATTGACAGCCCGAATCGTGCCGGTAAACGCTGTTTTTTGAACTGAGTTGCCGGACTGTACTGCAATCAGGTCTTGAGGAATGACTTCAATGGATTTGGGTGTTTCGGCTTGCTGTACGGGTTCATTTTTATCACAAGCCACTAATAACATATTTAAGCAAAGTGCACTCATGATTAGGATAGAGCGCGGAGAAGGCATATTTAAACCATGAGCATGTGGTGCAGTTTGCATAAGAGTCCTTACAGCTTATTGTGGTTTAAAACCAAAACAAGCTATCTGTATTTATTCAAGTGCTTTTAAACGGGCGATAATTTTGTCGTATTCTGCTTCCAGATTTCGATAGCGACTTTGTAAAGATTGAATATTTTCTTTTTGGGAAATGAGATTTTTATGATTATTCTCAAGTGTGGTTTTCAGGTGTGCCGGTGGAGCCTTACCTTTACGTAAATATTCACGTTCTTGGCGTACAAACATCACTCGATCTTTTTGCAATTGCTTCATTTGTTCTTGCTGAAAATCAATTTGCTTTTTTAACTGTAGCAGACTGTCATTTTTTTTCTGTAAGGCGGTCTGACTATTGTTGTACGCTCGCTTCAGTCTATTGTCTTCAGCGATCCGCTTGGCCTGTTGAGCACGTTGGGGAGCCTGTCTGATATCGGCTTCGGCATTATAAGGACGAGCACGTTTAATGACCTGCATATTCTGGTCAAGCGCTTCATAACCGTAACGGATATGATTGGGCGTCACATTAGTGCTGATATTGGCCACGCCTTTACTATCATAATAGCGGTACCAAGTGGCCTTTTGCTGGATTTGGTTATTGTTGGCACAAGCTAAGGTCACCTGTAATAGTAACAGCACAGCAACAATGAATTGACCAGTCATTTTATTTTTATCAATGACAGCAAGTTTTTCTGAAAACTGACCCATCATTGGCTCCCTAAATTTAAAGTTGACTAAATTACTTATTTTAAAGTAATAATCTTGTTATATTAGACTTAAATTTACGAATTAAAAACTACCGTTAGTCAAAAAAAAAACATCGGCGTGGGTAAAATGTGAAGCTGTTGTTAAAAATAACTGATTTTGTCTACTTGTGTAGAAAATGTTCGTTGATAATACAAGTGACTTTATGTTAAAAATGTTTATCGATCGTAATAAAATAATCCTATGAGCCTTATGGCATAATAGTTTCTAAAATGGGAAGGGTTAAACAAATGGACGATAAATTCCAAAATCTAAAAGTTATGGTTATTGATGACTCAAAGACCATTCGTCGTACCGCGGAAACTCTTCTTCAGCGCGAAGGTTATGAAGTGATTACTGCCGTCGACGGATTTGAAGCTTTGTCAAAAATTGCCGAAGCAAATCCAGATATCGTGTTTGTAGACATCATGATGCCGCGTCTAGATGGCTATCAAACTTGCGCGTTAATTAAAAATTCTCAGAATTACCAGAATATTCCTGTGATTATGCTATCAAGTAAAGATGGTTTATTTGATCAGGCCAAAGGTCGTGTTGTGGGTTCAGATGAATACCTGACCAAACCTTTTAGTAAAGATGAATTGCTGAACGCAATCCGTAACCATATTAGTGCTTAATATTTGATTTTTTTTTTGGGGAATTGGCATGGCACGTATCCTAATTGTGGATGACTCACCGACAGAAACTTTTCGCTTTAGAGAAATTCTTTCTAAACATGGCTTTGAGGTGATTGAAGCAGCCAATGGGGCCGATGGCGTCACCATGGCACAGGCTGAATTGCCTGATCTGGTCCTGATGGACGTTGTGATGCCGGGCGTAAACGGATTCCAGGCGACCCGTCAGATTGCGCGTGGGGCGACCACCAAACACATTCCAATTGTGATTGTCAGTACCAAAGATCAGGCCACTGACCGCGTGTGGGGCAAGCGTCAGGGTGCAGCAGACTATCTAACAAAACCAGTAGATGAAAAACAATTAATAGAAGTAATTAAGCAACACCTCAATGCAGGATAAGCTCTATGGCAGCAAATGGATTTATCGAATTGCTTCGCATTGCGAAACGGGGAAATAAAAACTACGTTTCCAATGACAATGAAGTGAACCGATGGTCGGGCATTGCTTTTGAGATGATGGGGCAATATTTTGTTGCTCCGCTGGGGGAAGTATCAGAAGTGATTTATCCCCCAAAATATACGCCGGTACCCAAGACACAAGCATGGGTGTTGGGTCTGGCGAATATCCGGGGAAGATTGTTATCCGTTTCTGATCTCACTCAATACGTATCAGGGCATAGCAGTCAGTTTTCACCGACTCAAAAAGTATTGTGCATCAACCATAATGACCAGTATGTCGGTTTGGTCGTAGATCAAGTTTTGGGTATACAACATTTCAATAAGAAAAGTTTCTT
This sequence comes from Acinetobacter sp. YH01008, assembly GCF_013420435.1. Taxonomy (NCBI): domain Bacteria; kingdom Pseudomonadati; phylum Pseudomonadota; class Gammaproteobacteria; order Moraxellales; family Moraxellaceae; genus Acinetobacter; species Acinetobacter sp. YH01008. Next base: position 138,889 of record NZ_VOYD01000001.1, read on the forward strand.
TTCGAAGAAATCTGAATTAGATGAAAACTTACAAGAATACTGTCAAGGATTTTTTCATCAGCACAACCAGCAGTGGCATGTGTTCTTATTCAGTCGTCTGTTGCAAAATCCAAATTTTATGAACGCATCTATAAAATTTATAAATTAAATGTCGCGCACGAAAGTGATCAAGGCGTCAACCGGGGAGAGGCTGCATGGGCTTTAAACTTAAAAAGAAAAATACAGGTGAAAGCACTGGCCGCAAAGGCGGTAATGCTTTTTTCACTAAGATTCAATCGCAAATAGATCAATTATCACGTGTATTTGGTGATAGTGAAAAGTCAAAACCGCTGATCTATGGGGCAGCAGGCTGTCTTTTAGCCGCACTGATCACTTTATTATATCTTTTTTATAGTGTGCCACGTAGCAACGAACTCACTCAAAGTCTGGGTGATTTACGTCTCCTCTCGCAAACGATTTCGCGCCAAGCAACTGAAGCAACCGCTTCGGGTACACCGGAGGCAATGAAAAACCTAACTGACTCGCAAAAATCTTTTGCTGAGAACCTTGAAACAGTTAAAAATATTCATTCAGATAATGAGGCGCTACAAGCTGTTGATAAACAGTGGACAGAAGTTTCTAGCGGTATTGATCTGATTACCTCGCAACAAAAAATCATTAACCAGTTATACGACACCAACATTGCCATTGGTGAAGCAATTCCCGGGATTCAGGCGGAATATAACTTGATGGTTGACCAGATGGCGCGTCAAGATATGCCATCGAGCCAGGTGGTGATTGCCAAGAACCAGGTATTTATTGCAGAACGTATTTTACGTTCCATCAGTCTGGTATTGACGGGTAGTGATGGCTCTCGTGAATCGGCGGATGACTTTAGTGCCGATACCGAAACTTTCGGCTCTTATTTAAATGCACAATTGAATGGTTCTGTTGAACTGGGCGTACAGCGTATTGCTGATCCAGCAATGCGTGAATCTCTAGAAGGTATTAAGGCTGAATATGATGAAGTACTCGAATCAGCATCAGCAATTATTCTGAAGAACTCGACTGAAATTGTAAAAGTTCGTCAGGCCGCTGCATCTATTTTTGCCCAGTCTGATGTGCTTTTAGATAACCTGAACAAATTATCAGGTAACTCAGGTCTTAAAACCGTTATTCCAGCCATCCTGTTGATTGCCTTGTTACTTGGTTTCTTGCTTTGCGTATTCAAATTACTTTCTTTGCGTGGTGTATCGGATAAGCAGCGTGTAGGCCGTTTACAAGAAGAATATGACCGTAACCAGAATGCGATTTTACGTTTACTGGATGAAATCGCCGATCTTGCAGATGGTGATTTACGTTCATACGCAACAGTATCGGAAGACTTTACCGGTGCGATTGCCGACTCGATTAACTTTGCAATCGACCAGTTACGTGACCTGGTATCGCGTATTACTGAAACTTCACAAGAAGTTGCGCAATATACCGCAACCACACAGGGCATTACCAACCAGTTGGCTGAAGCTTCTGAACATCAGGCTCAGGAAATTGCCGGTGCTTCTGCGGCAATTAACGAAATGGCCATGTCGATTGATCAGGTATCTGCCAACGCCGATGAATCTGCTGTGGTAGCAGACCGTTCGGTACAAATTGCTGCAAATGGTGCGGATGTCGTACAACGCTCGATTGAGGGGATGGACACGATTCGTGAACAGATTCAGGAAACCTCAAAACGTATTAAACGTCTGGGTGAATCTTCTCAGGAAATTGGTAACATCGTTGCCTTGATTAACGATATTGCCGACCAAACCAACATTTTGGCATTGAACGCAGCCATTCAGGCGTCGATGGCGGGTGAAGCCGGTCGTGGTTTCGCAGTTGTAGCCGATGAAGTACAGCGTCTTGCAGAGCGTTCTGCGTCTGCAACCAAGCAGATTGAAGGCCTGGTAAAAACCATTCAGACCGATACCAACGAAGCGGTTATTTCGATGGAGCAAACTACAGCCGAGGTTGTACGTGGTGCGAACTTGTCTAAAGATGCCGGTGTGGCACTGGATGAGATTCAAACAGTATCGAATAACCTGGCGAAACTGATTGCGAACATTTCCGATGCAGCGAAACTGCAGTCTGCATCTGCAGGTCATATTGCGACCACGATGAATGTCGTACAGGAAATTACTTCGCAAACCACCAGTGCCACCTTCGATACAGCACGTTCGGTATCTGAACTGGCAAATATGGCCGATGCATTACGTGAATCTGTAGCTGACTTTAAACTACCAGAATAAAGTTAGCGATGATGGGGAGAATGTGCCTTGATTACGATTGAGGCACATTCAAAAAATACAGATAAAGCCTCGACAAGATGTACTTAACCTCAAACATTAGGTATTGCGTGACGGTCACAATTAAGTTTGAGCGCCCTTCTTGGCGGCATAACGTAAGAAGCATAAGCTATGAAAGAAATATTAAAAAATTTAGTTGAAACGACAACGCTTCCTGAAGATAGTTATCTTGATCAAGATGCAGAAATTCTTGAAATTTTTGTTGAGGAAATCGAAGAAATCTTCGTTGAGTTAAATGCTTTATTTCCAGAATGGCTGGTCAATCCAGATCATCAGGAAAATCTGAAGACCATTCGCCGTCATTTTCATACCCTGAAAGGTTCAGGTCGTATGGTGGGTGCAAAATCGGCAGGGGAAATGGCCTGGGCAGTTGAAGATACCCTGAACCGGGTCTTGTCCGGTTCAATTCAGCTGACAGCGATGGTGCAAAAATTTGCCCAAGCGGTACTGAATGTCTATCAATATGCTTTATATCCAAAATTCAAACATGTACAGGAAATCGATCTCGACCTGCGTCCAATGCTGCTGTTGGGACAACAATTACAACAAAACCTTTCACCTGAACCTGCGCTAGAAGAATTATTAGCATTGGCCGATCATTTGACTGCCGAAGGTCAGACCACAGGGCTGGAAATTGCAGATCATGACCTAAGTGAATCTGCTGCTATTATCGAAACAGCGCCGGTAGAAGTAGCGGTTCGCACTGATATTGAAGAAACCGTGGCCATCTTCATTGAAGAAGCCGAAGAGCATCTGGAAACGATTGCCACCTTCCTGCGTACTGAAGATGAAAAATCACAAGATTATAATGCCCTGATTCGTGCCATTCACACCTTGCGTGGCAGTTCATCGATGGCGCAGATTGAACAGATTTTTGAAGCCAGCTCTAAAGTTGAACAGTTATTTAAGACCTTGTTACAAGATGAAATTGTCTCGACCTCAAAAGAAACAGCTTTATTGATTCAATATGCCGAATTTATCAGTGACTATGTGCATTTATTAGGTCAGGGGGATACCGAAAAACTAGATGCGGTCTATGCCACTTTTGAAGCAGTCTGGAGTGATTATGGCTTTGCGGTCACTGAATCAGATGCGGTTCAAACCCAAGGTCTGGTGTCCAAACTGGTTGAACTGGATATTGACCTGTTGCTCGATGCTGAGTTTGAATTCGATAAACGCGCACAAGTCGATTATCCTGAATATATCCAGGCACTGAGTCAACAGGCTGCAGAATTACTGGCGCATACTGATAGCCGCGCGGCCAAAGGAATTCATGAATTCACGGCAGATCTGAAATCGGCTTATGATGCCCTGCTTAAAAAGCCGGTGCTGTTAAACAGCAATTATGCTTATGAACTGTTTGCACAGGCACATCAGGAATTTATTCATTTATTTGATACCCTGGCCGCAGGACAGCGCGTCATTCTGAATGATGACATTCAAAAAACTTTAAGTGAACTGTCGGCATTTGTACAACAGGATCTTGAGATCTTTGCTGAAGAGACTGAAAAGTCAGGCATTGAGCCGACCACAGATATTCTCCAAACGGCTGACACCTTAAGCACAGGCAGCGTAGATTTTGCTGCCTTGAGCCAGCGTATTGCAGCCGATCGTCAACAGCGCGAGAGTGCTGAAACCAACCGTGATTTCGATGAAGAACTGTTAGGTATCTTTCTGGAAGAAGCTGATGAATTGCTGGCAGGTATTGATGAAGATCTGAATACCTGGAGCAAAAAACAGGATGATACGACTTCACTGAACAATCTGATGCGTCATTTGCATACCTTAAAAGGTGGTGCAAACATGATTGCGGCTTCGCATATCGGTTTGATTGCCCATGAACTGGAAAGTATTTATGAACGGGTGATCCGTCAGCAGATTGCCGTAACACCTGCTTTAATCCAGATTGTCCGTCTGGTACAGGACAATGTGTCCGACCGTATTCAGTCCATTCGAGATGATGGCATTGATTATCCGGCGACAGAAGCGGTGGCAATTTTACAAAATATTCAGGCACTACTTTCTGGGCAAACGCTGGCTGCTGTTGAAAGCACAACTGCTGCATTCAACGTGACCGCGTTAGAGACGCTATCAACTCCTGAAGTGCCATTCGAAGAATCAGTGGCGACAGAGCAGCCTGCAATTGGTCTGGCTGAAACAGAAGAACAGGTTGAAAGCATAGCAATAGAATCTATTGAAGCTGCTGAGACTGAAGTTGAACGCTCTGAAGAAGATGAGCTGAAATCAATCGTTGAAGAAACCTTCCTCGAAGAGTCTGAAGAAATTCTGGCCAATGCAGAGAAGCTGCTCAATCAATGGTTTGATCAGCGTAGTGACCGTAGTTTATTACTTCAGTTACAACGTGCTGCCCACAGTATTAAAGGTGGTGCACGCATGATTGAAACTGAAGAGGTGGCCAGCATTGCCTATGAACTGGAAACCACTTTCGAGCAGTTTGCAGTTTATCAATTTAACTCGAATGCCTATGATGGCTTATTGCAGAAAACACTGGCCTGGTTAAAACAGGCAATTTTCCAGCGCGACTATAGCGGTTTTGAGCAGCTTCAAAGCAGTCTGAAAAAGATTGCTTATGTGGACGTCACTGCGCAATTGCCTGAGCGTCTGGCAAAAACAGAACATCTGGTGGTCAGCACCGACTTTAGTTTTGTTGAGGGTGATGGTACTGAACCGCCACAGATGATGGGTGAGTGGGCGAATACAGGCAGTAGCGATAGCAATAACGAGATGATTCGTATCTCTGCTGATCTGGTCGAGAAGATGATTGACCTGTCGGGTGAGAACTCGATTAACCGTTCGCGGATCGAGATGGATCTGGGTCAGCTCGGCAATACCCTGAACGAGATGGAACTGGCGATCAAACGACTTGCCGACCAGTTGCGTCGAATGGAAGGCGAGCTTGAATCACAGATTATTGCCAAGCATGGTTCAGAAAATTCGCGCTATGCCGACTTCGATCCGCTGGAAATGGACCAGTATTCATCGTTGAACCAGTTATCTAAATCTCTGGCAGAATCGGCATCGGATCTGGTCGATTTCAAGAGCACCTTGGCCGACAAGATTCGTGAAACTGAAGGACTGTTATTGCAACAATCCCGTATTCAGGCCGAAATTCAGGAAAGCCTGATGCGTACCCGTCTGGTTCCATTTGACCGGATGCTACCACGTTTACAGCGTATCGTACGTCAGACGTCTACCACACTGAACCGACCTGCAGAACTGATTGTACAGAACACCGAAGGCGAACTGGACCGTAACATTCTGGAACGTCTGGTGACACCATTTGAGCACATGCTGCGTAATGCAATTGACCATGGTCTGGAAGATACCGCAGATCGTCTTACATTGAACAAGCCGGAAGTCGGTTCAATCGTCTTGAACATCAGCCGTCAAGGAACCGATGTGATCGTGTCCTTCAGTGATGATGGTAAGGGCATCGATGCGGACAAGATTCGTGAAAAAGCATTGAGTCTGGATCTGATTAAAGCTGATCAAATTATTGATCAGGAAGAAATCCTGCAATTTATCTTCCATCCTGGTTTTAGTACTGCGAAAGCCGTGACCCAGATTTCTGGTCGTGGTGTCGGTCTGGATGTAGTGCAAAGTGAAATTAAAGCACTGGGCGGCCATGTTTCAGTGAGTTCACAATTGGGTCAAGGCACCATCTTTACCATTCGGGTTCCGACGACAGTGGCAGTCAGCGATGCCTTGATGGTGAAAGTGGGCGATCAGCAATATGCGATTTCTCTGGCACAGATTGACCGAATCGTGCGTATTGCTCCAACGACATTGGAAAGCTATTTCAACAGTAAAGATGACTTTTTCAAGATCGATGGCGAAAATTACAAATTGCGCTATCTGTCTGAGTTTGTCGGCAACCAGCCAATTCCACGTCTGAATAATGTGGGACATTCATTGCCGGTGCTGTTGATCAAAGGCAATAGCGGTCAAACCATTGCCTTGCTGGTCGATCAGCTGGTCGGCTCTCGAGCACAGATTGTAGTGAAACCGATTGGTCAGCAGTTTGCGAGCGTGGGTGTGGTAGCTGGTGCTACGATTCTGGGTGATGGTCAGGTCTGTCTGATTCTGGATGGACAGAATATTGCCCGTCAGATTCAGGCGACACAGCGGATCAAACAGCTTAATGATCAGCGGGATGGTTCGCGTCATGCCAATGCACGCCGTCTGGTAATGATTGTCGATGACTCGGTGACTGTACGTAAGGTGACGTCACGTCTGCTTGAACGTCAGGGTTATGATATTGTCACCGCCAAAGATGGCGTAGATGCGATCGAGCAGCTTGAAAACGTCAGACCGGATCTGATGTTGCTGGATATCGAAATGCCGCGCATGGACGGTTTCGAAGTGACCAATCTGGTTCGTCACCATGATATTCACCGTGACTTGCCGATTATCATGATTACCTCACGTACCGGTGAGAAGCATCGTGAACGTGCATTCAGCCTGGGTGTCACGCATTATATGGGTAAACCGTTCCAAGAAGCGGAGCTGCTGGCCAATATCCAACAACTGATTGCTGAAAAACAGGGGTAATACATGAGTCAGACCAATTCGAGTAGCAAAATGGCTGATCAGATTAGCCAGCAGGAACTTCAGCATCTGATTACGGTATCGACCGGATTTATTGATGCTTATATTATTCATTGCCATGGCAAAGATCCGATGTTGTTGCCACAAAATATTGTCCTGTCAGCGCTAGATAGCAATACCCAAGTTAAAGTTGTGGAATGGCATGAGGCACAATTGCCGGTCTATGCAGTGAACGATCCTTCACGTCAAAATGGGGTGGCACTGGTCATTGAAGGTGATGAAATCAATCAGCGTTTTGCCTTGATGTGTAATGAAATGCCGAAAACCATCCGGATCCGTATTTCTGAAGTGGTCGATGTTGATCAACCAGTGAATGACCCTGCCATCTTCCAATATGTGCGTATGGATGAACAGTTGTTCCATATTCCAAATATGAACCATATTCAGGCTTCGATCGGGCTGTAATCCAAAGCAGCAAATACAAAAAAGGAACTCAACAGAGTTCCTTTTTTATTGCATGCTTCATTCACTTAATTGGCGAGTAAATTCACCAGAATCTGCTCATAAATTTCAGCCAATGGCTCCAGATCTGCAATATCGACATGTTCATTGATCTGGTGGATGGTGGCATTTAACACGCCCAGTTCCAGCACTTGTGCACCTGTAGGTGCGATAAAACGACCATCTGAGGTACCACCAGAAGTCGACAGCTCGGTTTCAGTCCCGGTCACATTCAGAATGGCAGTTTTGGCTGCATTCACCAGTTCACCGACCGGCGTCAGGAAAGGCAAGCCCGACAAAGTCCAGGAAACATCATAGTCCACACCATGACGATCCAGAATTTCTAAAGTACGTGCTTTGAGTTCTTCTGCAGTCACTTCAGTTGAATAACGGAAGTTAAATAGCAGATTCATGTTACCCGGAACAACATTGGTTGCGCCTGTACCTGAATTGATATTGGAAATCTGGAAAGTGGTTGCCGGGAAATATTCATTGCCATGGTCCCAGACGGTGTCACACAGCTCGGCAATCGCTTTAGAGGCGCTATGAATCGGGTTTACTGCCAGATGCGGATATGCCACATGGCCTTGTTTGCCTGTTACCGTGAGATTGGCATTTAAAGAACCGCGACGGCCATTCTTGACAATATCCCCCAGTTTATGGGTACTTGACGGTTCACCGACCAGACACCAGGTAATTTTTTCATTACGCGCTTCCAGGGTTTCAATGACCTTGACTGTACCATTAATTGATGGGCCTTCCTCATCTGACGTAATCAGGTAAGCAATTGAACCTTTATGATTTGGGTATTTTTCTACAAAACGTTCTGTCGCTACGATCATAGCTGCCAAAGCCGTTTTCATGTCGGCACTGCCACGACCATAAAGTTTACCTTCACGGATTTCGGGTAAAAATGGATCTGAGTTCCAGTCATTCAGGTTGCCCGTTGGCACCACATCGGTATGGCCAGCGAAACAGAAGACCGGACCTTCTGTGCCTTTGCGTGCCCAGATATTATCGACATCTTCAAAACGCATGGATTCAATATTGAAACCAATCTTTTTTAAACGTTCCGCCATAATATTCTGGCAGTCATGATCAATGGGGGTGACAGAAGGCTGACGTAATAGTTGCAGGCTTAAATCGAGAGTAGCGGAAGAGCTCATGCGGTTTTCAACAGTCGATAATTTTCTCGGCTCTATAATAGGCGAATATCGGCTTGAATGTGAACGATCGATATAAAAAAACCCTATCTGAGATAGGGTTCTATGAGCATTTAAGAAAAAACTAGTTTTGACGGATTTCGTCAGAGGTTTTTTCAGCAGTATTGGTTACCGCATCGCCCGCCTTAGACACGTCTTTGCCCATACCTTTTACGGTGTTACAGCCAGTTAATACAAAAGCCATCATTAATGAAGCAGCAAGAATTTTTTTCATCATCATCTCCGTATAATCAATAATAAAATTATTATGATGTGGAACTTAGAGTAGAAAATATACGCACTAAAAAATATGTGGTTTTCATAGTGCTTCGGTTAATAAATGTAATGCTTTATAGGGGCTTATGTGATGGATACTGGCTTAGTACCGGTTGGCGATACATATAGAAGTCATTGCGATCGATTTTTTTATAGAGACCATCCGTCCACCAGGTCGCAGTCAAACTGCTTGGCTGGGCTTGCGGATAAATCCATTCATGCCGTTGCAGGCGATAGAACGCATCTTGTGCAGCAGGAATATGCTGTCCCCATAGACCTAGGCGACGCTCGGTATTAATCCAGGTGGGAATAGGCTGGTCAGCATGATGGGTCGGCAGATACAACTGTCCCTTCATCACACAAAAACGTTTTTGAATAGAATGTGCTAAAGCTTCATCAAATTGGAACTGTTTTTGTGTGAAATGGTTCATTTTTCTGATTAAGGTATCGGTGCGGCTCAGGCCGTACCAATGCGGCAGACTAAAATCTGCTTCGGCCAGATAATATTTCAGGGCAATTTCCCAGTGTTCAACCAGTCCGGTATCGGTATTAAGGACTAGGAAATCCAGTTCACCCAAGGTTTTTGCACCCTCAATTTGCTGAATACTATGACCGAGTAGCCGATAGGGATGATAAGCATCGTCGAGTAACCAGAACCAGACCAGCATTTCAAAGCGCAGCCCCAAACGCGTGCTTTTCAGTTGCTGCACAAATTCGATTAATTCTTCTGGATGCTGATCGAGAAATTCCAAACGTGGATGATACTGGCTAAGATATTGCTGCCAAGTCTGGCTGTCATGCAGCTCAAAGCGATGTATGAGTTCAAGCTCCTCGGGAATACCGGACAGAATATTCGGACTGCCGACAGCAAATGCCAGTTGCCGTACCAGAGGATGTTGATAACGATGCCATGCTTCTACAAGATTTTGGTTTAAACTGGAAAAAGACATGGTACAACCTGTGAAAAGTGCAGAAATACAACGGACAGTATCGGAAAACGCTTTATACTACCTGAATTCTGCGGTTAGGGTTGATGTATGAAAGTGTTGTTTTGGCGGAGTCTGGTGGTGCTGTTTGTGATCCTGGGCTTTATCGGTGCAATCCTGCCGGGTATGCCAACAACGGTCTTTTTGATTCTGGCTGCTTGGGCGGCATCTAAAGGTTGGCCACAAATGGATAACTGGTTATTGAACCATCCCAAATATGGCTCGACTTTAAGAGATTGGCGGGCACATGGTACTGTACCGCGTAAGGCCAAATGGCTGGCCAGTATCATGATGCTGATCAGCGGGATTATCATGCTGTTTACTACCGCACCCTTGGCAGTAAAAGCCTTTACCAATATCACCATGCTGATTGTGGCCATCTGGTTATGGCGACGTCCTGAACCGGATCAGGTGATGCTTCATCAAGAAACGATTCATACTGAAAAAACAGAGATAAAGTTAAAGAAAACAGAGTTAAATAAAGTAGATTCAGAGAATAACAAGTCATGAATACCTTGCATCTGGATCAAGCAGATATCCTGATTGATCTCGCCCAACAAAAGCTGTATTTGCCACGTCTAAACAAGCAATATCTGATTTCCACTGGTAAAAATGGCATTGGTGAAACTGAAAATAGTGGCAAGACCCCACGTGGCTGGCACAAGATCGCTGAAAAGTTTGGTCAGAATGCACCTTTAAACAGTGTATTTATTGCACGTCAGGCGACGGGTGAAATTTATGATGCTGAACTGGCAGCAGAGTTTCCGCAACGTGACTGGATCTTGACCCGTATTTTATGGTTGAGTGGGCTTGAAGCCGGTTTTAATCAAGGCGAGGGCTGCGATACCTATCAACGTTATATCTATATTCATGGCACGCCAGAAACAGAAATGATGGGAGAGCCACTTTCTCATGGCTGTATTCGTATGCGTAATCTGGAGGTCGCTGAACTCTTTGACCTGGTGGGTGAGAATGCCTTGGTGTATATCTCGGAACATGCATTAGATTCAAAAATGCTGAAGGGTGTGCATACTGAATAATGAATCGATCTTTAATGTCATGTGAAAATGATTTTGTTTTTACGGGCGGGATGAGATGATTTAATACAGTTTAAGACATTTATTAATCTGATCCAGATCCTATTTTTACAGCATGAAACGGGTTGAATCATCGTCTAAAGCTAAACTTTATCGCTATTTTTCACATAAAAATAAATGACAGTTGAAAGATTACATGAACACAACGCCGAGTAATTTTAAAGCTTTGTATAATTCTTGATCGGAACTAAAGCATATTGCCTGAGTGAGTCTGAAATCTTGCAAGAGAAGACAGGAAATTTTGTTGTGATTTTCATTTTGGAAATTAAAAAATTTCGGTAGAGACTTAAAAAATAAACAAAAAGTGTTGTTTTTTTTAACAAACAACCTATTTTTTAATCACTCACACCTAAAAAGTGGAAAACATTCCGAAAAGCGTTTGACAGGCTGTGCAGATTCTCTATAATGCACCCATCAAACGATGATAGACGTTTAGAAAGGGCGCTTAGCTCAGTTGGTAGAGCGTCTGCCTTACAAGCAGAATGTCGGCGGTTCGATCCCGTCAGCGCCCACCAAGCTCTTTCATGTTGAGACCTTATAGTTGCAGCGGTAGTTCAGTTGGTTAGAATACCGGCCTGTCACGCCGGGGGTCGCGGGTTCGAGCCCCGTCCGCTGCGCCACTTTAAGATCTTGATTCTCGTTTGCCACAATAGCGACATTGTGTAAATGCAGCGGTAGTTCAGTTGGTTAGAATATCGGCCTGTCACGCCGAGGGTCGCGGGTTCGAGTCCCGTCCGCTGCGCCATTTATACGATAGACCTTTTGAGGGCGCTTAGCTCAGTTGGTAGAGCGTCTGCCTTACAAGCAGAATGTCGGCGGTTCGATCCCGTCAGCGCCCACCATAATCTTTTGCGATGCAGCGGTAGTTCAGTTGGTTAGAATACCGGCCTGTCACGCCGGGGGTCGCGGGTTCGAGCCCCGTCCGCTGCGCCATTTCAAAAGAAATTAAATTTAGGTCCCTGAGCTTAAATTTGATTAAACTAAAGATTGACACTCTTTATCAGGGCGCTTAGCTCAGTTGGTAGAGCGTCTGCCTTACAAGCAGAATGTCGGCGGTTCGATCCCGTCAGCGCCCACCAGATTCTTACGATGCAGCGGTAGTTCAGTTGGTTAGAATACCGGCCTGTCACGCCGGGGGTCGCGGGTTCGAGCCCCGTCCGCTGCGCCATCCTAAGATGAGAAGCTTGGATTCCTGAGATCTGAGTGTTCAATATACCAAGACATTCCTTGTCTTGCGTCATTAAAAACAACGCTGTTGTTTTTCTCAGGGCGCTTAGCTCAGTTGGTAGAGCGTCTGCCTTACAAGCAGAATGTCGGCGGTTCGATCCCGTCAGCGCCCACCATATCTTTCTTGCCTAAACACTGAACATTTCATAGAATTTGAAGTCTATAATAATTTGAAGGTTTCACGACGATGAGAAATCCATATCAGCGCAAGGCAGCGACCAAATCTCAAACTACATACGACCCCCAACACCTTTATAAACAGTATATTGAATCGATTGTCGCGAATGCCGGCATTTTTGCGCTTTATCAGGATGGCTGGGCTTTGTGTGCGACCCCTACTGGACAGCGTGCATTTGCTTGCTGGCACAGTAAAGGTCTGGCTCGTCTGCTGATTAAAGACAATTGGGTGAATTACGATATTCAGGAAATTGGTCTCAAGGATTTTGTAGAGAAAGTGATTCCGTTTTTACGTCAGGAAAGTACCATTGTGTCTCTTGATCTGACGCCAGAAGGGCAGAATATTCTGGTGGCACCGGAAAAATTATTACTGGATATCAAAAATTATCTGTATCAGATCTATGTGCAAAAGCCGGAACTTTTTAAAAATCCGGATATGCCTTTGCCAAGACACATTCGTTTAAATTAATTTTCTTGTTGTTAAGCAGCTTGTTTATTGGAACAGTGAATATTCATTCAGCAGCCAGCCATTAATCAACGCAAAATATTCACGTAGCCATGAATGGTAGCGAGCATTCTGAGGAGTGCTGGCACTCAGACTGATCACTTGCTGATAGCCCTGATGTCTGGCAATAGCACGGGCACGCGGGCTATGAAAATCATTGGTCACAATCACAATGGGCTCATTTCGGCCAATATTCTGTTGTTGCAAGATCGCCTGAGAATATTGCAGGTTCTGTTGGGTGCTTCTGCTTTGATCTTCTACGCGAATCGGGTTTTTGAGCTGCGGATAGGTCGTATGAATATAATGTTGCATGACTTCAGCTTCGCTTTGTCTTTCCCGGAAATTTCGTCCTCCGGTCATAATCATCAACGTATCTGGATATTGTTCTGCATATTTTGCTGCAGTATCCAGACGATTTTTTAAGATGGGTGAGGGTTGACCCTGGTTAATCCCACTACCTAATACCAGAATCGCTGTAGCCGGTTGTGCAGGAATATTCGAGTTGATCGACATCTGGATATAAGCGAAAAAAATCGCAACACTGATCATCCAGAGTAAAAATCCGCCCCAGAGACTGTTCCAGAACAATGTTCTGAGTCGAGAATTTTGTTTCCAGCGCTGAATAGATGAAAAAAGCAGGGCATACAGGATCAGTGCCACACCAATGATGATAGACAGCATGATACCAAAATGCCTTTGGTCCTGATTCAGTAACCAGACGCTATTGATACAGAGGATCAAGCCAAAGATCAGACTGAGACTTCGTTTAAGTTGATTGAGCATCCAAGTTTCCTTTTTTCTTATTCATATTTTTATTATTACTTTTGTATTTTCAAAAACCGGGCTATTGCGCCCGGTTTTTAGTATATCAGTTCATCTTAATATACATCACGGCGATAACGGCCATCCAGACGTAATTGATCGAGCAGCGTTTCACCAAGTATCTCGGTCAGGGCCTGATCGACATCACTGGCCATGCCATTGATGCTACCACAGACATAAATCACTGCGCCTTGGGCAACCCAGGTTTTCAGCTCTTCAGCCTGTTCCCGTAATTTATGATGCACATAGACTTTTTCCTGCTGGTCACGAGAGAACGCAAGATCCAGCCGTTTCAGGGTTCCCATTTGCAACCAGGCCTGAATGGTTTCTGCAAAGAAGAAATCATGTTCACGCTGACGTTCACCGAAGATCAGCCAGTTTTGGGTGTATTCCTGACGGTTACGGGAGCTGAGCAGACTCATTAAACCAGCAATACCGGTACCATTCCCAATACAAATGATCGGACGGTTATCATCAATCAGGTGGAACGATTCGTTGCTGCGAATGCGTAGCGCAATCGGTGCATTGAGTGCGGCATGCTGGGTTAACCAGCCTGAACCCAGACCTAGATTTCCATTCGCATCAGCTTGCTGACGTACCACCAGACGCAGGACTTGCTGACTTGGAATGCTGGCAATCGAGTATTCACGTGATGCCAAAGCCGGTAATTGCTTGAGGAGCTGATCCATTGAATCAAAAGGTTCAGCCTGAGTCAGATCACGATCCCAAAGCGCGCGCTCAATGCTTTGCTGCATAGAAGGCACTTGTGTGCCGGCAGCAATATTGTGTTGTTGCATAAATGCCTGAATACGTTCCGGACTGTTAGCTGGCTGAATCTCGGCAATATCACCTGCTTGCCAGATTGCTTCATGCTCAGGAATCAGTTCGATATTAAAGGCAGGAGCACCCAGACTACCTGGATTGAGGATTTCACGTTGAGTCAGTGTCCACTGATCAAAGGTTTTATCGATACCCATGGCTTGCAGTTCAAGGCGAGTTACTTGTGCCAGTGCAGTATTCCATTGCTGGATGTGCTCATTATTGGCATTATCCACTTCAATGGTAGTGAATAACTGCTGGGCACCATTTTGCTGCAACCACTGGTCAATACGGTGACCAAAACTGCAATAGCTATCCGGATATTCTTGAGAACCGAGCGCCAACACCGCATAATTTAAATGCCGCAGATCAGCTTTGCCGGACAGGATTTTTTTCTCAAAAGAAGAGGCCAGATCAGGTGCTTCACCTGTGCCATAAGTACTGGCAACAAATAATACCTGCTCGGTTTGCTGTAAATCGGCAAGCGTCAGTTGTTGTACCGCTTTTACTGTTGCTGGCTGACGCGCTTCCTGCAGGGCAGTTGCTGTACGCCAAGCCAGTTGTTCTGAGACACCTGTTTGTGATGCATAAGCAATCAGCCAAGGTTTGGCATTTTCATCTAAGTCAACTGGAGTGACACCCTGACGCGCTGCCAGCGTTAAGCGCTTCTGTTTACGACGTTTCAGATACAGCATCCAGCCTGTCACAAAGAATAATGGCATTAACAAGGCTGCGACCATGGCAAAGAACTGGTAGATCGGGCCGAAGAAGCTGCCACGATGCACCGGTAACATGCTGCTCATGATCTTTTCATTGAGCTTTTTATCTTCATAGAGCTCAACTTCTGTAAATTCGGCTGTCTGGTAATTATAAGTGGCACTGTTCCGCGCACGTTCATGTTGGGCAACCGGATCGACAAAGCTGAGCTGCATGCTGCCGTCGGGTTTTTTGGGAAGATTAAAGGTTACTGTGGAATATTTATCTGAAAATTCAGTATTAAAGCCAGTCCAGCTCAAATCTAGCGCGCGGCTAATCTGTTCTGGATTCATGCCTTCTTCGCGTCCTTCACCACGTGGGCCGCGTTCGCCACCTTGACGTCCTTCACCACGATTATTGCCCGCATTGGCTTGCATGGTAGGCTGTGGACGTTCAACGCCGAGAACTTTAAACATCCCGCTACGCCACCAGTCATAGGACCAGTACAGGCCGGTACAAGCCAGAATCAGGTAGAAAATCACCACCCAGGTTCCCACAACAGCATGCAGATCCCAGATAAAATTACGGCCTTTCAGCTTGGGTTTTACAAAGAACCATTGCTTGATCGAATGACGCTTTGGCCAGCGCAGGTAAAGACCGGACAAGACGAAAAAGATCAGCATTAAAGTACAAGCACCGGTAATCTGTTTGCCGACCGGGCCAACCGTTAAATTACGATGCAGTTGCTGAATAAACTGGAAAAATTCCCGACCCTTAATTTCAGGCAAAACTTCGGCAGTATAGGGATTGATCAGGATGTTATGACCACGCCGTGCTCCCTCTTTGGCAATATTTACAGTACTTGAAGCACTTGGATCTTGTGCCACGCTAATACTGTTAATCTTCATCTCTGGAGTGGTATTTTGAAAATGCTGATACAGCTGAGCAGGCGTAAGTTTGTCACCTTGCTGAACCTGAACCGTATAACTGTCGTTATTTATCCATTTTAAGATTTGTTGTTCATAGGAATAAATTGCGCCAGTGACGCCCATCAAAGAGAGGATTAAACCTGCTGTAATCCCCAGAAACCAGTGGATTTGGAAAAATGTTTTTTTAAACATGGTCGTCAGATTAAGGGTGAGCTTTATAAAAGTGGCCAAATTATAACTGAACTTTAATACTGAATTATAGATGTTGAGGATAATATTTATTCTCATTATCATTTATTGTTTTAGGATTAAAAAAACCTCCATGCCGGGGCAGGAGGTTTTTTGTTGAAACGTGTACAAGTTTAGATTTGTTTGGCTGCGCCAACTTCTGCTTCTAGATGCTTACGAATCGTGTTAAAAGAAAAGTTTTTGCTGTCCAGACGTTTAGGCAGGATATAAGCACCTTGCTGGCCTTTTACCTTGAAATTGACCAACATGAATTCTGGTGTGTTGTACCATTCATAAATGTCTTTCCAGCTGATCGCACCCACACCTTCCTGCATGCCCATTTTCTGACGCATGATGATACCGTGCGGTTGTACGCCCAGACGAACACCTTTGATTTCCTGTACCGGAAATTCATTCATCTTGCGTTTAACATACCATTCCAGACCAAAGGTACGGATCAGGTAATACAACACCACACAGGCAATCGCCACCCAGCAGAACACGGTTGAATAGTTCTTGAGAAGCAGAAGGCCCAGAATAGAAAGTGCAACAACAGCACCCATGATCAGCCATGCTTTCATGCCAATTTTATTGGTACTACGCCAGATCACCAGCTGAGCATGACGCTGCTCGGCTTCTGAAATTTCATAGTTCACAGGCTGTAGGGTATAAGCGTATAAATTTTTCGCGGTCATAGTGAAACTAGCAGATTTAAAACTGTAAAAAGTTTAGCATTAATTGTACCAATTCAGTGAGTATATTGTTCCAAAATCATCCAAATTATAATGAACCGAGTTCTGTTGCCTGTTCATCACGCTCATGACTCAAACTTTGTTTCAATTGGCTCAACTGGTTTAAAATACTGAACATTAAAGACAGCTGCTGCAAAATGATCAGAGATTTCTGATCTTGTTCCTGATCATGTGACAGGCGCTGACGAATATGGACAATCATATTTTGCGCCCTGAAATCGGGCGTTTCGTCTCGTAATAATGCACCGCGAATGTTCTCTAATGCATTATCCAGTAAATTCAGAATGTCCTGATCCTCAATTCTTCCCCGGTGCGCACCCAGCGCGGCGATATAACTGATAAAAGTATGGTTCAGACACAGGAACTCAAAGGCCAGCGATTTTTGTACCGGATCAATATCCGGTTCAGTGGCCAGGGTCGAAATGAGTGAAGCCACCTCTGCATCGGTATTGTGGGCAGCACGGCGCACAATCCGATATTTCAGGCCATTATTACGCCCCGATTTATATTGCTCGATCACTTCACTTAAATAGTCCGCTTCTGCCTGCAAGCTGCGTTTGATACTGCGCGGCAAACGTCTGAACTTCCAGTCCGGGAAAATAAAGCTGACCCCGAACCAGGCAATGGCACAGCCAATCAGGGTATCAATCATCCGCGGGATAGCCGCAGCAAAGCCCATACCATCCAGATTGAAGTTGATCAAGGCAAGAATCGTGATAAAGGCCGTGGCTTGGGCATACTGTTTACTACGCAATTCAAAGAACAAGATCCCGCTGAACACCAGCAGTAATAATTGTCCTTCGACAGAAGGTACAAAATATAAAATGGCATAACCGAAAATAATACCGACCAAGGTACCGACAATCCGCAGACGTAAACGCCGCTTGGTGGCGTTAAAGTTTGGCTGGCTGACAAACAGTGCAGTTAATAAAATCCAGTAACCATATTCAATATTGCTGACCTGTACAAAGATATAGCTGATCAGCAGCACAATCGACAGGCGGATGGCATGCCGGAACAGCACCGATTCTGGAGTGAGATGCTGTTTAATTCGAACCTTGATGTCGTCCCAGCCTTTCAGGTCATCATCTCTGAGCTGGTTTTCAATATGTTTAAAACGCTCGGCTTTGATACTTTGCTCGGTTTCCAGGTTACGTAACTGGGCATCAATCGATTTCAGGTTCTGAAATAGTGAAAATAAAGCATTAATCCAGACCTGATCATAATGCTGATCCTGACGTAATTTCTCCAGAGACAGCCGAAGATTGTCAAAAGCATGCTTGAAGCGTTTGTTATGTACATAAGGCTTGCGCAGCAGCAAACTTTCACTCAGGTCCTTGCAGGCTTTGCCCTGAATCGACATGATGCGCTGAAAGCGGAACAGGATGTCGCTGTGCTGGAAAATCTTGGCCAGTTTCTGATAATCAATATGGGCTGAATCGGCACGTTCATGAATATCCTGCGCCACAAAATAATATTGCAGACTGCGACGGGTATCTTTTTGCCCACGGTCGCCTTTTAGACGGGTCAAGAGCGCCGTTTTCATTTCGTTAAAAATGGCAATCAGTTTGCCATTTTCAAGAGAAAGATCAATCATGCTCTGCTGATAACTGGTCGGGGTCATGTCCACATCAAACAGATTGGACTTGGCATATAAAAAGTCACCAAGCGAAGCATAAGAGGTGGCAAGCTTGTCTTGTGCCAACCGGGCAGGGAAGACCAGGAAGCTGAGCGTCGACAGAATGCCGTACCACATCGCACCGATGACCAGCAAGCCGGCCTGCTTATACCATTCATCGAACAGTTCGACACCCAGCATGGCATAGACGGAAACCACCAGACAGCCATAAGAAATTGTGGCATAGCGCCTGCCAAGGGAGCCAAGCAGAATCAGGCCAATACAAGAAACAATCAAGGCCAAGGCGAACAGCGGCGGATAAGGATAGAGCAGATAAACGCCAACCGCAGTAATAAAGAAACCCATGTAGGTATACAGGAGATTGAGAATACGCACCGAAAAGCGGTCATCAATATCGCTTAAACCGGCTGCGACCACACCTAAAGTCAGGGGAATCGTCATCAATTGTTGCCCCATAAAATAGGGAACAAAGGCGGTACCTGCAAATGCCGTCATCATACGCAGGTTATACATCAAGGTCGTATTATAGGTGGTTTGCTTGAGACGAGTGAGCCAAGATTTCAAAAGTCGTCCTTTATACTGCAGTCTTACAGATGAATCTGAATATGCCAATGAAAAATAGTAGGTTTATAAAATTTCATTTCAAGCTAAATCATACTATGCACTGTGTTAATTTGTCTGCATATTAGCGCTTTAAATCTTCATGCTTATGCCATCGAATAAAATCGTACAACCACCTTATGCCATGTCCTGGATTGTTTTGCTAGCGGCACTGAGTGCGCTCGGACCTTTATCCATTGATATGTATCTTTCTGCCTTGCCGGCGATGGCAGCAGATTTTGGCGTCAGTACCCAAATGGTCTCGAATAGCTTGCCAGCTTACTTCTTCGGTCTGGCTGTGGGGCAACTGATTTATGGGCCGATCAGTGACCGGATTGGGCGTAAACCACCGCTGTATTTTGGGCTGTGTTTATACATTGTGGCAAGTCTGCTGTGTGTGTTTGCACAGGATGAATGGAGTCTGATCGCTGCACGGATTCTGCAGGCCTTGGGTGGTTGTGTCGGGGTGGTCATGGCCCGTGCGGCCATTCGTGATCGTCTGGATATGCATTCAGCAGCTCAGGCTTTTGCCAGCATGATGATTGTGACCGCGATTGCACCCATTCTCGCGCCGAGTCTGGGGGCCTGGGTGTTGATGTTTTATGAATGGAATGTGATTTTTTTGGTGCTGATGGGCTGCGGTCTGTTGAGTCTGGCCTGTGTACATTTTCTATTTAAAGAAACTCTGGAGCCAGAACGTCGTCTCAAGCTGAACTTCCAGCAGGTATTAAGTTTGTACCGTACTATTTTTCAGGATCCAAGCTTTCGACGCCTGCTCTATGCTGGCTGTTTTTCCGGTGCAGTGATGTTCTGTTATATCAGTGCTTCTTCTACCATTCTGATGGATCGTTATCAGCTGACTGAGCAGCAGTTTGCTTATGCCTTTGGTGCTAATGCCTTCGGGATCATGCTGTTTTCGACCTTGAATAAACGTCTGGCTGGGCGATTCTCGATATTACAGCGCTTGAAAATCGGCACCTGTCTGCAGTTTGCCGGTGTATTAGGGTTAATCTTGCTGGGCTGTCTGGATGTCGATTCTGTGCTCTGGGTGTTGTTAGGCATGTTTATTGTGGTGGCAGCCCTTGGGTTTACTGGTCCGAATGCCATGGCTTTAGCAATGGCTAAACAGGGCGAGCGGGCGGGAACCGCCAGTGCGATTATGGGCAGTATGCAATTTGTCTGTGGCTTATTGGGCGGTGTATTACTGAATTTTCTGATCTGGCATGCCTTATTAAATATGGCATTGATCATGCTGGTTTTTGTAGGTATTTCCGCTTGGGCGATTTTTAAAATCAAGATGCCAATCTTGAAAAATGCATAGATGCTGGGCGTTCTCTAATATATTAAAAATGCTGGATTGAGCAGAGGGCTAAGCAAGTTGGCTTAGCCCTGCTTGCATCACTCATCAATAAATACAGCGAATTCTTCTACCGGGACACGCGGCGTAATAAAGCTGTTAATGATCTGCTCTGGATCGGCATAGCCCAAGGCCATGCCACAGACCAGTTCTTCATGTTCAGGTGCACCGACCAGATCGAGTACGATGGGATGGAAATGATTCCAGGCGGCCTGCGGGCAAGTGTCCAGACCGCGGGCTTTTGCTGCAATCATGACATTCTGGATCATCATCGAAATATCCATTTTCGAACCAATGGCCAAAGAGCGATGTACGGTAAAAAACAGTCCCACCGGTGCATCAAATAATTCAAAATTACGCAGCTGCTGCCGTGCCATTTTTTCTTTTTCGCCTTTTTGAATATTCAGCAAACCATATAAGCCCCAACCATTTTCACGACGACGTTCAATAAACGGCGAGAGCCATTGTTCAGGATAATAGGCAAAGGTTTCTTGGTATTGTTCCGCCAGCTCGGGATTGGCATAGATTTGCATTTGGGCCTGACAGACGCGTTCTACCAGTTCATCGCGTTTTTTACCTGTCACAACATAGACTTTCCAAGGTTGGGTATTGGTGCCCGAAGGTGCGCGGCTGGCCACAGTTAAAATCTGTTTCAAGATGTCTGTACTGACCGGCGTATTTAAAAAAGCGCGCACCGAATGGCGAGAGGTGATCGTTTGATCTACAGCATGAACAAGTTTTTGATCCATTTTGATGTCCAATCGAATATCCATATGAAGTTTTGAATGACTATAAACTAAACAAACAGTAGGGTGGACAGAAAAATTTAATCCCTGCCCGAATGGAAAAAGTATTTATCAGTGAAACAAAAGATTGATATCTAGCTTGATGTTTTAAATAGCCTCAGTCAAATAGTCAGGACATTGGTTAAAAAGCTTTGATGAAATTAAAAATTAGCTTAAAACTCGGATGCTTGAACCATTTGAACATACTAATTGCCTGCACAGATGAAGTGGATTGGGATAGAAAACCATGTTAATTTCATTGAAATTTCTTGGTTTGATAAAGTTTTAAGTAAGAGATTAATATTTTTTTTCGATAACTAGAGAGTTTGACCCTCATCTAAAAACCTTGGACTAATAATTATTTTTTATAGATTGATTAACTATTCTTAATAAAAAACAATAAAACTTTATACAAAGAAACAGCATAATATGCAGCTTTTCATCTTAATCCATGCGCTTTGGGAAAATTCAAGGTCGGCATGCACAAGATTTATTTTAAATAACGCTATTCCAAGTGGCTTGAATTAAGCTAGTCAGGTTAAAAGCGCTCACTAAACCTTGGTGTTTTTTGAGAAGTAGAACACAGTCTTATAGATCTGACTCTCCTGTTAAATTTGTATGCTTATACCATTCATTGACAGCAATAGAGCTTGAATCAAAGCTGTATTTTGGCTTTTATAAATCTCTCATTTGTTGAATATGATCGTGATGATGATATTCATAAGTTTGAAAGAGATGGTGGATCATTTTGTTATTTTAAAAGCATTAGATGAGATCAGAATATTTTAGGTCGAAATCGATGAGAGATCTAAAGCTCGGTATCTCTGCATCACTTTTAGAATGATAAAAAATCAACATTATCTTGGGCAAGAAATTATGGATTTTACTTTTAACGCATTTTATACCTTGATTGCCGCAGTTATTGTTTTGTTACTCGGCCGATTCCTGGTTAATAAAATCGATTTTTTAAAGCGCTACAATATTCCTGAGCCGGTCGCAGGCGGTTTAGTCGCTGCAATTATCTCGTTGCTGGTGCATGCACTGTGGGGATATAGCATCACCACCAGTGCAGAATTACAAACCAGTTTTATGCTGATTTTCTTTGCCTCGATTGGTCTGAGTGCCAACTTTTCCAAGTTGCGTGAAGGCGGTGTCGGTCTGGTTATTTTCCTGTTTGCTGTTTCGGCTTTCATTATTTTGCAAAATGCAGTCGGCATGAGTCTGGCCACCTTGCTCGGTATTGACCCATTGATTGGCCTGATTGCAGGTTCAATTACCTTAACCGGTGGTCATGGTACTGCAGGTGCATGGGGCGAGATTTTTGAGGTTGAACATGGCATTCAGGGGGCGCTTGCACTGGGGATGGCCAGTGCTACTTTTGGTCTGATTATCGGTGGGATTATTGGTGGTCCTTTAGCAAAATTGCTGATTAACCGTCATAATCTCGCAATTGCACGTACGGATCAACAAATCGAAAAGCGTGATAGCACGCCAATGGATATCAACTCGACCGAATATATTCCATTTGAATATCCGCATCAGGTGCGTTTAATTACCGCAGATAATGCAATCACGACTTTGGGTCTATTTGCAGGCTGTTTGGCTTTTGCAGAGTTTATGACGGGTTTCAGTAAAGGTACTGCATTTGAACTGCCAACATTCGTGTGGGCATTGGCGGGTGGTGTCATCCTGCGTAATGTACTGGAAGGTATTTTCAAAGTTCAGATTTTCGATCGTGCGATTGATGTGTTCGGTAATGCTTCATTGTCGCTGTACTTGGCGATGGCATTGTTATCATTGAAATTATGGCAATTGGCTGACCTTGCAGGACCACTGATGGTAATTCTGGGTGCACAGACCATCACCATGGCTTTGTATGCCGGTTTTGTAACTTTCCGCCTGATGGGCAAGAACTATGATGCTGCGGTACTTGCAGCAGGTCATTGTGGTTTCGGTATGGGTGCAACTCCAACAGCGGTTGCCAATATGCAGGCGATTACCAATATGTATGGTGCGTCGCATAAGGCCTTCCTGATCGTTCCATTATGTGGGGCGTTCTTCGTTGACTTAATCAATGCTACTGTTATTCAGATGATTTTGAAGTTTTTTGCATAATTTTTATGCCTGATACGATGAGTCATAGGCTCATAAGGATGTGACATGAATGATCAGTTAAATGAAACCTTACTCGGCTGGATTAATGCCCTGAATGGCCCTTTATGGGACTTTCTAGTGGTGTTTCTGGTCGCAGTCGGTATTTTCTATACGATCATGACCGGTGCAGTACAAATTCGTTTGTTCTGGCACAGCATGAAAGTCATGAAAAATAGCCGTGGCAAGGTTCAGGATACACACGGGATTACCCCGTTTCAGGCTTTTGTTACCGGATTGGCAAGCCGGGTCGGGGTGGGCAATGTCGCGGGTGTTGCCATTGCGATTGCAATTGGTGGCCCTGGTGCCGTGTTCTGGATGTGGGTTACTGCATTTCTAGGTATGAGCTCTGCTTTGGTGGAATCCTCTTTGGCACAGTTGTTCAAAGTGCGAGATAACAAAAACCAGCAATTCCGTGGTGGCCCCGCGTATTACATTACTCAAGGCCTGAAACAGAAATGGCTCGGGATTGTCTTTGCGATTGCATTAATCACGACTTATGGTTTTGTATTTAATGCGGTTCAGGCCAATGCAATTAGCGGCGCAACCTCGCATGCCTGGGGCTGGGATCAGGCGAACCTGCTGCTGCCCTTAGGTGGATTGAATCTGGAAATATCATGGGTCGGTCTGTTCCTGGTTCTAATCACGGCTATGATTATTTTTGGCGGGATTAAACGGATTGCGAAAGTCGCTGAAAGCTTTGTGCCTTTTATGGCCGTGCTTTATCTGGCGGTGGCCTTGTATATTGCCGTGATCAACTACGATGTCTTGCCCTCCATTTTTCAGCTGATTTTCAGTAAAGCCTTTGAGTTTGAAGCTGCCGCGGGTGGTTTCTTTGGTGCCATGATCTCTATGGCCATGATGATGGGGATCAAACGCGGTCTGTTCTCTAACGAAGCCGGGATGGGTTCAGCACCGAACGCTGCCGCAGCCTCTGATGTGAAGCATCCGGTCAATCAGGGTCTGGTACAAATGCTCGGGGTATTTGTAGACACTTTTGTGGTGTGTTCATGTACTGCGATTATTATTCTGGTCTCGGGCCTGTATGAAAATGCCGGTTTTGAAGGCGTGACCCTGACTCAGATGGCGCTGGAAAGCCAGATTGGTGCCTGGGGTGATGATTTCTTGGCCTTGATCCTGTTCCTATTTGCCTATTCTTCGATTATTGGTAACTATGCCTATGCCGAAGGAAACGTTCAGTTCATTAATAACAATCGCCGGGTCATGCTGATCTTCCGGATTTTTGTGTTGATCATGGTCTATTTCGGTTCTGTCGCCAGTGTGCCATTGATCTGGAATATGGCAGACCTGTTTATGGGCATCATGGCAAGTATTAACTTGATTGCGATTCTGTTGCTGATGCCATTCTTGCTCATGCTACTCAAAGACTATACCGGTCAGTTGAAGCGTGGCGTGAAAGAACCTGAGTTTAAACTGGATAATCATCCTAAGTTTAAAGACAAGGTCAAATCTGATATCTGGTAACCCTGCAAAGCAAAAAGCCCTGATCGTTCAGGGCTTTTTTATGGCTGGAGTATTTTAAAAGAAATTCAAATAACTTTGATAAAGGATAAAACCCAGAATCAGGCTGCACCAGACTGGTAATTTTGAACGGAGTAAAGCAATCATTACCACAACGAACAGCAGGTCGGAGATACTGTTAAAATAACGTTGTGACAGATTCAGGAGCAAAGCCAGTAACAAACCCACTACCGCTGCATTAATTCCCATCACGGCCTGATGAATCAGCCGTTGCTGCAGCAGCCATGACCAGTAGGGCAAGGTGGCAAAGATCAGAAAAAATGAGGGTAAAAAGATTGCACAGGTCGCTAAAAGTACATTCAGCCAGAGATAGGGCGTCCACGGCAGCACAGCGCCAATATAACTAGCAAAACTGAATAGTGGCCCGGGCATGAGCTGGGCAAATGCATAGCCAAGATCAAAAGATTGCGCATTCACTATGCCAGTCGCGACAAAATCCTGATGGAGTAAGGGCAAAATCACATGACCACCACCAAAAACCAGCGAACCGGTCTGATAAAAATCACTCAGGAATTGTAGGCCCGACCCATTCGATAGTTTATCCGCTAGGGGCAGCAGCAAAAATGGCAAGATAAATGCCAGCAGCCAGTAGGGTGCAGCAGCAGATTGCAGATAAGGCGAGCTGATTTCAGTACTGTCACTGTCTTTGGGCTTGTTCGGATTTAATCTGGAAGAATATCCCATCAACATTCCACAAATTGCACCGAGGATGATGACGAGAATCTGGTTATAACTCACCGAAATTACCGTCAATAATATGACAGACAGCAGCAGGACTGCATATTGCCAGGCCGTTTTACAGCAGCCTTGCAGCATCTGCCAGAATGCCCAGGCAATAACAGAAAATACAATGAGCTGAATGGTATGAAAGCTATTTGAGTTTAGAATATGAACATAGTGTTGACCCAGTAGCGCGACACCAGTCATGAGTATGATCGAGGGCAGGGTGAATCCCAGCCATGCCATCAATGCACCTAGATAACCACGTTGCAGATATCCGATAGACAAACCCACCTGACTACTGCTCGGACCCGGTAAAAGCTGCGCCAAAGCCACCAGTTGACTGTATTGGGTATCATTGAGCCATTGTAGTTGCATCACAAATTTGCGGTGAAAAAATACCAGATGTGCGGCTGGCCCGCCAAATGAAATACAGCCCAGTTGCAGGAAAATCAGAAAAATCCGGTACAGTGAAATGACTGACATAGCATGAAGGGGAAAATGAAGACAAACTACCCGAACTGTATGACAATTTTACGAAATTCTACAGATTATTTAAGCAGGTGTTTATACACTATGCTGCTTTAAGTTAATGAGGACATTCTCTACATGCAGAAATATGTGTTGAGTATTGTGGTACTGGGTGCATTCGGCCTGAGTGGTTGTCAAACCACACCGATGACAGTCCAGTCGGCTACCAATCATCTACAACCCGCTGCGCAACGTGGAGAAGCTCAGGCACGTCCGAATCAAATTGATTTTGAAAAGATCAAGCAAACTGAACAGCGTCCGGTCATTGCTCTCGTTTTAGGCAGTGGTGGCGCACGTGGCTATGCACATATCGGTGCGCTCGAAGTACTGGAACAGGCCGGTATTCGTCCGGATTTTATTGTTGGAACCAGTGCGGGCAGCATCGTCGGATCTATTTATGCCAGTGGTAAACCGGCGATTGAGCTGCGCAATATTGCCTTGAGCATGCGAGCAACCGATGTACGCGATATCAAACTGGATCGAAAAGGTTTTTTTGATGGCAAAAAAGTAGAAGACTATGTCAATTTACAAGTCGATCAAACTCCACTAGAAGCCATGAAAATCCCGATGTTTGTGGTGGCCACAGCACTAAAAGAAGGCAAGAAAGTCGTTTTTAATTATGGCAATACTGGACAGGCAGTACGTGCTTCAGTGTCGATTCCGAGTATGTTTATTCCAACAATAATTGAAGAAAAAGAATATGTCGATGGCGGGCTGGTCAGCCCGGTACCGGTGAATGTGGCACGTGAGCTGGGAGCAGATATTGTGATTGCGGTTGATATTCTGGCACAGCCTATTCATACGGAAACCAGTAATGTCTGGGGACTGTTTAACCAGAATATTAATATTATGCAGCAACACTTGGCACAAGAAGAATTAAAGCATGCCGATGTGGTGATCCAGCCCGATTTACGGGAAAAAGGACATATCTTTGATGTACGTGGCAGAGAATTAACCATGCAGGCCGGCATTGATGCTGCACAGTTAAAACTGATGGATATTTCTCTCGCTTATCAAAAATATAATTATGCTCGCGGCCATCATATTCCGCTCTTTGTGGCTCAGGAACAGCAGCAGCCCTAAAGCATATTGCGGTTAAATTTTTTTGTTCATTTTTTATGAGATCGAACCAGGTAGGCAAAGCTATTGCATCCCTATGCTTTCCAGATTCTGATCTTAACACTGGCTGATCGTTATAAAAGATTAAATCATTGTTTCTGCATATGAATTGGCCAGAATTTTCAGGAGAGATAAGCTTTATTTTGACTATAAGTTGTTGAATTATAAATTATATTTTTTTTGGAATAAGTGTTGCTTTTCTAAGTCGAAATTTTAATATTATTATTCCTATACTTAAGTTGATCAAATATTTAAATATTGTTCATGACAGAATGTGCTTTGAAAGATTAATGAATAGATGTAACGACAATGAATCAGATTAAAATTGGACATCAGGTCAAGTTGGCGCAATTTGAACACTATATTTTTACAGTGACAGCTGCACATCAAGATGGTTCTTTCACGGTCACTACCACACTGGATGGTCAGCAAATTCTCAGCTATGAAAATGTCGCCCAGGAAATGTTAAAACCACTCATGCGCTAAATCAGTAATGATTTATCCAACATCTTGAATTATTTTTTGCAAAATGAGAGCGGCCCGAAAAAAACTTGAGCTGAGTAAGCAGATGCTTTGGATCAATAAGTGTTTATTTGTTTGGAACTTAGCTTCTTGCTGAGCCTTGAGATCTGTTAAATATATTTTTTTCTGTATGAGTGCAGTTTCTATATCAATAATTATGATGCTTCATTTGCCGAATTGAACATTTTATTCATGTTAAAAACGCTATAATAATAAGCGATAACCTTGTCATTCAAAGAGTTCAAAGAAAACGATGGCCCCTTTAGATCAAATTGCAGCAGTGTCAGATGACCAGTCAGAGTTAACGATGTCAGTTCTCATGACGCCAGATATGGCAAATTTTTCAGGAAATGTTCATGGTGGAACCATTCTGAAATTACTGGATCAGGTGGCGTATGCATGTGCGAGTCGCTATTCGGGCAGTTATGTCGTGACCTTATCGGTAGACAAGGTAAACTTTAAGGAACCAATTCATGTGGGTGAGCTGGTAACTTTCTTGGCCAGTGTCAACCATGTTGGTCGCACCTCGATGGAAATCGGGATTCGTGTAGAAGCGCAGAATATTCAAAAAAGAACGGTACGCCATACCAATAGCTGTTATTTCACTATGGTAGCCGTAGATGAAAATGGCAAACCGAAACAGATTCCGGCTTTGAACCTGGACAATGACTGGAAACGTTGCCGTTTTGAAGCAGCCGAACAGCGTAAAGTCGCGCGTTTGCAAGAGAATCATCATCCTTCATGCAGTATTTATAAAAAGACTGCACAGAGTTAAGCGGTGATTTAAAAACATCTTCATAAGACTAATGCCAGTCAGTTAACCAATTGACTGGCATTTTCTTTTTTAAATTGAGGATTATATGTGATAGGTGGAAAAGTCATCCGCAACTGTTTGAGGCATGGGGTGTATTGCACCGCAAGATTTAAAAAATGATGGTCTCCATGACAAATTTACGAGTCGAGGGTGGCTGACGAGTTTTGCGGTGAGGAATATGACTGCAAGATGCCTTCCTTGCGAAGTTCCGCTGCTCATTTGAATGAAATCAAAGTAACAAATGATATTGAAAATATTTGATTTAAAACCTTAAGACTCCATCATGAACGACTAAGCAGTTAAAGCGTCTATTTTTAAATTCTTTAACTGATCAGCATGACTTTATAAGAGAGTCTTTTTTGCCTTAATTTCAGTTTATGTCTGGAGCTTTATCGTTTTTTGCTCTAATATAAAACGATACGTATCGTATCGATTGTGTTTGAAGATAAGTAGACTTTATGAATCATGACGAAAAAAGCTCACGACGACAGCAATGTATCTTGCAGGCGGTTGCCGATGCATTGGCAGAGGGAGAGTATCATCAACTGACTATTGAGGCTGTTGCAGCACGAGCTGGGGTGGGAAAATCTACGATTTATCGCTGGTGGAAGCATAAATCGGAGCTGGTGCTAGATACCTTCAAACAGCATACGGTCTCAGTCTTTGAGCCTGATCCTGCAAATGACCTGAAAAGTAATCTGATTCGACAGCTAAGCTTGTTGTCTCAGGCGCTCAACCATCCGATTGGTCGGGCTTTACTGGTGGTAATCGCCAATCATCGTGAACTGGCCGGTGAATTCTTTCAGCAATATTTATTGCCGCGTCGACAGCAGACTCATCAACTGATTCAGCAAGCGATTGAACGTGGCGAGATTCGCGCGGATTATCCTTTTGATTTAATGCTGGACAGTTTGTACGGCCCGATCCATTACCAGATTATTTTTTTCAATCGTATGCCGGATGAAAATTACATCCGGGCGCTGGTTGAGTTAGTGCTGCATCCTGCTGTGATTCAAGCCTGAGCCTGGTCTATTTTTCTTAAAGTTGGTTTTTATGTCTCTCAGCCCCGAGCGTTTATGGAATCGCTCATTTATCTTGTGCTTATGCAATAACTTTTTTCTGTTTGTTTATTATTTTGCCTTACTGACCATCTTGCCGATTTACATCATGAAAGATTTGGATGGCTCAGTCAAAGAAGCAGGTTTGGCACTGACCTTGTTTCTGGCATCATCAATTGCAGTTCGGCCTTTTTCCGGCATGATCATCGAAAAATTGGGCAAGAAAATCTCGATGCGCGGTGCAGGCGTGATTTTTGCGCTGTTTGCCTTTGGCTATTTGCTCATTGATAGCTTGTGGTCACTGTTGCTGGTGCGATTTCTACATGGCATTTGGTTCAGCATTTTGACTACGGTGGCGGTGCCGGTGGCCAATGAATTTATTCCAGAACAGCGTAAAGGCGAGGGCATGGGCTATTTTGTCATGTCAACCAATCTGGGGGTGGTATTTGGCCCATTGCTGGCCTTGACCGTCATTCAATTCACTAGCTTTAAAAGCTTATTTGGGATTCTGGCTATTATTATTTCTCTAGGACTGATTTTCTGCTGGATGCTGAAAATTACCGAACTGCCAAAATCAAGGCGGATTGGCACAGAAAAAACCAAATTAAGTCTACAAGATATATTGGAAGTGAAAGTCCTGGCGGTAAGCTGTGTGGCATTGCTGACGGCATTTGCTTATTCGGGCATCATGAGTTTTATCACGGCATTTAGTGAAAGCAAGCAGCTTTTGGCTTATACCAGCGTATTTTTTATTGTATTTGCGGCTTCGATGCTGTTGGTACGGCCGTGGGTCGGGAAAATCTATGATCGTAAGGGGCCAAGTGCTGTCATTTATCCTTCCTTTATTTTCTTTGCGATTGGCCTAGTCATGGTGAGTCTGATATCCAATCAATGGACGCTCTGGTTATCAGCGGTCTTTGTAGGGATCGGTTATGGTTCATTATTTCCATGTCTGCAGACACTCGCAATTCAATCTGTCGATAAGCAGCGTATGGGACATGCGATTTCAACCTTCTTTACCCTGTTTGATCTGGGTTTGGCGGTAGGTTCCGTGGTGATGGGCCTATTGATTGCCTATTGGGGCTTTGAAGCGATGTATGTGTCGAGTGCTGCACTCGTCATTGTGACGATCTTGGTTTATCGTCAGTATGTGGCCAAAAGACCAATACACGTACCGGAAAATCAGGAAGCATAAAATGGAATTAAGACATTTACGTTATTTTGTCACTGTGGCCGAGGAACTGAATTTTACCCGGGCTGCGGAAAAATTGAATACTGTACAGCCTTCCTTAAGTCAGCAAATCAAGGATCTGGAGCGTGAGGTAGGCGTACAGTTACTGGAGCGAAATAACCGTAAGGTCAACCTGACCGAGGCCGGACAGGTTTTTTTAAAAGAAGCTTTGCTCAGTCTGGAACATGCAGAACGTGCGATCCACGCTGCCAGACAGATTGCCAATGCACATCAGGATCAGCTGAATATCGGATTTGTACCGGTTGCGGAAATGAAAGTCTTTCCCTATATCATGCCCAATATCCGCGCACATTTTCCTGAACTGAAAGCACTATTTCATAGTTTGACCGACGCTGAGCAGTTTAGTGCTTTAAGAAAAGGCCAGATCGATATTGCTTTTACCCGCTATCCGGGACAGTCGAGCGAGTTTGATTCGATCCGGATTTTTGATGAACCTTTAACCCTGATTGTGCCGAAAGATTCTCCGGTTGCGACCCTGCCACATGTCAGTATTAAGAGCTTTGAAAATCAGGATTTTGTCATTAGTGATGAGCAGGCTTCACCACAACTGCATCGAATTATTCAAGACTTTTTTAAACAGTCTAAATTGAAGGTCAATGTGGTGCAGCATTCCACCAATATCCTGCTCAATGTCAATCTGGTCGGAATGGGCGTGGGCTGGAGTCTGGTACCAGCCTATGTGATTCCATTACTCGGCGATAATATCGTGGTCAAAAAGACCCTTGAACCTTTGCCCATGATTGGGCTATATGCCAATTATCGTAAAGACCAAAAACATGTGGTGATTGATCTGATTTTAAAAGTCTTAAAAGAAAAGTTTTGTGTCGATCTTTTTTAAGATTTGCATCTTTGGTCTGCCTATATTTTAAAAGCTGTGCGACAGAAATGATCTGTAGCACATCTGTGTAAATTGGCACAGAAAACCGTTTTATACTGAAACTCTAAAAATAAAAAATGGTTAAAGCAATATGATGAAGCTCTATAACAATCCGCAATCACGGGGCCTGACCCTGTTGCCCTTATTGAAAGAATTGCAGATTGAAGGCCAGATTGAGCAGATGGAAGTGTCCTATGAATATATGCATCAAGCTGAATATTTACAGATTAATCCGATGGGAAAAGTTCCCTGTCTGGTCGATCAGGAGATTGTCATTTCAGAAATGGCCGCCATTTTTATCTATCTGGCAGATAAATATTCTGACCAAGGCTTGGCACCTGCTTTGGATGAACCCAAGCGTGGGGCATATTTAAAATGGATATTTTTCTGTCATGGGCCCTTCACCGAATATATCGATCTAAAAAATTTGCAGGTTTCGCCAGAAAATATTGAACAGAACCGCAGAAGTCTAAGTTTCGGGAATGAAGCTGCAGTATTTGATTTTCTGAAACAGGGCATAAGCCAGGCCAATCCCTATTTGCTGGGTGAAGAATTTTCCGCAGCAGACTTATATGCGGCTTATTGTTTAGTCTTTGCGATCTCTGCGAAAATTTTACCGCCATTTGACGAGTTCAGACCTTTTTTACAACAAATGGCACAGCACGACTCCCTAAAAGATATCCAGTGGTTTCAAGAGTACCGAGTCTAACTCCTCGGTCTATATATTGTCCGAGATATCTAAAAACAATAAAAAACCACGCCGAAGCGTGGTAAAAAATGACCTTAAAATTATTTCAGGTACAGCTTTTTAAACAGTTGCTGACTGGTGTTTTCCAGTGATTGTGGAATGGCCAGTGCGGCCACAAAACGGTCAGGACGCAAGATCACCACTGAATCGGAAGTATTGCCAAACCAGGAGCGAATTTCTGTGCCGTTATCACCAATGGTGATGACATCTTCAAACGGTTGGCGCTGGGTATTTTGTAACTGCACTGCCGGAATCACCTGAATGAATTTTACCCCGAGGGTTTTCCACTGTTGCAGTGTCTCTGGACTCAGGCCCCATTTTGGATCGACACCCCAGGCAATAATGGCAAAATCATTGCCGATGACTTCATCCAGTAACACTGTTTCACCTGATGCAAGCTGAACTTGAGGCTGAATGAACATCTTGCCAATTGGAGAATTTTTGGCGCCGTTGCTCAAAAGCACACCATCATGATATTTCGGCATCGGTTTAAAGCGCATTTCCAGCAGGTACTGTTTGATCGGCTTGATATAGTTCAGGGCATAGGCGATACCGTCACGGACAAAACCTTGCCACTTTTTCGGTGGTGCCAATACATGACCGGCCATTACGGACAGATCAATCATGGCTTTGGCATGGTCTTTACGTTCAATCTGATACGAATCTAAAAGTTCTGGGCCGGTTTTGCCTTGAACCACCAGTGCGACTTTCCAGGCCAGGTTAAAGGCATCCCGCATCCCGCTGTTATAACCCTGACCTTGCCAGACGGGCATAATGTGCGCAGCATCACCTGCCAGTAAAATGCGGTCTACCCGGAACTTGTCCGCAATACGGGCATTATGCGTATAAACACGTTGACGGATCACTTCGATGCCATCGGTACTTGGAAGCACTTTGGCCAGTAATTTGGCAATATTTTCCGGTTTGCTGAGTTCTTCCTGAGTTTCACCCGGCATAACCATAAATTCAAAACGGCGAATTCCATGGGGCAATGCGGCGGATACATAAGGACGTACCGGATCACAACACAGGTAAATATGCGGTGTCGCAAGCGGATCATTTTCAAGATCGATCACGATCCATTGATTCGGCGCAGTTTCACCCTCAAAAGCAATGCCCAGATTGCGGCGTACATAAGAGTTACCGCCATCACAGGCAATCAGGTACTGGGCACGGACTGTTTCTGTATCCCCTTGTT
The DNA here is from genome assembly GCF_013420435.1 of Acinetobacter sp. YH01008. Lineage (NCBI taxonomy): Bacteria > Pseudomonadati > Pseudomonadota > Gammaproteobacteria > Moraxellales > Moraxellaceae > Acinetobacter > Acinetobacter sp. YH01008. The sequence continues at coordinate 172,912 of NZ_VOYD01000001.1, forward strand.
CGTTTTGCAGGTTAAGTGTTACACCCTCGGCATCCTGACTAAACTGGGTCAATTGACGTGAGAACAGTACCTGCGTATTTTCATATTGTTTTAAGCCCTGAAGCAGAATCTGATCGACTTGTGGCTGAATAAAGGCATTACGGCGTGAAAATCCAAATTCACGGGTTAAAGGTTGAATATCTGCAAAACAGCGACCCTTAGGTGTTAAAAAGCGCATGGCATGATTGGGCGTGGTATGGGGCAAGACTTGATCGACCAAACCTAAGGATTGAATGGTACGCAAAGATTCATCATCGATCCCAATGGCACGTGGATAATCAATCAAACTATCGAGTTGCTCGACCATCGTGACGCTCACGCCTTGCTTGCTCAGATAGTTGGCAATGGTTAAGCCTACAGGCCCAGCGCCGAGGATTGCTACATCAGTGCTGTAATTGGTATTGCTCATAGTGAATGTCCATTCAATCGACTTGCATTTCAATCTATTAAGGGACAGTTCTGAGTTGTAAACAAGTTAGGCGATAGTAGTTGAGCTATATCAATAATATTAATCTTAAGTGGCTTTTTCTTATGCAAATAACTGAATTTAAATGATAAATTTAAAATAATTCAATAGTCATTCTCAATCCTGTGATCAGTTTTAACTATGATGGGCATTTAAATCTAGTCAACAAAAATGCTGAACCCGCGCAAAGCATGATTCAGCATCGATCAATATGAGGCAGTACAGGCTAAGCCTACTGGAGAAATACTGCCCTGATATTTTCTTTGATCATTTAACCCGTCGTTAAATCACTTAACGTGCTGCAGGTTGTGCAGGTGTTGCGCTTTCTGCAGCAGCTTCAGATGCAGCTGGTTGTTCTGCATTTGCGCCAGCAACCGGAGCATTTGACTCAGGCAATTCCTGGGTACTGACAATCACTTTTTCTTCAGTGTTTGTATTTGCGTTTGTTGTTTCAGTAGCGGCAAAGCTGGTGGCTGCAGCAGCAGTAAGCGTTGTTGCAAGTAAGATTTGTGCATATTTCATTTTTGGCATCCTTTATTTATGTCATGTAATTTGCCGAGCTGACCATCACATCAATTCGACAGGAGTTCATCCTAAGCACTGAAATTTTGATGAGCAAATCAATTAACAAAAGCGACACGGAGTGAATAACTCAGCATATACACAATGCAGAAAGTTGTTTAATTACTGTTAATTATGCAGTGTTCTATTTAATGAAAATGTATATGAATGTTTCAAAAAAGCTGAATTTTAAATATGAATAAACATCAAGATTCTCTATTTGAGATAATTCTATTAACTTATAAACTGATAGTTTCAAGTCGCCATTGAGCAAGAAAATGTCTCTAAAACCATGCTGTGCCCTATAATACAGGGCATGATCTTATCTATTTAATCTCTTGAGAACCGATTTTGAAAATTCTGTCCGCAGCACAGCCGATTCCTGTCCATATCATTTCTGGATTTTTGGGGGCGGGTAAAACCACACTGCTTAAGCATTTATTACAGCAGAAACCTGAACAGGAAATCTGGGCCGTACTGATGAATGAGTTCGGTCAGATCGGGGTGGACCAGCAGTTATTGCCACAAGATTCAGGCTATGCGGTAAAGGAATTACTGGGTGGCTGCCTATGTTGTAGTAGTCAGTTGCCGATGCAGATTGCCTTGTCACGTTTACTGTCCGAAGTGAAACCGGATCGGCTGTTTATCGAGCCGACCGGGCTGGGACATCCTGCACAATTGTTAGAACAGTTGACGGAACCGCATTGGCACAGTCATTTAAACATGCAGGCTTTGGTCACGGTGGTCGATGGTTCACGTTTGCATGATCAGGATTGGTCACAGCAAAATCTGTATGCAGATCAGCTTAAGGCCGCGCAGATTGTGGTGATTTCACATACAGATTTAATGACAGCCGAAGATCATGCTGCGCTTACGCAGCTTCAGGCGGAATATCAAGTCTATGCCCAGCAGTGGTTGTGCACAGAGCAGGGACAGCTGAGTATTGAGCAGATTAAACAGGATTATCAAGGTTCTGTACGTCAGCTCCAGCCTTTATTAAAACAGCAACAGATCAATCCTTCCCCAGAGGTACCCGTGCTGATTCAGCAGCTGCCTTATCATTATGTGGAAAGCGCGCAGGGCTATCAGGTTGCGGGCTGGAAGTTGCCAAAACGCTGGCAATTTCATTTTTATGATTTGCTCGACTTGCTGTGTGAACAAAAAGACTGGCTCAGAATCAAAGGAATTTTTAATACCGATCAGGGCTGGAAAAGCTTTAATTTTAATCCGGAACAGTTTAATTATCAGTCGGTCGAGGCAGGTATTGATAACCGGGTCGAAGTGATTTATCAACAGTCACGCGATTGGCTGGAGTTTGAAAGCACGTTGATGCAATGCCGTATTGATCCGGAAAAATAATAGTACTGTTTCCAGTGCACTGAATGAGTTATTGACCTAAATCTGTTCAGCAAAATACTGCTAAATCTTATATGCTAGGCGCCAAATTTGAGGATTGTGTTATGGCGTTAAAAGCGACGATTTATAAGGTTGATTTGAATATTGCAGATATGGATACGCACCGTTATGCAGATTATCAGTTGACGATGGCGCTGCATCCTTCAGAAACCATTGAACGCCTGATGGTGCGTATTCTGGCGTATGCGCGTTATGCCGATGAAACGCTGGAATTTACCAAGGATCTGTTTGAAACCGATGAGCCGGCCTTGTGGGAAAAAGACCTCACTGGTCAATTGGTGAAATGGATTGAAGTCGGTAGCCCGGATGAAGATAAAGTCAAAAAAGCCAGTGCGCGTTGTAAGCAAGTGGCTGTGGTGACCTATGGTTCTGCGGTAGATGAATGGTATAAGCGCAGCAGCAAATTAAAGACGTTAAAGAATGTGGAGGTGTGGAAATTATCGACTACAACCACCGATGCATTGCCACAATTATGTGCACGCACCATGCAGTTACAGCTCAATGTGATGGATGGTGAATGGACTCTGATTGGCGATCAGGGGCAGGTGCTGGTCGAGTGGGAACAGTTACAATAAGGACGCATAAGGATGCACGTCTGGACTTGTATCCTGTCGCTTAAATTGCGTATACCTGAGGGATGAAAATACTCAGGGCTGTGTCATGTACCATGAACTTTATGATTTACTGCTGGCCGTCGCGATCGGGGCCATTATTGGTGCAGAGCGTGAATATCACAGTAAATCTGCCGGACTGCGTACCATGATCATGGTCAGTCTCAGCTCCTGTCTGTTTACTATCATTTCCCTGAAAATAGGCGTGGAAAATCCTGACCGGCTGGCGGCCAATGTCCTGACGGGGCTAGGCTTTTTAGGGGCAGGGGTCATTCTCAAAGATGAGAACCGTATTTCAGGAATTACCACGGCCACCACCATCTGGATGACCGCAGCACTGGGCATGGCAGCCGGTGCGGGTTATGAAATCCTGAGTATCTGGGCCACTTTAATGGTCATGGTGGTGCTGGTTCTACTGATGTATGTACAGCGCGGGATCGAGTCGCTGAATCAGGAACGTAATTACGAAATTGTCTGTCCTTTTGAGAAACATGAGCTCAACCATTATGAATCGCTTTTCAAACAATATAAGCTAAAAGTCATGCATTCTTCACAGCGCAAGGTTGAGCAGCAGATTAGCGGAAGATGGGTGCTGATGGGATCGGCCAAAAACCATCAAAAACTCACCCTGCATTTACTCAATGATCAGAATATTCAGGAACTCAGCTTTTAATCCATCAAGGACTAAAGCCTAAAAAAATCAATCAATCCGGTTTATACTGGTTCTTGAATTTATGCCAATCTCAGGTAAATAAGCATGATTAACGAACTTGAAATTATTGATTTAAAAGTAGGCGAAGGGAAAGAGGCGGTAAAAGGCGCGCTGATTACCACACACTATACCGGCTGGCTAGAAGATGGAACCAAGTTTGATTCATCGATTGATCGCGGTAATTATTTTGAAACCGTGATCGGAACAGGCCGTGTGATCAAAGGTTGGGATCAGGGCATTTTGGGCATGAAAGTGGGCGGTAAACGTAAACTGCTAGTGCCGGCACATTTGGCCTATGGCGAACGTAAAATGGGCAAAGTGATTCCAGCCAATTCAGACCTGATTTTTGAAATTGAACTGTTTGATGTAAAAACACGTGATTAATTCATTGAAATAAGATTCATTCAGTATCATGAGTGAATGCTGATCGGGAGAAGTCTCAGTATTGGGGGCTTCTTCCGATAAACTACAAAAAAATATTTGAACTCCCTGATATTCCAAGTAGATTATAAGAAGAATAAAGCTCTTTTTCAGGAAACTACTGTCTTTGCAAAACGTGATAAGGAATGTCTATTTTGTAATGTGGGTTTGGGCCATAAGCTGGGGCATCTTGATGAGCACTTCAGTATCTGCCCAGATCGCTGCCACATCCCCCGGGGTGCAGCAGCAGTTCCGTGATCATATCTCTGAAATTCATTTTAGCGAACACAGCAGCAGCCCTTTGCAGGGGAAATGGTTATTTTATCCGAGCCAGTTTATTGTCCAGCCAAGTTCCGTACTGTTATCAAAAACAGTGGAATTGCCGGCTTCTTTTAAAATACTGACCAACTCAAATATTGGTTATGGCACATTTATTAGCCATTATAAAATTCCTAAAGAATTTATCGGACGCCGGATTGCCATTCGGATTCCTGCTCAATATGGCGCTTATCGGGTCTATGTAAATGGCGAGTTTATTGTCCGGCTTGGGCAAATCAGTAAAACACCTGAACAGCAGATCACTGAAAAAGCCCCCCGGATTGGCTATTTCGTTGCAGACAGTGAATACATTACCTTAAGCATTCAGGCCTCGAATTACACTCATTTGCATGGAGGGCTGGAACGCCCAATGCAGATTGGGGTCGCAGGTACAGTCAATCGTCAATTCCAGCAGTTGATGATGAGTATTGCCATGGCCTGTGGCGCAGTACTCGGGGTGGGTGTTTTCAATATCCTGTTTTCAATATTTCGAGGATCGAAAGAGCGTAATAGCAAAAGCATTTTTGTGTTTGGCTGTTTTATTATCTTTCTGGCCCTGCATAATATGTTTTCAGCGCCCTATGCCTATTCGGTATTTACCAATATCGACTGGTTATGGGGAACACGTTTAGAGTATCTGTTTACGTTTCTGGCGGTATTGTTTTTCCTCAGTTATATGCATCTGTTTAATCAGCGCTATTTAAAACCGCTGATTTATTATATTGCGATCGTCTTATTGATTTTGAATATCAGTGTGACGCTATTTTCTACCCCCGAGTTATTTGAACGTCTTGCGCTCTATAGTGCGATTTATGGTCTGGTGATTATTGGGAATTTTATGTACGGGTTTTATCAGACCCTACGTGATAAGCAACCGTATTCACGCCTGAATCTGTTTGCCATTATTTTCTTGTGTCTGACATTTTTAAATGACTATCTCTTGCTGATTAATGTTATTCAAACCACACATTTGTCTTTCATTTCCACCAGTTTATATGCCTTGTTGATTATGTTTCAGCAGTCTAGACACTATGCGCATCAAACTTATCAGACAGAACAGCTAAATTTTAACCTCATCGAGCTCAACAGTTCGCTTGATCAAAAAGTCAAAGAACGTACCCAGCAACTGCATCAACTGAATGCCAAACTGGAACATCAGATGAAGATTGATGCGCTGACCGGTGCTTTTAACCGGCGTGCTTTAAATAGTGAAATCCAGCAGAAGTTTTTGCAAAGCCAGCAACATTCACATGCCACACTGCTTTTTGCCATGCTGGATGTTGATTATTTTAAAAATTATAATGATCATTATGGCCATTTAAAGGGTGATGAGATTCTACAAAACCTGGTTAAGGTGATTCAGGCCAGCTTGCCTCAATCGGGTTATCTGGCGCGTTATGGCGGGGAGGAATTTGCCATTCTGCTTGGTGATATACCGATTCAGGTTGCCCTGCAATATCTGGAACGTGTCATTCAGCAGATTCGGGAACAACAATTTGAACATCTAAACCGGCCGGATGGCAAAGCCTGGATCACGGTCAGTGTGGGCGCGGCTTGGATAAGCCCACAACATCAATATGCCGATATTCATGCCTTGATGAAAGCTGCAGATGTACAGCTGTATCTGGCCAAACACACCGGGCGTGATCAATTAAACTTTGAGCAGGGCGCGGATTAAAAAACGTATTTATACAGATATGATCCATCATCTTGTGAATGTGCAGGGCTGGAATCAAATCCACATCGCTGATAATAGCTGAGGGCTGTTTGAGTCGACTTGACTGCAATCTGATAGATTTTTTTCTCTACTAATGCTGCATGCATTTGATTAAATAATTCGGTGCCAAATCCAAGCCTCTGGCAATGTGGGGCGACATAATGCATCCGGATTTCTCCAGTATCACTGACCAATAAAAACCCGACTACTTTGTCGTGCACAAGGCAAACCCAACAATCGTTATAAAGCATATCGACAATCAGGCTGGCATGATCAAATTTTTCCAGCCAGCTTTGGATGCGACTGTCCTCACGTTGATGATCTAAAACACAAGATTGAATACTATCATGAATCACCTGAATAATTTGAGGTATATCCTGAATCTTCCCTTCACGAATCACCATGTTATTCATTTTCTCGAACATTTACAGGAAGGCTTCATTGGAAGAGAAATGCAGGTTGAAACAAAATAACAATCTTGTAGTTTTTTGAGAGGATTTTCTTAAAAACCAGTAGGTGAAGATAACTTATGTTGCTGATCTGTCGGTTTTGTTTATCTGATTTTCTAGAATCAACGCTTCTCAGGAGCGGGTGCTAAAATTTACAGCAAGCTTTGCTAGAATCGCCGTGCTTACTTTAAATCCCCATAAAATCGAGGCAAGGATGCCATCATCGAAATAGTGCAGGAGTTTGCACTGTCTAAAAAATAGACGTATGCTAGGTGTTAGGCCATTATTCAAATGAATATGAAGTGCTCGGTAATAAAAATAAAATCAGCCACACGAGATGATCTACTATGTTTAAATTGTTGCTCTTGCTGTGTATTTTTTTGCTGTTCAATGCCGCCTGGATCGTGGGGCGGAAAATTTATAAAACCCAGTCTTATCTCTCTGCGCAGCGTGCAGAAAAACCTGAACAAATTGCCAGTATTTCAGAACATGTCATGACCACGCATGAGAAACAGGTGCATCTGGTTGATGCTTATGAACTGGAACTGTTTGATGATGTGGCTCAGCTGTTTTTTCAGCGTCATGTAGCTATTCAGGACAGGGCACAGGCAGAGCAGTTACAGCAGGAAATCTTGCAAAAAATGCCTATGCAAAGCAGTACACAAATTCGTCAGATGGATTTAGGGGAGTGGTCGATTTTCTGGAATTTTTACCATCAGTCACTGGAATATTATGTCGGCCGCTATGGCGTGTTTTATACGCATGTCGACCGTTTTGGCCAAGAGCATCGTCAGGAAATTCGTACCGATCTTTTACAGTCAGATTGTGCTTGATCTCTCTGCTCAGGAAGCTTGTAAGTTTTGCAGGAAACGATAGGCGTTAAACATCAGGCTGCATATTTAAGCCGATGTAATTCGGAAAAGGTATTTAAGGCATCTTGCCAGATTTTTTCTGCCCCCTGACGGAAATAGCCCATATGACCAATGTCCTTTAAACCATAATCTTCAGCTTTAAGATCAATATAATGCACGTTTGCCTGACGGTAATATTGCATAAAAGCATGTCTGGAATTAGGCAGGGCCCAAGCATCATCGAGAGCAGCAACCGCATAAATCGGAGTACTTACCGCAGCATAACGTAGGTGTAAGTCTTTCAAATCCGGATCGGCAAAGAAATAGGTCGGATATTTGCACCACTTACGCCACTGATCATAGACATCACGTGGCAAGTCTGCACCCATGTTAAATTTGCTCCATGGCAAATAGCCGGTGATTGCTACAAGTGGAGGGAAAACAATATTCCAGATCATCTGAACCTTGATTTTTTCCTTGAGTGGCATATAACCATGCCAGCCGGCGCCTGTGCCATAACAGTACATCGCTTCGATGCGGTCATGATGTTTACACAGACCTAATGCCTGACCTCCATAGGAATGGCCAATCATATAAATATCCAGTCCTGTCCGGCCCAAATATTCAATTGCCGCACTCAGGTCATATTCTCCCCAGTCCAGATAAGACATTTTAAAGCCTTTGAGCTGTTTCGGTGCGGAAGCGGCCACCCCTCGATAATCGAAGGTCAGCACCTGAAAACCGGCATGAGTTGCATATTCTGCAAAACGGCGATAAAACGCTTGCGGTACTCCCGTCGCACAGGCAACGACAATATTGGCCTTCGCCACAGACGGTGTCCGGTAGAGTTTGCCACTTAAGCTATAACCATCTTCTGCCAGAAACTGGACACTTTCTACCTGCATTTTTCCCTGCACCATGAGTATATCCTTCGTTATATTGGATGAGATCTTGTTTTTTGTGCGCTAGCTTATGTTTAATCCAATAATGGGCCAGATGTCAAAACTCGGCAGTCGTATAGCGAGAAGAACCCTTTAAACATATATGAAGATCGCTGCGCTATCATCATGTCTAAACAGGGGGAAATAGTATGATTATTGATTTTCAGCAGGCGCAATTACAGAAGTTTATGGCTCTGGCAATGAAGATCGAAGCGCAGCCTGAACTGTATGTGCAGTTTGATTCGGTTTCAGACTTTTATAAAGCAGACTGGTTGCAGGATTTTCCAAACGGAACCACATGGTATGTGTCCGGTTTAGACGATGGCGCCGATGAATTTCATGTCGTGATTGACTATGCCACAGCGCAGCTACAGATCAGTTGTGGCCAGACACAGTTGTCTGCAAAACTATCTTGCACAGATTGACCGAATTGCCGCTATTTCCCGATAAAAGAATAATGACAGATGCTATAAAGTTGATATAAATTGCAGAATCATCTCTGTGTTTGGTTTTATTTGCGATAGTCCGGAGTGACCTAAGCGAATAATGCAATAAAAATAAGGAAAAATAGCATGGCACATCAGTTCACTGTGAAAGCAATTATCAATGGCGTGTCTATTGATGAATTTAAACGTCTGGCCAATGATATTCGTTTGCATGAGGCAGTCTGTCATCGAATTCCTGCGCAAAATTTAGAAATTCTGGTCTCGGAAAAGCAGGGGCATATGTATACCTTGAAACGTGCCTATAATCTGGATGTCAACATCCCGGATATGGCAAAAAAATTACTCAAGGATGCATTCCGTTTGCAGCGTACCGATATCAGCGATCTGAATCAAATGACATCGACGGTACAACTCGGGGCAAATTTACCGATCGAGGCGACCTGTCAGCGTGCAGTCACTGGAGATGAAGACCAGATCCAGTTTCAGCTCAACTGGACAGTAAAGGTCAAAGTGCCGTTGCTCGGCGGTATGCTGGAAAAGCATGCAGAAGGCGAGATTCGTAAATTTAGTGAAATTGAACTCAGTATCGTTGAAGATGAATTACGCAAGAGCCTAACAGCCTGAATTAGTGCACCCATCTCGTTCACCAATATTTAAAAAGGGCACTTTTAAGCTGGGTGGTGGCGGTCAATTCGGCAATGTATAGCCATTTAGCTTGCTGCCGTTCTCTAAGCAATGCGGCTTAAGACGTAGAAAAATAATAAGGCAATACAGATGGGATTGAGTGCCGTTTGATCGACTGAAGAAACGGCATCATATTATTTATATTTATGCCGCTAACTTTGAGCTTAATCACTTCTTCTATGATATTGCATCGCCAGTCGATAAGCGAGTTGATCCACATTCAGTAATTATCTGCGCGTACTGCGCAACATGAGCTAACCATCTGCATGCTATTGTTTGTATAGATATTTTTGATTGGTGAAACAGATTGCTGAATTGCAGTGCCATAAGCAAAGACTTCGACCATACCGCCTTGCATGCCCAGTTCCGTAGTGCTCAGCCGAATCCCCATAATCTGGGTGGCTCCGATTCTTTCAGCTTCAAGTTTTAAACGTACAATCGCCTCACGCCGTGCCCGCTCTACCACGCTTTCATAGCTGGTCAAACGACCTCCCAACATGTTCTGCACATTGGCAATTGCGTATTTAAAATAATCATGGGAAATGACCACATTACTGCTGATCATCTGTCCGGAATGTTCAGATAAGATAAAGCGGCTGTTGTTGACCTGGATATAAGCCAGTCGTTGTTCCTGTTCGTCTAGATAACGAAAATGTTTGCGTTCATTATAACGACCAAAGCCAAAACCGACGCTAAACAGAATGACAAAAATGACGATCTGAAAAATTAAACCGTCCATGAATTATTCTGCCTGTGGAAAAGGGTCGGGTAATTTTGGCATGACTGGATCAACAATGACCGCCGTTCCATAGACAAACAGTTCAGAGGCGCCTTGGGCAATATTGGAGGTCGAGAAACGAATACCGACAATCGCATTGGCACCCATGCTACGGGCTTTTTCAACCATCCGGTTCATCGCTTCCTGACGGGATTCTTCCAGCAGCTCGGTATAAGCAGTAAGCTCACCCCCGACAATATTTTTCAGGCCAGCGAGTAAATCACGCCCGACATGTTTGCTGCGTACCGTACTGCCATAAACCACATCAATTTGTTGGCGAATAGTATGTCCCGGTACAGATTCCAGATTGCTAAGTAACATGCGTATGTTTTCTAAATAAATTGCTGGTCTATGACAATAGGAAAACTGCCTTGAAAATGCAATAAAAAAGCCCACCGAAGTGAGCTTTTCTTTTTCTATTTTAAATCTATTTCGCCTGCTGTTCTGCTGCGCGGCGTTGTTCAGTCACGGACGGCTGATTCGGCAGGGTATCCGTGGTATTGACTTTTAAGCCTCCGCCGAGGGTCTTGTAGACTTCAACCTGATTGTTCAAGTTGGCCTGTTCAAGCAAGAGCAAGCCTTGTTCTGCGGCATAAGAGGCACGCTGTGCATCCAGTACCGTCAGATAGCTGTCAATCCCGGCGCGAAAACGTGCCTGCGACAGGCGATAGGTGGTATTGGTGGCTTCTACCAGACGGCGCTGTGCAGCAATTCGATCACCAATGTTTTGGCGAACTGCTAGCGCATCATTTACTTCACGAAAAGCGGCTTGAATCGACTTTTCGTAATCTGATAATGCAATTTGCTGATCGGTTTCAGAAATCTGGATATTGGCCTGACGGGTACCCCAATCGAAAATTGGAATATCCAGACTTGGGCCAAAGGACCAGCCAAAACTGCCTGATTTAAACAGATCGCCTAAATCGGTCGATGCATAACCTGCTGAACCGGTCAAACTGATGGTCGGGAACAGGCGTGCGCGTGCTGCTGCAATATTGGCACCCGCTGCAGACAGACGATACTCGGCAGCGCGTACATCTGGACGGTTAATCAGCAGATCACTTGGCAAGCCTGCACCCAGTGCCGTATTGGACGTGATGCGGGTTACGCGTTGTGCCGGCAATAAAGTCGCAGGCACTTGCTGACCGACCAGCAGGTTTAACAGGTTTTGTGCCTGTGCCACCTGAGTGCGGTAATTCGCGACATCATTGCGTGCCGTTTCGACGGAAATCTGGGCCTGACGCACAGGAAGTTCGCTGTCGATCCCGACATCAAAACGTTTCTTGTTCAGGTTAAACGATTCAAGCTGTGCTTTTAGCGTTTGTTCAGCCAAAGCCAGATTGGCATTGGCAAATGAATAGCTGAGCCAGGCTTGAGACACCTGACCAATCAGTGCAATTTGCGTCGCATCTCGCGCACTTTGAGTCGCCAGGAAGTTATCCAGTGCATTGTCACTTAAGCTACGTACACGCCCCCAAAAGTCCAGCTCAAATGCGGTTACACCCAGACCTACATTATAGGTGGTTACAGCACCGCGGCTTTGAGGATTGCTACTGCCCGTGTCTTGACGTAACACGCTGCCACTGGCACCAATGGTCGGTAACTGATTGTTTTCAGTAATCTGATACTGTTGCTGGGCGCGTTGAATATTCAGGGCAGCAGTGCGCAGATCACGGTTATTGTTTAATGCCAGATCGAGCACCTGTAACAGGCGCTGATCGGCAAAAAAGTTTTTATAACCTTGTTCTGCTACAGAAGTACCAGACGCATTGGTATAGCTGCTCGGGATATTTGCCTGTGCAACCGGCTCTGGACCACGCATGCTTTGACAGGCTGTCAAAGCAAGCGCAAGGGCAGATACCGCAATGCTACGACCTGTAATAGACCATACATTTTGCATTACGACTTATACTCCTGATTTTGTTGTTTTGGTTTGTATTTAAAGATACTTCGAATCCACACGTAGAATACCGGGATAAAGAAGATACCTAACAAGGTCGAGCTGATCACGCCACCAAGTACACCATAACCGACTGAGTGCTGACTACCTGCACCTGCACCTGAAGCCAGGGCAAGCGGCAATACACCAAAACCAAAGGCCAAAGTGGTCATGATAATTGGACGTAAACGCATTTTCGCCGCATGCAAGGTTGCTTCGAATAAATCTTCACCTTGCTCTTGTAGCTCTTTCGCAAATTCCACGATCAAGATCGCATTTTTCGCAGAAAGACCAATCACGGCAATGATCGCCACCTGGAAGTAAATGTTATTCGACAGGTTCGGGTTTTGCAGCAGCACCATCCCGCCATAAGTCATGAGCAATGCACCGACGATACCCAATGGCACCACCAGCAGAACCGAGAACGGAATCGACCAGCTTTCATACAGGGCTGCCAGACACAGGAATACGATCAGGAGTGACAGGGCATACAGGAACGGCGCCTGTGCACCAGATTCACGTTCTTCCAAAGACAGACCGGTCCATTCGAAGTCAAAGCCGGTTAAGCCCATTTCTGGTAACTTCGCCGCAATTTCTTCCATGGCCACCATGGCATCACCCGAACTGATTCCCGGAGCCGGTGTACCTTGAATGTTCATCGACGATACGCCGTTATAACGTTCAAGACGTGGTGAACCATAGGTCCATTCGCCTGTGGCAAAGGCCGAGAAAGGCACCATTTCACCGCGATTATTACGCACATACCACTGGTCCAGATCTTCCGGCATCATACGTGAGCCAGCTTCACCCTGAACATATACCTTCTTGACCCGACCGCGATCAATGAAGTCATTGATGTACGAACCGCCCCAAGCAATACCCATAGTACTGTTAATTTCGGCAACGCTGACACCCAGTGCACCGGCTTGTGCATGATCAACAATGACACGGTACTGTGGATTATCTTCCTGACCATTTGGACGCACACCTGCCAGACGCGAGTCTTGTGCTGCCAGGCCCAGAACCGCATTACGTGCTGCCAGAAGCTGGTCATGACTTTGACCACCTGCCGCCTTAAGCTGTAAGTTAAAGCCAGCCGACACACCCAGTTCAGGCATTGCAGGTAATTGCAGTGGCATGATGTAAGACGCATCTTTAACAATCATGTTTAGCGCCATACCACGCTGGATAATGGCACCGACTTGAGATTCCGGACTAGTACGTTCTGACCAGTCTCTCAGTTTAATAAAGGCCAGACCTGCGTTTTGTCCCACACCGGTAAAGGAGAAACCTGCCACACTAAACACCGACTCGACATGATCTTTCTCGTTTTCCAAGAAATAGTTGGTCATGGTGTTGACCACTTTGTCGGTACGTTCCAGGGTAGCATTTGGCGGTAGCTGAACCAGCGCCATAACCACACCCTGATCTTCATCCGGCAGGAATGAAGACGGCAGTTTCTGGAACAGCAGCACGATAACACCCAGCACTACTGCATAGACAATGCCTGAGAAAATCTTGCTGTGGGTCATGCGATTTACGCCGCCCTGATATTTCACCGCCACATTGTCAAAGCTGCGGTTAAACCAGCGGAAGAAGCGGGCAAAGATACCGTTACTTTGCGGCTTGTTCGGATCATGCTGTTTCAGCAAGGTCGCACACAGGGCAGGGGTAAAGGTTAATGCCACTATCAGCGACAAGACCATTGCTGTGACCAGCGTAATCGAGAACTGACGATAAATAACCCCGGTGGTTCCACCGAAGAATGCCATAGGAACGAATACTGCTGACAGCACCGAGGTAATACCAATCAGTGCGCCAGAAATCTGTTTCATCGACTTTTCAGTCGCAGAAACCGGATCCAGATGCTCTTCCACCATGACCCGTTCTACGTTCTCGACCACAACAATGGCATCATCGACCAGAAGACCGATCGCCAGCACCATGGCAAACATGGTCAGGGTATTAATCGAGAAGCCGAAGACGTTAATCACGGCAAAGGTACCCAAGACCACCACTGGAACGGCCATGGTTGGAATGATCGTGGCACGCCAGTTCTGCAAGAACAGGAACATGACCAGGAACACCAGGATAATCGCTTCGATCAGCGTTTTGACTACGCTCTTGATCGACAGTTCAATAAATGGTGTTGTATCAAAGGCCAGTTGATCGACCATGCCTTGCGGATAGTTCGGACGTAACTGTTCTAAGCGTTCTTCAACCGCTTTTGCTGTATCAAGCGCGTTAGCACCTGTGGCAAGTTTAATTGCCACACCACCAGCCGGTTTGCCATTAAATTTCGAATCAAACTGATAGTTATCTGCACCGAGTTCCACCCGTGCAACATCACCCAGACGAACTTGCGCGCCCGAAGTGGTATTTTTTAGGAAGATATTGCTGAACTGTTCTGGGGTTTGTAACAGGCTTTGAGCCGTTACGGTTGCATTCAGCACTTGACCTTCAACAGCAGGAGCACCACCAAGCTGACCGACCGCAACCTGTGCGTTCTGGGTGCGAATTGCAGTCGCAATATCGCTCGGTGTTACTTGCAGGCTGGCCATTTTGGCCGGATCTAGCCAGATGCGCATCGCATAAGAGCCACCAAAGACCTGAACTTCACCAACCCCGGCCACACGGCTTAAAGGTTCAGAAATATTCGAGTTGACATAGTCTTTGATGTCATCGGCGGTCAGGCTGCCATCAGGTGAATAGAAAGCCAATACCTGAAGGAAGCTGGCACCGGATTTGGTGACACGCACACCCTGACGCTGTACATCTTCGGGAAGAAGTGCAGTGGCAGACTGTAATTTGTTCTGAACCTGAACCTGTGCGATATCAGGATCAACACCCTGGTCAAAGTTCAAGGAAATAGAAGAAGAACCGTTACCCGCGCTGTTAGACGAGATATAACGTAAGCCATCCATACCGTTCATCTGCTGCTCGATGATCTGGGTGACTGTATTTTCAACAGTTTCAGCAGATGCACCTGGATAAGTCGCAGAAATGGTCACGGTTGGCGGAGCAATCGTTGGATATTGTGCAATTGGCATTTTGCTGATGGTTAAAATACCGGCCAGCATGATAACCAATGCAATCACCCATGCAAAAATCGGGCGATGAATAAAGAATTGAGCCATGAACCATTACTCCTTATGCATTTGCAGCAGGTTTTTGTTCAGGTTGTTCTTTCTTTGCATCATCTGCCTTTTTCTCGCTTGCTGCAGGCTGTTGCGGTGCAGCACCTTGTGGCGCAGCAGCTTGAGGTTGATAAGGTTTAGCTACAACTTGCTGTTCAGGTTTCACTTTTGCAATCCCGTCCACAATCACTTTATCACCTGGATTCAGACCTTCAGTCACAATCCAGTTGTTGCCTTGAGAGCCGGTGGTCGTGACTGGACGTGGTGCCACTTTACCATCAGCACCGACCAGCATCGCCATTGCCTGACCTGTTGGAGTACGGGTCAACGCCGCTTGTGGGATCAGGAAGGCATTGGGCACTTCACCCTGTACGATTTGCGCAGTCGCAAACATACCTGGCAGGAGTAAATGGTTTTTGTTCGGGAATACCGCACGTAAAGTCACCGTACCTGTTTCCGGATTTACGCTGGCATCCGAAAATGCAAGACGGCCTTCAATCGGGTAGATGCTGCCATCTTCAAGCTTTAACTTCACTTTAGTGTTGTTTGAGCTATTCAAATCGCCTTTGTTGAGCTGCTGACGTAAACGTAAAAGCTCAGCACTGGACTGGTTGATATCCACATAAATTGGATCTAAACGCTGAATGGTAACCAATGGCTCTGGTTGATTCGCCGTCACTAATGCACCCGCAGTCACAGAGGAACGGTTGGTCTGGCCCGAGATCGGTGCACGTACAGTCGAATAGCCCAAGTTAATTTCGGCATTACGCAAGGTGGCACGGTTGGCATTCAGATCGGCTTCAGCCAGTTTGACCTGTGCCACGATGTCATCATATTCTTGTTTAGAAATGGCATTGGTTCCAACCAGCTGGCGGTAACGGCCTTCCTTCACACGTAATACACCCAGATTGGCTTCAGCACGGGCAATTGCTGCACGAGCATTATCCACGGTCGCACGGTTGGTGCTTGAATCGATTTCGTACAGAGCCTGACCTTCACGCACATAACTGCCTTCAGTGAACAAGCGTTTAAGCACCACACCACTGGCTTGCGGACGTACTTCTGAAATTTCAAATGCTGTTGTACGACCCGAGAGCTCTACAGACTGCTCTACACTTTGTGGTTGTGCAACAAGAACACCGACTTCAGTCGGTGGCATTTGTTGTTGAGCACCAGCTTGCTGGCCCTCTTTTGGATCTTTGCTACAACCAACAAGTGCAAGACTTGTTGCTAATGCGCAAGCAGTCAGGGCAGGTGCCCAAAGCTTTGCAGACATCATTGTTTCACCTCTATTAGATCTTTATCTAAATTTTCTTATTTGTGCGCCGCGCAATATCTGATCCAGACCATATACCACAACGAAATCCAAATAAAACTGATACTCCAGCCGGATATGACATCTGAAGGAAAATGTACGCCTAGATAAACTCTTGAAATCCCCATCATCAGCATCCATAAGCCTGCACCGATCATGATGATGGTAAAGCGAGAATGTTGCCGATACATGTAAATTGCCAGACAAGCCAGACATGCCGCATACAGACTATGCGCACTTGGAAAGGAACTTCCAAAACTTTCAACCAGATGCAAGGACTCTGGTGGTCGGGGTCGGGCAATTGCAAACTTTAACAGCCAAGCTAGGAGTATTCCTCCGATAATTCCGATACATATAAAAATTACGCTTGTATGCTTTTTATACCACAGCAAGGCAATACACCATAGTGTGGATAAAAATAATACAAATGGCATGCCACCTATCACTGATAAGGACAGAGTAATTCGATTCCAAAACTCGGTGCGATACAGACTCATCCACTCCACTGCGTGCAAATCAAGCTTGCTTAAAGCAGGGATATTCAGGATGAACACACTGAAAATTAAAAATAAAATACCGACAAAAAGTAACAAGTAATGCATGCCAAAAATCCTTGTCCCTTTAACCGTTCGCAGATCGGTTAATTGTCTGGAGTAGAAGTGTACTTGTCAGTACACTTTTTTTCAAGTGTGCGTATTTTATGCGAATTCCATTTTTTTAGTAAGGAATTTGTTGCTAAATATACTGTAATTGTCGCAGTTTTAAGATTTTGTCGATGTATGATTTTCGTCAATTTCAATGCTTTGCTTGGGTGGCCAGAAGAAATCACTTGGCCGGGTCAGGAAGTGAGTCATGACCAGTTTTGCCAACGGTTTCCACTGTTCAAAACGTACCCGTCGTGCACGTAAGGCCACAATAATGGTCAAACTGAAACTGACAAATAAGTTGGTCAGGCCAATCAACAACACACCGAGGAAAGACACCACAATCAAGCCAATATCCGGGCCATTAATATTGATCAGGCCCTGAATAAAGTTGGCCGAGGCAAAGGCAATATGACGGATATCGAGCGGCAACCCCAGAATAAAACCAATGGTGCCCATACTGCCGAGCATGATGCCAAACATGAAATTACCTGCCAGCGCTCCCAGATTACGTTCAATATAATCTGCAAACCGGTACAGCCGTTCCTGTCCCATCAATTGCGATAAACGTATATGGGCTTTCAGGCGGGGGCCTACTTTGCGGTAGACGGCCATGTTGTCAAAATAACCGGCCAATAACCCGGACAGGAACAGACATACCCCGGCAATTGCAGCATGCGGAATTGCCAAAGAGGTAAAGGGATTCAGGTCATGTAAGGTTTTGGTTGCCTTGGCATGATTCATTAAGGGTTCATGCAGAGCAACGTCCCACATTAAGGTAATCAATGCCGCCACCGGAATAGCAATCGAAATATTGCCCAGAATTGCCACAAACTGGGTACGGATAATATTCACAATCAGCGCAGCCAGCTCGGCAATTTGCGCCATTTTTGAGCCTTTGCGTTGCTGGACTGTGGCCGCCAGTGCAGCGGCTGTCATCGCTGGCTGTTTGGTCGCCACGGTAAAATGCAGCACATGAATCAGCATAAAACCCAGCGAATAATTCATGCTATAGCTAAAGGCCTGCATGAGAGGCGCCATGCTCAGGCGTGTCATCAGGATTTTCAGGGTGGCCATCGTCGCGATGATTGCACCTGCACCGGCGGCCGATTTGTACATGGCCAGAAAGCCTTTTTTGTCAGTACTGACATAGTGTTCGCCAGTTTTACTGGCATTCTCAGTCACCTGCAAGGCCAGGAGTTCACTGTTAGTCGCCAGCAGGGCACGTACACTGCGTTCGCTATAAATCGCTTCAGTGATATCTGCAATAAACAGGCCGATGGACTGGTAGCGTAGGTCATCCTCGTCCATGACCATGTTGAGCAGGATTTCAACCCGCTCCAGACACTGCTCTAGCAGTGCCAGCATATAGGTCAGACTCACACTGACCCCAATCCGTTTGGTAGAGCGGCGAATTTTTGCCACGACATCATGGCACTGTTCCAGCATGACCAGCGCTTGCGAAGCATCTGGCGGGGTGATCGAATCGACCAGCGTGACCGTGTTATAGCGTTTTTTGTATTCCTGAATAAATTCGTTAATCTCACGGTTCTGCACCAGAAAAGGAGATTCATATTCCATCAGTTCCGGCTGTGCATTAATAAATTCAGGATGCAGACCAATACCACTGATCCGATACGACAAAATGGTCAGTGCCTTGATCAGTTGATCTTTAATGCGGGTCTTTTCAGGCTGATTGGAGTGACCCTGATTGAGAACTGAAAATAAGCGTTGCCAGTCATCTTCATCAAAATAGTCGAGCCAGTATTTATCGGTCGGCTGATAAAAAACCTTGCGAAATAATTCTTGTAATTGCTGATGATCCGGAATAACTGGCAGGATATGCGCGCCAATACGCTGATTGAGCTGATTCCAGAAACCATCCAGAGACAAAATACCGGTATCGGAAAACAGACTGGTCTGTTTATAACGGTTAATGATCCGCAGGGTAAATGTCTGTAATGCTGAAACTGCATTCGGCGTCAATAATAAAGCTTGGATAAATGCATTGAACTTTGCTTCGATTTCTTCGGTATTTCTGCTGTCTTCCGGTCTGATTCTTTCAATCAGTTCAATGAGAAGATTTTCATCCAGCACCGCCTGAGGTTGCTCAAGCTGATGCTGCATGTTTTGGAAAAGATCAAGAAAATTAATATGCATAGGCGAGTTTAAAGATTACTGAATTCGGTGTAGGGCCAGTTTGGCCAGATTAATCAGAGCTTGACGATACTCAGAGTCAGGTAATGCCTGCAAGGCATGAATGGCGGTTTCCGTTTCTTCAGTCGCACGTTGACGGCAATAGTCCAGTGCCCCGGACGCATTGACAATTTGAATGACTTGATCGAGATGTTCTGTACCGCCAGTGGCAATACTGCGACGGATAATTTCATGCTGCTCACCGGAGGTATTTTTTAGCGCAGCAATCAATGGCAGGGTAGGTTTGCCTTCCATCAGGTCATCACCGATATTTTTGCCGAGGGTTTCTGCATCGGAGGTGTAATCTAGAATGTCATCAATAATCTGGAAGGCATTGCCGAAATGACCGGCGAAAGTTTTTAAAGGCTCACGGAATTCATCTTTACCCGACAGAATCGCTGCGCCTTCTGTCGCCAGTTCAAACAGGCGCGACGTTTTACCATGAATAATATTTAAATAAGTCGCTTCACTGGTTTCTGGCTGGTGCTGGGATTGCAATTGCAGCACTTCACCTTCAGCAATTTCACAGGTGCCGGTCGAGAAATCTTTCAGCAAGACCATATTGTTTAAATCGACCAGCAGATCAAATGCACGTGAAATCAGGAAGTCACCGACCAGAACAGCAGTCTGGTTATTCCATGTCGCATTGGCAGTCGGACGGCCACGACGCAGGCCAGATTCATCGACCACATCATCATGCACCAGCGTCGCCGTATGCAGCATTTCAATAATCGCGGCCAGCTTGCGATGCGGTTCTAAATCTTCAGCACCACAAGCCTTGGCAGCCAGAAGACACATAATCGGGCGCATGCGTTTGCCACCCGCTTCGACCACATGTTTGCTGACGGCCATCACCAGTGCAACTTTTGAAGTAATTCCTTCATTAATGAATGTGTCCATCGCAGCAAAGTCGTTAGCAACAGGAGCGAGAATGTCTTGCTTAAAGTCGATGGTCATGTGAAAGAAAACCTCTAGTCTGGTAAATCGCAGGTCGTAGTTTAACAATTTATAACATGAGTGAAACCTAAGAAATGCATAAACTCCACTAAAAATCAGCTTTTTATAGATCTTATTCAGATTCGATCTATATTCTGCGCTACAAAAAATCAGGAAAGGTCAGCGATGTCGCCCTCTTCATCAGGCTGAGTATATTAATCAAACTGGCCGAATTTCTGCTGTATTATTTTGTTGCTGAATATATCTTGAGTGTCTGATTTGATAGAAATTATTTAAGTGTTAAATAATTAGCACATACTCGCCATTATTATTTCAGTAAAATGGCTTGTTGTTTTTTTGAATATCCCTTAAAATCCTCGCCCTTAGATATCCCCCAGTGGCGTACGTCTTAAGATCGATATCTTCCTTTATCGGCACGACGACACGGGCTTGTTTGGAGTACATTATGTACGCAGTAATCCAAAGCGGTGGTAAACAACACCGTGTAATCGAGGGTGAAACCCTTAAAGTAGAATTATTGAAAGCTGAAACTGGCTCAACTATTACGTTTGATGACGTATTGATGCTTGTAAACGGTGAAAGCATTCAAATCGGTGCTCCAGTTGTTGCTGGCGCTACTGTAACTGCTGAAGTAGTTAGCCATGGTCGTCACGACAAAATCCGCATTATCAAAATGCGTCGTCGTAAACACTACCGTAAACAACAAGGTCACCGTCAATGGTTCACTGAGTTGAAAATTACAGCTATTTCAGGCTAATTACGAGGAGTAAATAGACATGGCAACTAAAAAAGCCGGTGGTTCGACTAAAAACGGTCGTGATTCGAATCCTAAAATGTTAGGTGTTAAAATGTACGGCGGTCAATCTGTGACTGCTGGTAACATTATCGTTCGTCAACGTGGTACTGAATTCCACGCTGGTCAAAACGTAGGTATGGGCCGTGACCATACTTTGTTTGCGACTGCTGACGGCGTAATCAAATTCGAAGTGAAAGGCCAATTCGGTCGTCGCTACGTATCTGTTGAAGCGTAATTCGCTGAGATAGAAAAAAAGCCCACAGTTTCTGTGGGCTTTTTTATGCCTGAAAATTGACTGTAATGAACGCCTGATCCAGCTTATGTAAAAAAACGGCTGAAATCTTCATCATGATGAACAAAAAAATAGATTTCGAATTAATAACCATACAAAAGTTCTTATTTTCTATCATTTTAGCTTTTAATTTTCGTTTAAGATGAGACATCAAATAAATTGTGATGACACAAAATATAAAGGTGAAATTATGAATATGCTTCGTAAAACCGTCTGTGCTATGGCTCTGGGTGCAGTGACTTTAGCACCGGTGATGAGTACAACCGTGTTTGCTGCACCTGTGGCAGCGTCGGAGCAACAGGCAACTGCCAGTCTGGTAAAACAGCTGAATTATGTGCGTAGCATGACGGCAAATTTTGAGCAAAGCACCAAGGTGACCAATCCGAGAGCAACCCAGAAAAAAGGCTTGAGCGCACAACATATGAATCAAACCTTTAAAGGGGTGATGAAAGTCGAGCGTCCGGGTAAATTCTATTGGGAAACGACAGCACCATCGAAGCAAACCATTACAACGACTGGTAAAACAGTATGGATTTATGATCCGGATTTGCAGCAAGCGGTTCGTCAAAATCTGGATGAGCAAGTTGCCAATACACCGGCTTTGCTTCTGTCAGGAAATACCAGTCAGATTATGCAGTCTTACCGGGTCACTCAGCCGAATAAGGGGAAAACCTATTACACGCTGTATCCTAAAAATACCGATGGTGTCTTTGAGAGCCTGACCATTAGCTTTGGCGCCAATAAAGCACCGAGCTTGATGATCCTGCAGGATTCACTTGGCCAAACTACAAATATTAAGTTTAGTAATGTGAAAGTGAATGGCAGTATTCCGGCTTCTACCTTTAACTTTACCCCGCCAAAAGGTACGGACATTATTGATCAATAAT
Source organism: Acinetobacter sp. YH01008 (assembly GCF_013420435.1). Taxonomy (NCBI): domain Bacteria; kingdom Pseudomonadati; phylum Pseudomonadota; class Gammaproteobacteria; order Moraxellales; family Moraxellaceae; genus Acinetobacter; species Acinetobacter sp. YH01008. The sequence continues at coordinate 195,484 of NZ_VOYD01000001.1, forward strand.
CAGAAGTATCAAGTAAATCAAAGAGCAACCGATTCTGGTTGCTTTTTTATTGCCGATTATCAGGATTGCTTTGAGCAGGCTACAAGGTTCAGCTATATCTAGACACAAGAGCATCTTAAAATAAATAAAAGTCGAGTCAATGAAATTGCAAAATTTTGGGAGCTCAGGATGAAGATCAATCTGTTTAAAACTGCTGAATTTTATGCTGTCTTATTAATCACTGTATATATGTTGGGCTGTCAGCCGCCATCCAATTCAGTTGCAACGCTTACCCAAACAGATCCGTGGGTGCAGATTGAAGCCAAGAGTATTCCCGTCAAAGGGGTGGCCAAAGTGGTGTGTGAAATAGAAGGCTGTGTACGCTTTGATCTTCATACGGTGGATACCAACCTCGACTGGATTGATCAATATTTTATAGAACGTATTCAGCATACCGAGCCGGTTGCATTCACCAAAGTGACTCAGAAAAATCCTAAAAAAGCCGATGAGCCCCATTATCTGGATCAGCGTTTTATCAAGGTACTATTTATCGCTCAGCGTGATCATCTGGCGACTTTTGCCTTAATAAGTTCCAATCTGGTGAAGAATCACACTGCATCAAGTGAACATGTGGAATATATCAATTTTGATATGAAACAGAAAAAGCGTCTGGCTTTGCATCAATTGATGTTAAAGGGCGGTGAGCAGAAACTACTCAATGTGATATATCGAACCAATACTCGATGGCTACGCACACAGGGGATACAAGCACAGCAGTTAAAACTGAGTGATAACTATTATTTTGACAGGTCGGGTCTGGTGTTGGTGTACCCGGCAGGTGAATTAACGTCTAAAGCAGCAGGAACGCCTGAATTAAAAGTGTCCTATGCAGATTTGGGTGAAGTGATTTGGCCTGAATATTTAGCCATTTTACAGCCCAAGACTTCCTAAATATTGTGCTAATAAGGCACAGCTGGGGTCGTAGTCACTGTATTTTTTGACGTTAAGAGCTTACACTATAGCCAGTTTTTTTCTTCTGCAAAGATTGATTATGATCGACCCGAAATTACTCAGAAACAATATTGAGGCTGTAAATTTGGCCTTGGCAAAACGTGGTGTTCAACTCAATGTTGAAGAGTGGGCCTCCCTAGAAGCGCGCCGTAAAGAAATTCAGTCCAAGACAGAAACACTGCAAGCTGAACGTAATGCCGGTGCAAAACAAGTCGGTCAAATTAAAAAGGCAGGCGGTGATGCTTCTGAAATCATGACACGCATGTCTGCGATTGGTGATGAAATCAAAGCGGCTGAAGCAGCATTGGCTGAACTGCAAGCGGAGCTTGAAGAAAAATTACTGTCTATTCCAAACTTGCCAGATGAAGCTGTGCCTGAAGGCAAAGACGAAAGCGATAACGTGGAAATCCTGAAATGGGGTACACCACGTGAATTCGATTTTGAGATCAAAGACCATACTGACCTCGGTGAAATGATGGGCGGTTTGGAATTTGAAACCGCAACCAAATTAACCGGTTCTCGTTTCAGTGTTTTGAAAGGCCCATTGGCGCGTTTACAACGTGCATTGACACAGTTCATGCTGAATACGCATACAGACCAGAATGGTTATACTGAAGCTTATGTACCGTATTTGGTGAATGCGGATTCATTACGTGGCACAGGTCAGTTGCCTAAATTTGAAGAAGATCTGTTTAAACTTCAAGGCGAAAAAGAATTCTATTTAATTCCAACTGCTGAAGTGCCAGTGACTAACTTCGTGCGTGATGAAATCATTGATGCAGATCGTCTGCCATTAAAATATGCAGCACATACCCCATGTTTCCGTAGTGAAGCAGGGTCTTATGGCCGTGATACCCGTGGCCTGATTCGTCAGCACCAGTTCGACAAAGTGGAAATGGTTCAGATTGTTAAACCTGAAACGTCTATGCAGGCACTGGAAGATTTAACCGGCCATGCTGAAGGTATCTTGCAAGCATTAGGTCTGCCATACCGTAAGATCATCCTTTGTGGCGGTGATATGGGCTTTGGCGCGACCAAGACTTATGATCTTGAAGTTTGGGTGCCAAGCCAGAATACTTATCGTGAAATATCTTCATGTTCAAACATGGGTGACTTCCAGGCGCGTCGTATGAAAGCGCGTTACCGTGCCGACCAGAAAAAAACTGAATTTGTACATACCTTGAATGGTTCGGGTCTGGCGGTTGGTCGTACTTTACTTGCTGTGATGGAAAACTATCAACGCGCCGATGGCTCGATTGAAATTCCTGAAGTATTACGTCCATATATGGGTGGTGCGACTTATATCGACTAATGCTTGATATCAGCATCCCTAAATGTGCATGAAAATTGCATAGACAGTCAGATTTAAAATTTTGAGGTAGTTCGTGGATATCTTTCCAATCTCGTTAAAGTTGCAACAGCAACCTTGTCTGATTGTCGGTGGTGGACATATTGCCTACCGTAAAGCGGTATTATTAGCAAAAGCCGGAGCAGTGATTCATGTCATTGCCCCTGAAATTGATGCCAATTTACTTGGGATTGTTCAGCAGTCTCAAGGGCAATATGAGCAGGCACCATTCAGTACACAGATTCCTTTACGCCATTATCGTTTAGTGATTGCAGCAACAGATGATGCTGATGTGAATCGTCAGGTTTTCGAGCTGTGCGAAGCTGAAAATGTACTGGTCAACAGTGTCGATGATCCACCACATTGCCGTTTTATGGTACCTGCGATTATTGACCGTTCGCCGCTGGTGATTTCGGTGGCATCGAATGGCACGTCGCCGGTGTTGTCACGCCAGATTCGGACTCAACTGGAAGCGACGATTCCACATGGCATGGGCAAGCTGGCTGAGTTCTCAGGCAAATGGCGCAGTCGCGTTAAAGCAAAAATTGTCAATCCGGATCAGCGCCGTATTTTCTGGGAAGATCTGTACGCCAGTCCGCTGAAAGAGCAGGTGTTTAATGACAATATGGCTGAAGCAGATCGTCTGATCGAGCAAGCATTACAAGAGTGGCAACAGCCGAAAGGTGAAGTCTATCTGGTGGGTGCAGGTCCAGGTGATCCAGAACTGTTGACCCTGAAAGCTTTACGTTTGATGCAGCAAGCCGATGTGGTGATTTATGATCGCCTGGTGTCTGAACCGATTATGGATCTGTGTCGCCGTGATGCGGAAAAAATCTATGTTGGTAAGGCGCGTTCCAATCATGCAGTTCCACAAGATGGGATTAATGCTTTATTGGTCAAATATGCCAGTGAAGGCAAGCGGGTTTGTCGTCTGAAAGGCGGTGATCCTTTCATCTTTGGGCGTGGCGGCGAAGAAATTGAAGAACTGTTTGCGGCAGGTATTACTTTTCAGGTGGTGCCGGGTATTACCGCAGCTTCAGGTTGTTCCGCCTACGCCGGTATTCCATTAACGCATCGGGATTATGCACAAAGTGTGCGTTTCCTGACAGGTCATTTAAAAGAAGGTTCGCCTGAATTGCCTTGGCGTGAGCTGGTCTATGAAAACCAGACCTTGGTGCTGTATATGGGACTGGTGGGATTGGAAAGAATCTGTGCGCAGTTAATCGCTCATGGTCAACGCGCAGATATGCCGGTGGCACTGGTCTCTAAAGGCACGACTCCTGAGCAAAAAGTTGTGGTGGGAACCCTTGCTGACATCGCCTCTAAAGTGTCTGAGCATCAAATTCAGGCACCGACTTTAACCATTATTGGTGAAGTGGTTCGCTTGCGTGAACAACTGCAATGGCATGAGCGAGGATAAGCAAATCACTGCTTTGCCCGAGCGCAAGACGAAGGCTATGCCTGAGTAAGAGGATAAGCAAATCACTGCTTTGCCCGAGCGCAAGACGAAGGCTATGCCTGAGTAAGAGGATCAGCAAAAGTTGTCTCTTGGTTTGACCGTAAGACGAAGGCTATGCCTGAGTAAGAGGATCAGCAAAAGTTGTCTCTTGGTTTGACTGCAAGACGAAGGCCATGCCTGAGTAAGAGGATAGCAATAGTTGATACTTTTTGCCCGAGCGCAAGACGAAGGCCATGCCTGAGTAAGAGGATAAGCAAAAGTTGTCTCTTGGTTTGACTGCAAGACGAAAATTACACCTGAATAAAAGGATATGACGATTAATCTCATGGTCCGAATACAGGCAAAAATTTGTATCTGAAAAAGATAGCACTGATGTTGCTGTTTGATCTATAAGTTGAAAGCTATATCTGAATGAAATGTATAAAGTGAGAAATAAGTGATCCACGTTGTTTTATATGAGCCCGAAATTCCTGCAAATACAGGCAATATTATTCGTCTGTGTGCCAATACGGGAGCACAGTTGCATCTGGTCAAGCCACTGGGTTTTGAACTGGATGATAAAAAACTGAGACGTGCCGGTCTGGATTATCACGAATATGCACGTATGCAGATTTGGGACACTATCGAAGATTGTCTGGCCGATCTGGCAAGCAAAGGCATTGCTCTGGATGCGGTCTATCCGCTGACCACCAAAGGGACTGAAATGCCACATACCTCGGACTTGAACCGTCCTGTGGCATTGTTGATGGGGCCGGAAACGCGTGGTCTGCCTGAACATGTTCGGATGATGTTCCCGCAGCAGCACTGGATTCGTTTACCGATGGCAGAGAACTCTCGTAGTTTAAACCTTTCGAATGCCACGGCAGTGATTGTATATGAAGCCTGGCGTCAGCAAAGTTTTAAAGCGCTCTAAGCTTAAATTTACAATAATTTGAAAAGCTGCCTTTGGGTGGCTTTTTTATTTGCTAGGATAGAGAGAGACAACTGATTGGAATAAGAAGGATATACGCGTGAAGCCGATATTAAAATTTGCCTTGGCCTGTTGTATTGGAATGACTGCTTTACACCTCGGTGCGCAAGAAGCAAGTGATGTAATGGGGGAAACGCAACAAGTTCAGCCAATTACGCAAGCGGAAATACAGCAAGGATTGGCTGACATGCAAAAACGCTTGGATGCGCGGATCGATAACTGGGGACAGAGTCTGAATTCCGATGATTTTGAATGGACTTGGCGTGGACGTAAATTGAAGCAGACCAAACGTCAGGAAGTTTGTGATATTTTTCAGGATGTGGTCAATGAAATGTATCAGCTGGCGGTCAAGAATAAAGCCAGACTAAATCCGGAAGAGCAAAAATTATTGTCGAATAGAAGTCTGTTCATTGAAAAACTGGGCTATGAAAATAATCGGGTCAATACCCAAATGGGTTTTGATTGTCGTTTATCCTAAGTAAAATCAAAACATAAAAAAGGCGCTTAAAGCGCCTTTTTTATTTGAACCGGAACGATATTATTTATCGTCAAATTCGTTGTGCTGAGGTGCAGGATGCTTGAAACCTTTGGTTTTATAACCCAGGTACAAGATACCGCCAAATGCCCAAATCAGACCATATTTCAATGAGGTTTGATCAACTTCGAGCCATAAGGCAAATACTGCAATGAAACCTGCAAGTGGTACCACCACAAAGTTCAGAATTTCTTTCGCAGTTTTGGTACGACCATCACGTAAAGCATAGCGTGAAATGACAGACAAGTTTACGAAACTGAACGCCGTCAATGCACCGAAACTGATCAGTGAAATCACAAAATCAAGATCCATGAAGCCAGCTGTTAAGGCTACAGCACCGACAATCATAATGTTGTATGACGGTGTGTAGTTTTTCGGACTGATATGACCAAAGATTTTCTTGTTGATCACGCCATCACGGCCCATGACGTACATTAAGCGAGATACACCTGCATGTGCAGAAATCCCTGATGCCATGACGGTAATGATTGCAAAACCAAGTACATAAGCCTGGAACAAGGACCCACCCACCAGCATCAAAATTTCCGGCTGAGTTTCAGCAATATTCTGGAAATATGAACCTGGATTGTTCGGGAAGTAAATCTGCATGAAGTAAGTGCTGATAATGAAAATAATACCGGCAATTAAAGCGGTCAAGAAAATCGCTTTAGGCAAAGTTTTTTCAGTATCTTTGGTTTCTTCAGCCAGCGAGCTTAAAGAGTCAAAACCAGTGAAAGAGAAGCACAGTAAAGTCGCACCAGTAATCAGGGCGCCTACTGACGTTAATTCATTCCAGAACGGTTCCAGACTCCAGAGCTGATAGCGTTGCTCAGCTGTGATTGGACCATCCGCATTAAAGCCAGCCTGTAACTTGCTGTAGACCATCCAGGTAAATACGGCAATGACAATCAACTGCACGAACACGATCATACTGTTGAAGTTCGCTACAAAGCGCGCACCACGTAAATTGATGCCAGTCATGAATGCAGTCAATACCACGACCCAAACCCAATGATTGATATCAGGGAACAGGGCTTCTAGGTAAATGACGGCAAGAATGATGTTGACCATTGGCGACAATAAATAATCGAGCCAAGATGACCACCCCACCATGAAACCCACATTCGGGTGAATGGATTTTTGCGCATAGGTATAGGCCGAACCCGAAGAAGGGTAGCGACGAATCATATGACCATAGCTCAAAGAGGTTAACAAAATTGCAATCAGCGCAAAAATGTAAGAGGTGGGAACGTGGAAGTTACTTTCTTCAGATACCAGACCGAATGTATCAAACAAGGTCATGGGTTGAATATAAGCCAAACCAATAATAATGATGTGCCAGAGTCCCAGCGTTTTTTGCAGTTTAGCTGCCGATTGAGTCCCAGAGATATTAGTCAACGGCGTTATCCTCTTAATCGTTGATCAAGGATCAGTCATATTTATAAGGATCGTTTGAGACGAACGATCCCCCCTACAGTTTTCTATAAAAGCCCGCCAATCTACTTGAAAAGAAGGGCTTTTGCTAGCTATTTTTTTGACTTTTGAGGTGCATAAAGTATGCCATTCAAATTAGCGCAATGATTTCTTTATGCAAGATAAAAGCCTGATGTCTAAAAAAACATCAGGCTTTAATTTTCGCTATATTGGCTTATTTTTCAGTAATTACCAAGCCTTTTTTAAGATAGATTTTAAATCTTCCAGGGTGGCTTCTTTCGGGTTATAAATGATGGAACCATCGTTCAGGGCTTTCTCTGCCACTTCATCCAGCTGCGCTTCAGAAATCTTGCCGGTTTCACGTAATGTACGTGGCAGTTTGGTCAGACTATAAATCCGATCTCGCATGGTCAGAATAGTGGCAATGGTTTTGTCTGCGCGTAAATGTGCTGGTGTTTGCGCATAAATATCGGCACCTGCCAAAGGTAGCAACAGATCAGCAATCTTGTCACCATTGACCTCTTTGTTGTATTCCAGCACATACGGCAGGAACAGGTTCATACATAAACCATGCGGCAAGTGCACCACTGCACCCAGTGAATGACCGAGTGAATGCACAATCCCGACCATCGAGTTAGAAAATGCAATACCGGCCATGGTCGATGCTTGAGCCAGTTCCAGACGGCCTTGCGCATCATTGGGATTATCCAGCACATTGAATAGATGGCTACTGATCTTCTTGACTGCTGCGGTGGCATAAGCATCTGAGATTGGATTGGCTGCCATGCAAGTATAAGCTTCGACCGCATGGGTCAGTGCATCCATTGCGGTCATGGCGGTTAAATGCGGCGGCAAAGTCTGGGTCATGCGCGGATCTAAAATCGCAGCATGCGGCATCAAATAATACGATGCGAAAGGCATTTTAACGTTCTTCTCGGTATCTGAGACGACGGCCACCATGGTGACTTCTGAGCCTGTCCCCGAAGTTGTTGGAATCACAAAAAATGGTTTCAGTGGCTTAGGCAGGTTGTGGGCACCAGAATATTTAAGCAAGTCATCACCCCCTTCAGACACCAGAATATTGGTGGCCTTGGACGTATCAATGACTGAACCACCGCCTACAGCAATGATCGCATCACAGTGATTTTCACGATACAGTTTTGCCGCACTACGTACTGTACCCAAGCTAGAGTCGGGGGGGACGTCATCAAAAATGGCTACAATTGCAGCATCTGCCATTTCAAATGCCGCTTCAATCGGTGCCAGCAGATTATTGGCGCGTACACCTTTGTCGGTAATGATCAGCGGACGTTTTGCGCCTAAGGTCGCAAGTTCAAACGGAATATGTTCTAACGCGGCATGTCCGGCAATGACTTTAACCGGACAGAAAAATTCATAATAAGGTTTAGCCATGTTATACACTCCGTTTTAAATAAGATTGAGCGATTTTTAGATAAATACTGCTCGCTTCGCTTAGTTTTTCTTTGAGGCTGAGATTGCTTGGATATTCTTTGACAGCCAGTTGCGCCACCAGTTTAGGCAAAATCAGTGCTTCCATTTTATTTAGACAACGCACCAGACGAATGGCATTGGAAATATCGCCATCGGCAATCATGCGGTCATTGGCAAAGGCTTGAGAGGTGCTTTCCTGAAAGGAAAAAACTAAAAAAGCATGGTGCAGATGTTTAAAGGTAATAGTCAGATCAGGTGCTTTTTCCAGATTTTTCACCAGTTCCAATTGCTTGTCCTCAGTGACCCGCGCCACAAAGGCTGGGCCATGCGGAAAGACTTTCATGGAAAGAGTGAAATGGACTGGAAATTGGGCAACTTCCTGTTTGATTTCTTCATCCACCTGGCTTGCCATGACCAGACCGCGGCCAATCACATCCATCATGAGTTTGACATAGGCAAGCTGCAAAGCGGGTTTTACGGATTTAGTTGCAATCACGTGATGATCCCTATCTCAATATTATTGGTTTAGAGTAAATACTCTAATTTATTTGGGGGTGAAATGCAAAGGCTTTATCTTTGCTCGACAGTGACTTGATTAAAGTAACCGCTGTGGCGCAAAGTTTCAATAATTTCACGACATAACTGGTTGAATTGTGGCGGTTGTTCCAGTAGGTCGCTCATGCGAACCATTTCCAGTCCCGCATAACCACAAGGGTTGATGGTATTAAATCCGCTCAGGTCACAATCCAGATTTAAGGAAAGACCATGATAGCTACGGCCTTTACGAATTTTAAAACCCAGTGAACCAATTTTTCGTTCAGCCACATAGACCCCCGGTGCATCGGGTTTGGCATAAGCATCGATGCCGTATTTTTTCAGCAGATCGATCATCAGGTTTTCAGCATAGGACACCAGTGTACGCACATTCCAGCCCAGGCGATTCAGGTCAAACATGAAGTAAGCCACCAGCTGGCCCGGGCCGTGCCAGGTCACTTGACCACCACGATCGGTTTGAATTACCGGGATATTGCTCGGTATCAGAATATGTTCTGGCTTACCGGCCTGACCTTGAGTCAATACATCCTGATGTTGCAGAATCCACAGCTGATCCGGGCTATGTTCATCACGGTTTTCCGTAAAAGTTTTCATTTCCAGAAAACGATCTTCATAAGGTGTGAGGTCGTGATATTGACGAATGATCAGCTCGGGCTTTTGCAGCACATCAGTCACAGGAAGTGTCCTTGGTAATTATAAAAAACTGATCATAATTATAATGATTTCGGCATGAAATAGGGGCGAGACCTACAATATTTAAGCGCTAGCTCAGTCATTGTACAGGCATAAAAAACACGCCCGAAAGCGTGTCTTTTGTATTTTTGATTACAGTGCGGTTTTAATCAGCGGACAGGCGGCCAAATCTGCATATACTGCATGTACCTGCTCCAGTTCCAAAAAGCGCAGTTGTGCGGTAATGGAATGATATTTGCCAGTACGCGACGGTGTGATGGTCATTTCACTGCCATCAAACTCAGGAAAATGTTTTACAAAGATATCATTTACGGCCTGACGCAGTTCAATGCCAGCAAGGCCAATCAGTTTGATGGGATAGTCCATCGGGAACACCCAGAGGTGTTCCTGTAAGTCACGAGAAGGTGTGCGGTCTAACATGGTAGTCCCCCTGATTTGAAACGCCTGCAATCATGCAGGCGTTTGGGTCTGTCTTGGCTACTTAAGTGGAGACTGATGATTAAATTTCAAGTTTCCAGAATAAGCATCAAATCTTAATCATTCTCAAGGAATGAACGTAAGTGTTCTGAACGCGATGGATGGCGAAGTTTACGTAGTGCTTTCGCTTCAATCTGACGAATACGTTCACGTGTCACATCAAATTGTTTGCCCACTTCTTCCAAGGTGTGGTCGGTCGGCATGTCGATACCAAAACGCATTTTCAGGACTTTGGCTTCACGTTCAGTCAGGTTTTCCAGAACTTCGCGTGTCGCTTCTTTCAGGCCTTCTGAAGTCGCAGCATCAATTGGTGACGTGATGTTGCTGTCTTCAATGAAGTCACCCAGATGCGAATCTTCATCATCACCGATCGGTGTTTCCATCGAAATCGGTTCTTTGGCGATTTTTAGCACTTTACGTACTTTGACTTCGTCCATTTCCAGACGTTCGCCCAACTCTTCAGGTGTCGGTTCACGCCCCATTTCTTGAAGAAGCTGACGCGATACACGATTGATCTTGTTGATGGTCTCGATCATGTGCACCGGAATACGAATGGTACGTGCCTGATCGGCGATTGAACGGGTGATCGCCTGACGAATCCACCAGGTTGCATAAGTCGAGAATTTATAACCACGACGATATTCAAACTTGTCCACCGCTTTCATCAAGCCAATGTTACCTTCTTGAATCAGATCCAGGAACTGCAAGCCACGGTTGGTGTATTTTTTCGCAATTGAAATCACCAGACGCAAGTTGGCTTCGACCATTTCTTTCTTGGCGCGACGTGCCTTAGCTTCACCAACGGCCATGCGTTTGGCAATGTCTTTAATGCCTTTAACATCAAGACCCAATTCTTTTTCAATATCGGCAATCTTTTGCTGGAAGGCCAATACATCTGGACGTACTTTTTCCAGATAGGCTTTCTGGTCTGCAGGTGTTTTCGCGATCTGTTCATCTAACCAGGCTGGATTCGATTCCTGTCCCGGGAAAGAAGTACGGAACTGGGTACGATCCATACGACCACGGCGCACGGCATAACGCATCACTTCACGTTCTGCACCACGGATCTGGTCATGCGTACCACGAATCATTTCTGAAATGATATCGAATAGACGCGGCGTGAATTTGAACATCATGAATACGGTCGCCAGTGCTTCCAGCGCAGCTTCAGATTCTTCGCTGTCACGACCATGTTTTTCGATGGCTGTTTTGGTATTCAACCATGCATTTTCAAGTTCAGTGAAGCGCGCTTTGGCAATTTCAGGATCTGGACCAGAATCAGCTTCTGAATCATCTTCAGTTTCAGCTTCTTCCTCTTCATCATCATCCAGTTTTACATCCTTGGTCGATTTTTTCGAGTCAGTCTTGTCTTCAGCGATCTCGACTTCTTCTTCGAGTACTTCAGGAATTTCTTCGTCTGATTCAGGATCTAAATAACCCGATAACAGGTCAGCAAGACGGCGTTCGCCCGCTTCATAATCTTTATATTCTTGGAGTACAACTTCTACCGCATTGGGCCAGTAAGCAATCGAGTGCAAAACATCACGAATACCTTCTTCGATGCGCTTTGCAATGCTAATTTCGCCTTCACGGGTTAAAAGCTCAACGGTACCCATTTCACGCATATACATACGCACAGGGTCAGTTGTACGACCTGGCTCATTTTCTACAGAGGCCAGTACGGCTGCAGCTTCTTCTTCTGCAACTTCATCGGCAGCTTCTGTAGTATCTTCGAACATCGTATCATCAGATTCAGGCGCGCGATCATGTACAGGAATACCCACGTCATTCAGCATCTGAATGATATCTTCAATCTGCTCGCTTTCTGTGATGGAGTCCGGCAGATGATCGTTAACCTCAGCGAAGGTTAAGTAACCTTGTTCTTTGCCTCGGCTAATCAGAGCCGCTACTTGTGAAGTAGGGGAAGTCATATCGCTCATCTTTTGCTTACTCTTCGTTGAATCTGTGACAGGAAAAACCGTACAACTTATGCACGATTTAAGCTCATTAAATTTAGTGAATAGCCTACGTATTTCATCAGAGTATTCAGCATTCAAGCTGTCTGATAAAATATTTAAAATGAAATTCAGTAATTTAAGATGGGGATGAATTTGTTATTTTCAAGTCCAGCCCCGGCATCTGTGTATTTGACCAAAAAATGTGTAGTCAAAAAACATAAGGACGCAGGGTGGATTATATCATGTCACACAATGTCCTTAAAAAAAAGCCCTATTTACAACTTTAAAATACGAAAATTTAAATAAAACTTGACTTGTGGTTTTAGGCAAGATAAATAGCGCTAAAACCATTTACATTTTTCACTATGAGGAAGTTTTAGTGTCTTCTACAGATTTTGAACTAGATGATAGCTTCGGTGAGGATGATGTTAATTTCGATGAAGCTTCCAGCAAGCTGAGCGCTAAAGAGTCGTTGGAAAAACGTCGTCTGATTGATGATTTACTTTCACAACGTCGCTTGGAACGCGAACTCAAAGATTTTGACTATGACTTCGACGATGATGACGATTTTGATGACGAAGATTAACGAATTCGGATTTAGCATGGCCTGAATAAATGCTATGCTAAACCTTTCGGTTTTCTAAGTTTGGATGTTAGATGAGTGCTTTAGATTTAGACCTGTTGAGTGAATATCTAGATGGTGACCAAAATGAACATGGTCTAGATTTCGCAGCAACCCATGGTTTCTTATGTGCTATTGCAGTAGGCCCAAAATTCGACAAATGGTTAAACGAGCTTTTTGATAGCAATCAAAAGAAAGTGCCTGCAGAAATCATCACTCAGGTACAAGCATGGTTAGAGTCTATCCGTCAAAGCTTAGCCAATGAAGAAGGGATTACATTCCCATTTGAAATTGAAGAAGCAGACACCGAATCAAGCTTGGGTGACTGGAGTGTGGGCTTTGTCGATGCCATGTTCCTGAACGAAGAAGCTTGGTTTACTGAAGAATTTGAAGAGCAACTGGTAGATTTAACTCTGCCAATCATGGTCTTCAGCGGCATTGATGATGAAGATCCGCAAATGGAAACTTTCCGTCGCAATGGCCAGTTAATGGACGAACTTGCAGAAGAAATTCCAGACAACTTAAATGAATTGTATCTGATGTATCACACTCCAGAATAATTCATAAAAAAAGCACCGCACGGTGCTTTTTTTAGCTTTGGACTTTTATCAAAGCATCGAAGGGATTTTACTTTCTTTCAATACCGACCCGTTTGCTCAGACTGTAGCGGGCATAGCTATTATAGGCAATATGAAAGATCAAACCATGCACCGCAATCACAGCAGCCATCAGAAATGAATTCGGGCCCCTTCCGGTATAAGCCATGTTGTTGAAGATGGCTTCAGTCTGTGGATGCATCCAGATCACAACAAATATAAAAATAAACCCAAATGTAATCGCAATGATGGTAGAACCCCATACCAGTTTGCTTTTCTCTTCCTTGCTGGGTAAATGTTGTTCTCTCTTCACAAAGTATCGGGCACTGAGAAAGGCTGACGCGATTAGGGCCGGGATCAGGAGAATCGCGCCCAGATTGAATACATAAATGAGTACGCCCACGAATAGAACCAAGCTAAGATAAACGGTAGCAAAATATTTAAGATAGTGCGACATCGTTTTAGCCTCCTTCATGCTGAGGTCTATTCAGGATGGACGATTTTTACGCTGCTGTCTACGGTAGATAACCCAGGCAATAATGACTATAACAATCGCAATAATCACATAACTGACTTTACTGAAAATTTGCTGCATCAACTCTTGGTTTTCACCAAAGTAAAATCCGACACAGGCCAGAAATGTGGTCCAGATGATGGTTCCGAGTGTGCTATAGAACATGAATTTCCAGAAGGGCATACGGCTCATGCCGGCAGGAATGCTGATCAAGGAGCGGACGGCAGGAACCATACGGCCAAAAAACACAATCCGATGTCCATAATGTTCAAACCAGCTCAGTGATTTTTTCACATCATTGGATTTGATAAACAGATATTTGCCATAACGGTCGACAAACTTGAAAATGGAATCGTGATTGAATTTATAACCCACCCAGTACAGCAAGGCTGCTGCTAGTAATGAGCCAATGCAACCGGCCATGATCACCCCGACCAGTATTAACTCACCCTGAGAGGCCGAATAGCCCGCAGAAGGCATAATGATTTCGGAAGGGATGGGTGGGAAGACATTATCCAGAAACATGAGCAGGGCAATACCCCAGTAGCCCAGTTGTTCCATGACGGAAATAATCCATTCAGTTAAATTCATAAGATGGTCAAAATAAAAAATACTGCCTGTATCCTAAGCAGTATTTTTTATGCGGTAAAGTCTTGGAATATAAATGAGCAGGCAGAATCAGCTATGTGTCAGCGTATAAATATAGACTTTGCGTAAGCCATAGGCCAAACAGACAGGTAAAACACTCAGCAGGATAAAATGAATGACACTGGTATTAAGATGATAACCAATAAACAGCGCTAAAATCGCGCCAATCACAGTTCCCAAGATGACCACAAACACATGTGACTGGCTCTCAAGCTCGTCATTAACCTGATGAAGTCGTTGTTGTTTTATATTCTCTTTGGGTTGAAACTGAACCAGATTATCTGGATCTCGAGCAAGTGAACTGGTCATGTTATATTCCTTTTCATTTTAAAATTTAAGTTAATAATGAAAGACTTGGCTTAAGATAGACTTTTCAATAGACTAGCAATCTTGCTTGGAAAAAAATAAGGTTCTTGGTAATGAATTGGTGAGAGTTTTATTACTGTTGTAATTTTTATGTAAATAAAAAACCCTCCGAAGAGGGTTTTTATATATTTTCTTACAAAGCGGCTGGCTTAGAGACGTTTACGTTTTGCTGCCAGAATTTGGGACTGACGCATACGGAAACCGTCTTTTTGTTTCTCTGTGGTCTTGTCAATGCAGTACACGCAAGAGACACCATGTTCATAACTTGGCAGCGCCACTTCTTCAGGAAGCAAAGGCCAGCCACAGGCATGGCATTTGGTGTTTTGACCTTCTTCGACACCGTGTGTTACTGCTGTACGGCCATCAAATACGAAGCATTCGCCTTCCCACATACTTTCTTCAGCCGGAGTTTCTTCCAGGTATTTTAAAATACCACCTTTCAGGTGATACACCTCTGTAAAACCTTCTTGCAGAAGCAGAGAGGTTGATTTTTCACAGCGAATACCACCGGTACAGAACATGGCAATTTTCTTGTCTTTGTGCTGTTCCAGATTATTTTTCACATATTCAGGGAATTCACGGAAGCTTTCAGTTTTCGGGTCAATCGCGCCTTTGAACGTTCCTGCTTTGTATTCGTAATCGTTACGGGTATCAACCAGAATCACGTCATCACGCGCAATCAGTTCATTCCATTCCTGAGGATCAAGATAGTGACCGACCAGATCACGTGGTTTCACTTCTACCCCTAAAGTCACGATTTCTTTTTTTAATTTAATTTTCATTTTACGAAATGGCTTGTCAGAGCTGTCTGACTCTTTATATTCCATCTCAACAAAGCCTTCATTGAGAAGGAACTGGTGAATTTGATCAATCGATGCACGGTCACCTGCAACCGTACCGTTAATCCCTTCACCCGCTACAATGAGTGTTCCACAAAGGTTGATTGTTTTTACCAAGTCTAAAAGACGTTGTTGAAGATCGGCAGGATCTTGAACTTCTTTGAATTGATAAAGTGCGGCAACAACCCAACCTGAGGTCGCTTGCTGTTCTACAGGTGCAAGCTGTTCTACAGTAGCGTTCATGGAATACTCCAACGTAGCATGATAATTTAAAGGCGCATATTTTAGCGTGATTCGAGTGAATAAGCGAGTAAAACACTTGCCTTTTAACAGGCTTCAATTCATGGGGGAGAGCGTGTATAGTCATGCCCGACCCGGAATTTTGTAAAGTTTTATGCAGTGATGCAGGTACTGGAAGTTGTAGTATCTTTGGAGTGTGTTTTGAGTTCAGATCGTCGTATTGCGTCTTTAACCCCGTGTGCTGGGCGTTGCTCGACCGTATTTGGTGATGCGGTATGTCGTGGTTGCCGCCGTTTCAATCATGAGGTGATTCACTGGAACACTTATGGCGCTGATCAACATCATGCCGTATGGCGGCGTCTGGATGCACAGCTGGATCAGATTTTAGTGCCGTTGTTGCCACATGCAGATATCGTCAAGGTTCAAGCCTTTGTGCTGTCAAAACGGGTACGTTTACGTGACGATGCCTCCAAAGGACGTAAGCTGTATCATGCTTTAAAGCTCTGTGAAAAAAATCGGCATTTTACCGATGATAGTGGTTTGGGGATTCATTATAAGCAGGTACGTCCACTCTGGGATGAGTTTGAGCGCCGGATTCTGACTTTGGCCACTGCCAGTTATGATCTGGCTTTTCTGCGGGCGGATGGCATTAGTCAGCATCTGATTCATCTGCAGGAAGAGGAATAAGTCCTCTTTTTTTATGCAGAAAAATAACAACAGCTGAGGGAAAAGCATGAATATCAGTGAGTATCTCTTGTATTGTCTGGCTGTTGTGGTAATGATCGCCACGCCTGGTCCGGTGATGTTGCTGGTGGCCAGTGCCGGTCTAAAAGGCGGTTATGCTGCGGCTTTAAGAACTATTTTTGGCACCAATTTCGCTTCATTGATATTGATTGCTTTATCGATATTAAGCCTGAAAGGCTTGCTGGTCATTAATGAACAGTGGCTGGATGCCATCAAGTTGCTGGGTTGTCTGTATATTGGTTATCTGGGGCTGCAAATATTTCGGGAGGTGATTTTCCAGCAAGCAGAGTCAACTCAAAAGAAGTTATCTCCGGTACGTGGCGGCTTTCAGCAGGGTTTTCTGGTCGGTATTTCCAATCCCAAAGATATTATTTTCTTTGCGGCTTTTTTCCCGCAGTTTATTGGTATTACATCTGATCTCGATTTGAGTCTCATAATCTTAACCTTGAGCTGGATCGTGCTGGATTTCCTGACCCTGTCGGTGGTGTATTTGGGTTTTAACCGTTTATCCCGTTCTCGGTTGTATCCGCATTTGCTGGCCTTGTGTGGTCTCATTCTGCTGATCATTGCTCTTTACGGCATTTATCAGATCCTGATTTAAAAAAGTACTGCACAGTTGTAAGGTTCCTGCCTGGCATATGCGCTAAAAATCATGCTAAGGTAAAATCAAATAAAAATTGAACAGATCAGCATGTCTAAAACAGTAACCAAGCCCGATCATCCATTCTCACCGCTGTTATTTATTCAACCTGCTGTTATTCAGATTCTTCAAATCATTGGACTCGCGCTGATCGCTGTCAGTATCGTGTATCTGCTGGCAGCAAACTGGTGGATGCTGCCGAAATTTGTCCAGTTGTTTATGCCGCAAGTTTTATTGCTGGGTTCGGCATTGCTGAGTGTGCATTTTGCTGCGCGAGAAAAGTTAAGACAAAGTCTGGATACTGTATCGGGTTTAATGCTGGGCTTAAGTCTGGCAGTGATTGGGCAGATCTATCAGACTGGCGCGGACAGTTATCAACTATTTTTGCTTTGGGCATTGTTACTTTTGCCTTGGCTGTATCGACCGAATATTGGTGTGTTTGCATTATTTTGCGTGGTCAGCCAGCTGGCGCTTTATTTTTATTTTAAACAAAGCTTTTGGTTGGTGCGTGCTGAAACTGCCTATCTGCTCAGTCTTAATCTGTTGACCGGACTGAGTCTGATCTATGCATTACGCTATTATCCGGTTTTACGCTATCTGTTGATTGCCGTGGTGGTACTCATTTCGGTATTCAGCATGTTTCGATTTATCGACTCGAATTCGATCTGGTATTTGGCTTCGGTACTGGTCTTAGCACTGTTATTTAGTGCTTATTTCTATACTCGGCAGCAACAGCTGGAAACCAGTTTGCTGGTTGCAGGGCTGGCACTGAGTTTTAGCATTCTGATTTTTGATCTCACAGACCAATATTTGCAAAATTCAGCTGCAGGCTTATTGGTGCTGGCTTTGCTCATCTTTGGCTGGTTTGCGGCGATTAGTGCGCTGCTGATAAAGCTGTTACCCCAGAGCCGGTTTTCGGTCATTCCACTGGCGCTGGGCGCATGGATTGCTGGTGTGATACTGGCCATGCTGTTGCTGACCTATTGGGAAAGTTTATCCATCCTGATGGGGCTAATCTTTATCGGGATTGCCTGGTGGCTGATTCATAGCAAGCCTTCAGTTTTTCTGCGGCAACTGGCTTATTGTTTGTGGGTTTGCGGTCAGGCTGCTGTCCTGATTCATACCGAATTGTTGACAGATAGTTTATTGCTGATCTGGCTGATACAAATCGGTATTACGTTGCTAAGTATCATGAATCGCATGCATTGGCTGGTGCTGCTATTACAGTTATTACTGGCTCATGCGTTGGGAATTGCAGTTTTAATCGAGCAGCACCCATTTTCTCATGACCATCGCCTGATCACATGGATCATGCTGTTGAATTACAGTGTGCTGACCGTGGCTTTACTCACTGCAAGACACTGGCTTGCTTCAGCTTATGCCAAAAGTGTGAATCTGTGGATGATCAGTATTTTGGCAGCAACGGCTATTTTTCAATGTCTGTTGCAATTTGGCGTAGCGCAGCAACTGCATCCGCGCGGTATAGATGAAGCAATTGTTTTCTATATTTTACCCGCAGTATGGCTGCTGAGTTTTATCGGAATACATCTGAAGCAATTTTCGCTGACACCACTCTGGCTGATTCCTGCCGTAGGCATTTTACTGATTGCACTGGGCTATTTTGAAATTTTCATCATTCTGGTACTTATGGCCTGGGCGATGGTCAATCAACAGCGATTGATGCAGGCCTTATTGGTTCTGTTACTGATCTTCTGGTTATGGTTGCTGTATTACAATCTGGGACTCAGCTTTTTATTTAAGAGTGTCAGTATCTTTGCTTCAGGTCTGCTGGTTTTGCTTCTGGCTTATGTGTTGAGCTCACCGAAATTTCAGTCGAAAACAGGAGTAGCCTCATGAAAAAGTTCTGGGTGCTACACCTGAGTATTTTTAGTATTGCCTTATTTGTGGGCTTAATTATCCAGCATGAATGGCATTTAAGAAATAGTCAGAGTATTTTTGTTAAGTTGGCGCCCGTCGATCCGCGTTCGATTTTGCAGGGCGATTATATGGCGCTGAACTATCAGTTGCATTTTGCTGGTCTGGATGCTGATGAAACTGCCCTGAATCAAACAGGTTCAGATATCACTATTCAGGATTTTAAAGATCGGTCTCAGATCGTGAGCTATGTACGCTTGGATGCACAACGACGAGTGATACGAAGCAGTTTTGATCCGCGTCTGTTACAAGTTCATCCGGCATCTTCCGCAAAACTGCTGTTAAAGAATCCACGCAATAGTTTTGAAGCTTTATATCCGGCGGCCAATAGTTTTTTATTCGCCGAAGGCCTGGAGCCGTGTTATCGCAGTGCCAAATTTGCCGAACTTAAGCTTAAGGAAAATGGAAAGGCTTTACTGGTTAATCTTGTTGACTCCCATTTAAAGCCCCTAAATTGTGAAAGTTCTAAAAGCTGGCGGCAGGGCAGTTAATTATATTTAGTCATTCTGGCCATAAAAAAGCCCGCGAGGTGCGAGCTTTGGGAATCTGGTCGCATCGACTTAAGCGACTTGTACCGGAATACAGTTGGCAGTATGGCTGACGGTATTGTTTGGATTTGCATAGACCAAGCGTGGCTGATGTGCATTTGCTTCAGCTTCAGTGAAATCACCAAAAGTTGCAATAATGATGATATCGCCTACATCGGCTTGATGTGCAGCGCCACCATTGACTGAAATGATGCCTGAATTATCTTCGCCACGAATGGCATAAGTTGCAAAACGTTTACCATTGGTCACGTTCCACACATGAATTTCTTCGTATTCGCGAATGCCAGCTAAATCCATCAAAACGCCATCAATTGCACATGAACCTTCATAGTGTAATTCTGCATGTGTAACGTGAGCGCGGTGAATTTTGCATTTTAATAAACGAGATAGCATGGCTAGCGTCCCCTGAGTTGAACTAAGACTTTGATCATCATATGGTTGAATCAATTTCTACGACACTGGATAAGTGGGTAGGCTTGCGCATTTTGCGCTTAAATGATCTTTCTGACAAGCGGAATTGTCCAGCGATTTTTGAATGATCAGTTAGGCTTATAGGCATTAATTTGATTCATGGCTTGCTGTACTTCTGCATTCACCAGCATTTTGGTACGTGCGAGCGCATGTGAAATTGCATCATCCATTAACTTTTGTTCGCTGCTGGGCGCTTTACTGAGCACATGACCAGAAACACGGTCTTTGGCACCAGGATGGCCGATTCCAATACGCAGGCGATGGAAGTTTGAACCAATATGCGGCACGATATCGCGTAGACCATTATGACCACCGTGACCACCACCCGTTTTCAGGCGAATGACACCAGGATTCATATCCAGTTCATCATGGGCAATCAGGATCGATTCAGGTGCGATATTGTAGAATTTGGCGAAAGGAACAACACTTTTACCGGAAAGGTTCATAAAGGTTGTAGGTAGAAGAAGACGAACGTCTTGACCTTCGATATTGCCACGACCACTAAATCCATTGAATTTCGGGTCTTTCTTGAGGGTAATGCCATATTGCTCTGCAAGGCGTTCTACGAACCAGAAGCCTGCATTATGGCGGGTTTGGGCATACTCAGAACCTGGGTTACCCAAACCAACAATCAGTGAAATATTTGACACTAATTACACCATTAACACTTATGCGCGTTTGAAGTCAGCGTGCATTGGTGTGTTTTTAGCTGGGTGACGTTGTAACGCTTGGATTTTCACGCTTTCAACTTTACCGTCTACATCAATTTCGATAACTTCTTCAAAGAATGAATTGTTTTCTAAGAATTTAACAAGCTGACGAAGCTCAACAGTAATTGCTACAGGAGCAGCTTCACCACCGTAGATGATTGCAGGAACTTTAGCTTGAAGACGAAGGCGGCGGCTCGCACCTTTCCCTTGAACTGCTTCTTCACGTGCTGCTGCGTTTAATACGAAGTTTGCCATGATAGACATCCTATTTAAGTTAAATGAACCAGACTTGCGACCAGTCTGGTGAGTAAAAGCCCTACCAAATGGCAGGGCTTTGAAAATTCAGCGCTCTATTATAGATAAGAATCGAACATTGCGCTAATAGATTCTTCGTTGTTAATGCGACGAATCGTTTCAGCAACCATGCTGGCTACGGAAACCTGGCGAATCTTGCCCAGTGCTAAAGCTTCATCTGAAAGTGGGATGGTGTCACAAACCACCAACTCATCAATCACAGAATGTCTTAAGTTTTCTAATGCTTTACCAGAAAGTACTGGATGCGTTGCATAAGCAACAACCTTGCGAGCACCGAAAGTTTTCAATGCATCAGCTGCTTTGCATAAAGTGCCTGCAGTATCTACCATGTCATCGACGATGACACAATCACGATCTTTCACATCGCCAATCAAATGCATCACTTGTGATTCATTCGCTTTTTGACGACGCTTATCGATGATTGCAAGATCGATATCACCCATTTGTTTCGCAACAGCACGTGCACGAACCACACCACCGACGTCAGGTGAAACCACCATCAGGTTGTGATGTGACTGCTGACGTAAGTCAGCAAGTAGCGCTGGTGTACCGTAGATGTTGTCTACAGGGATATCGAAGAAACCTTGGATCTGGTCAGCATGAAGATCAATCATCACAACGCGGTCAATACCTACAGTCGTCAGCATGTCTGCAACGACTTTAGCAGTAATTGGCACACGGCTTGAACGTGGACGACGGTCTTGACGAGCATAACCAAAGTAAGGAATCACGGCAGTAATACGACCTGCACTTGCACGACGCAAAGCGTCAGCCATGACTAAGATTTCCATCAGGTTATCGTTAGTAGGAGCACAAGTAGGTTGCACGACGAATACGTCTTTACCACGAACGTTTTCAGTAATCTCGACAGCGATTTCACCATCAGAGAACTGACCTACAGAGGCAGCGCCTAGAGGAATATGTAAGTGACTTACGACTTTTTGAGCGAATTGTGGATGCGCAGATCCACTAAAAACGACAAGATTGGGCATGAAGCACCCTTGGCGGTTGGGATATATGGGAATAGATGGCAGGGGTAGCTGGATTCGAACCAACGGATGCCGAGATCAAAACCCGGTGCCTTACCACTTGGCGATACCCCTAATGCGGCAGAACTTTAATATTTTTACGGTAAAGTGTCAAGGTAAATTAACAGTCTTACAGCAAATGAGTGTTCTGTCTTTTTTCGAGAAAATGGCAGGGGTAGCTGGATTCGAACCAACGGATGCCGAGATCAAAACCCGGTGCCTTACCACTTGGCGATACCCCTAAATTTGATGAACTGTAAGATGGCAGGGGTAGCTGGATTCGAACCAACGGATGCCGAGATCAAAACCCGGTGCCTTACCACTTGGCGATACCCCTAATACAGTACATCTACAGGTGAAAATGGCAGGGGTAGCTGGATTCGAACCAACGGATGCCGAGATCAAAACCCGGTGCCTTACCACTTGGCGATACCCCTATCTACACTTTAAACTGAACTAAAGGTGATTCTTGTAAACTGTTGACCAGGTAAGCTTTACATGGTGCATTTGCAAGAATATCTTCGATATTCAGATTTTCAGTGACTTCAATAAACACACAAGCACCTGTACCTGTAAGTTTTGCAATACCGAACTGGTCGAGATATTGCATCGCTTCATCGACTTCAGGATATAAGGATCGAGCCAGTGGCTCAAAGTTATTTCCAAAATCAGATGGCGTTTGCTGATAGGCGCAAAATTTAGTGCTCTTCGTGTCTCTTGTCAATGCTTTTTGCGAAAAAAGCAGTTGAGTGCTGATAAAACAGTCAGGTTTTAACACAATGAATTGTTTTTGATCTAAGTCTATGAATGTTAAGTGTTCGCCAATGCCTTCAGCCCAGGCATTTCGACCATGTACAAATATCGGTACATCTGCACCCAGCTTGACTCCGAGATCTGCCAGTTGCTCGATATTTAAACCGCACTGCCAGAGCTGGTTCAGCACAATCAGGGTGGTGGCTGCATTCGACGAACCGCCCCCGAGTCCAGCACCCATCGGGATATTTTTCTCCAGACGAATCTTTAGCCCGGTCAGTGTTTGAGCATAGGGCTTCAACAGTTGTACCGCACGATAGATTAAATTTTGTTCCAGATCGACGGAGGCCAGCCCTTCAATCTGGATGTGTTGATTATCTGTTTGTTCAAACTCCAGCCAGTCATACAGATCAATCAGCTGAAAAATGCTTTGCAGCTCGTGATAGCCATTTTCACGGCGACCGGTAATATGTAAAAACAAATTCAGTTTAGCAGGCGAGGGAACACGAATCATCATGGGCTAACATCAGGTCAATTAACGGTTTTCAATGATCATTGTAATACGGTTTTCCGCGCCATTTTCAAGTGACTGCTTTAAAATCAAGCGGTTTGGCATTTTGGCCTGCGCATTGTAATTGAGATCGACCGTCCAGCCCTGTTCAATAATCTGGCTAATCCGCTGTGTATCATCTTTTTGCAATTTGGCAGTCGTTGTCGCAGGGCGGGCCTGTACCCAGTCCACTAAATAGCTGATCGGTGCTTGCCAGCCTGTGGCGCGTTGCAGTAATTCTTCGGCACTTGCCGCCTGAATCACACCTGTTTTAGCACTGTTTAATGTGACTTGGCCGGGCGTGCCGGAAATCTGGGTTTTGCCCACACCTAAAATACCACTCAGCTCAATATCAAATTCTTCTTGCTGTTGTACCCAGGTAAAGAATGCACTGCCGGTCTGTTGCGGTGTGCGCACACCAATTTTACCTTGCAGCTGGAATTGATTATCTGCCTGTACAGAAGGTGTCACTGGCGTTTGCGGATTGATCATCTGCTGACAGCCAGTTAAGAATAAAGCAGTTGCTGCAAAGGCACAGCAGCCCAATTGGCTTAAATTGCGCATAAAAGAATTAACTCGTTTGGTTTTGTGGTGCTAACAATAGCGAATTAAGTTGTTTTAATTCGGGGTCATTTGGATGGTTTTGTTGTAATTGTTGTAACACTTGATGGAAGTGTTGTATATCACCATTCATGTACAACGAACGCGCATAACGTACCCCAATCTTCACGCTTGGATTGAGTTGATATGCTTTGTATAAGACATCTGCAGCCGTGGCAAAGTCATTCTGTAAATAACAGATATAACCATAAGTATCCAGAATGGAAGCCTGTTCCGGTGCATATTCCAGTGCCTGTTCGACATAGCGGCGCGCTTCTTCCAGACGCCGGTTCTGCATTGCCAGGGTATAGGCATAGGCATTCAGATAGGTCGGACTATTCGGTTCAATCTTGAGTAAATTTGCCAGCAATTTATCCAGCTTGTTGCGATCCTGATGTGGATCTAGCAATAGCACTTGTGCATAAACCAGTTCCGGATCATCCGGCAGGTTTTTGCTGGCTTCTTCTAGCAGGCGGATCGCAGCTTTTTTATTCTGCATACGCGTTAAAATATCTGCCTGGGCCAGATATAAAAAGCTGGCATGTTGTGGATAATTCACCCGTTCCTGAGTCAAGAAACGCAGCGCATCATGCAGCTTATCCTGCTGGGCAAAAATCGAGATCATGTTACGACGCGAGACGGTGTACAGACTGCCATCGACCAGACGATAATAGGCTTTGGCGGTTTCATAATGCTGTTTGCGTTCAGCATTCACTGCCAGATAATAATAGGCTTCATTTTGATACTGCGCAGAATAACGCAGTTCGACCAGATGTTTTTCGGCCTTCTCGTATTCTTCCAGATCAATACTGGTCAGTCCGGCAATGAACAGGGCTTCTTCAGCCGTTGGCCATTTTTTTAGAATGTCTTGCAGTTTTTTTAGCGCCAAAGTCGCTTCGTTCAGCTTGACCAGATATTTGACTTCGGCCAGACGCACATCCAGATTATTGCGGTGTTTACGGCTGGATTTTTCATACCATTGCAGGGTTTCTTCTGGATCGCCAAGAGCATTCAGCAGATTGGCTTTCATCAGGATATAACCAGTCGCATTCGGACGTTTTTTTAGAGCACGGTTAATGGTATTTAAAGCCTGTTCCAGCTGACCATTTTGTGCTTCCAGACCGGCCACCAGCACCAGAATAGACGGATTGTCTCTGGCTTTGGTGGTGCTTAAAGCCTGAATCAGATAGCTGCGGTCTTCTGTGCCTTCAGGTGAAATCCCAGCGAGAATTTCTTCCAGATCGGCACTGTCATCAATTTGCAGGATTTTCTCTAAGGTCTCTGCCGCCAGCTCATACTCATGCGCTTTCAGGGCAATATGGGATAAATAAAATAAGGCGGGGACATCCTGCGGCTCCTGTACCACCCAGTGGGTCGAGATATCGAGGGCTGCCTGTAAATCATCATGTTCCAATGCAACATTCAGTGCACGCTGCTTGACCGTGGTGGAGTTGCTCTTGATTGCCAGAACTGTATAGTTGTGCAAAGCAGTCGGAATGTCATGTGCGGCAATGGCAAACTCGGCCATCATACTTTGTTTTATGGCATCATAATTTTGATTTGCATGGTAAACTGCTTCCGCTGCATAAAGATGAGCAGTTGAAGCCATGCTACCCACCAGTAGGAATGTGGTAGAATATTGCTTAATTGTAGGGCCGTTGATACGGCTGATTGTTTGACGCAATTTTTCTTGATCCAAGTAATGCTTTTTATGACACCGATATTGCACAATAGCATAAATTTATTGAAATGATGACCTGATATGTCTTTCTTTGCATTGGGTGTCAACCATCAAACTGCCTCTGTAGAACTGCGGGAACAAGTTGCGTTTAACCCTGAAAAGTTAAGTGCCATTCTTGCCGAGCAAAGCCAACACCCTGAATTAAACGACATGGTGGTGGTGTCTACATGTAACCGAACCGAAGTTTACGCGATGTCTGACAATGTCGACATGGTGCTGAACTGGCTCGCCCAAAAAAATGGGGTGGATGTCAAACAACTGCAAAATCATGTCTATCGTTATGAAAATGCCCAAGCCGTGACGCACTTGATGCGTGTCGCCAGTGGTCTGGATTCACTGATGCTGGGTGAACCGCAGATTCTGGGACAAGTCAAAAATGCACTTTCTCTTGCCAAAGACTCCCAGACGGTGTCACGCAGTTTAAACCGAATTTTTGAATATGCCTTTTATGCGGCCAAACGGGTTCGTTCCGAGACTGCTGTCGGCAGTCATGCGGTATCGATGGGCTATGCGGTTGCACAGTTGGCCCTACAGGTATTTAGTCATCCAGACAAGCTCACCATTATGGTGGTAGCAGCCGGGGAGATGAACAGTCTGGTCGCCAAGCATCTCGCAGAAATGGGTGTGGGCAAGATTATTATCTGTAACCGTACCCGAGAACGTGCAGACATTCTGGCGCAGGAAATTGCGCATCGGGTAGAAGTAGAAATTATTGACTTTGACCAGCTGGCAGACAATCTGCATCGCGCCGATGTGATTTCCAGTTGTACCGGCAGTCTGCATCAGGTGATTCATTTTGCAGATATCAAAGCGGCACTGAAAAAACGCCGTTATCAGCAAATGTTGTTAGTCGATCTGGCCGTGCCACGTGATATCGATCCTAAAGTTGAAAAACTTGATGGGGTATATCTGTATGGCGTCGATGATCTGCAAAGCGTGATTGAGGAAAATCTGGCGCATCGTCGTCAGGCTGCGGTTGAAGCCGAAGTTATGGTGAATCAGCTCGCAACAGAACTGATGACCCAGCAAAAGGTCAAGCAGGCCGGGGCCACCATTCATGCTTATCGTGACCATGGTGAAGAGTTGCGGCAGGAAGAACTGGCATTGGCGCTGCAACGTATTGCCAAGGGTGAAAAAGCAGAAATGGTTATGGCTGAGTTTTCGCACCGCCTGACACAGAAACTCTTACATCCGACTTCTATTGTGCTGCGTGAGGCGGCCAAGGCGGAAGATCCAAGCTGTTTTGAAATGATGCGCGATACCTTGCAAGAGGTAGTTGATACACGCCGCAAGACCAAACATTAGCGAGCTTTTTAACAATAGCTATTTTGAAGAACGGCGTTTAGAGATAAACGCCTTATTTTTATTTGAAGCGATTTAAAACTGTTAATCGTCCAATAAGGTCATGGAGCGTTTTTTATCAATTTCGTAAATCTGCATTTTCAGATTCTTCATTTCTGCAATGCTGCTAAATTTTTTCGATTTTATCTTGTTTTTCAGACATTGATATTGCAGCTTGGTCGAGAAGTCTGCCGCCAGTTTGTCGGCCTGTTCAGGCGAAGAGGTATAATCGCTCACATTGGCATGTTGTAGAATATGCTGTAATTCATGATGATGTACTGCACAGGCACCTAAAACATAATAGATCGAGAGTTCAGGATCATCCGGCAGGTCATCAAAAATCACATTCAGAATATTTAGGATTTTAAACAGCAGCTGATCTTCAGATACCAGCGCACGCAGTGGTTCAAAATGAATATACAAATAGGGATGATTCATCAAAATTGCAATCACATATTCTTCAGCATCAATTTTGGTGCTAAAACTTAAGGATGCATCGGTATTAACCTTGGGTTGCCATTTACGGTTAAAGCCCAGTTTTTCGCGGAAAAATTGCTGCAGCAAATAGCGGAATGAGCCATGTTTAGGCAATAATTCGGTCAGGTTTTTCAGTTCACCCATGACCTGACTTTTACCTTCAGGGGTGGTGATGTCCTGATTTTGAGTCAGATGGGCAAACACGAAGTCCGACATCAGCGGCGCCTGATCCAGCAAGCGTCTAAAGTTTTCGATGCCTTCACGGCGGATCAAGGAGTCCGGGTCATGGTCAGCAGGCAAAACAAAGAATTTCAGCTCACGGCCATCACTGAGTAATGGCAGGGCAATGTCCAGCGTTCGGCGTGCGGCTTTTTGACCGGCAGCATCGCCATCAAAGGCAATGGTAATCCGGTTGTTCTGCTTAAACAGAATGTTCAGATGGTCGGTATTACTGGCAGTTCCCAGTGTCGCGACTGCGCCATGAATGCCGTATTGCTGCAATGCAATCACATCCATATAGCCTTCGACCATCAGCCATTCCTGGGCTTTCTGCTTTCTGCCTTCATACAGCCCATAAAGCAACTGGTTCTTATGGAAAACTTCAGAGTCTGGCGAATTGATATATTTGGGCTTGATCTCGTCATTGAGCGCACGGCCACCAAAGCCGACCACACGACCCTTGGTATCACGGATCGGGAAAATTACTCGCTCTCGCAGCAGGTCGAAATCACGGCCACTGTCGCTGGTACGAATCAGCCCCAGTAGTTTCAGGCCTTCAATATCCTGAGGAAAGGCTTTTTCCAGATGTTGCCAGTCTTCAGGTGCATAACCTAAGCGCCAATAGGCAATGGTTTCTGCAGTCAGGCCACGTTGCTTGAAATATTGCTGTGCACTGGAACTGTTGGGTAACTGGCGTTCATAGAACTGCGCAATATTTTCCAGCAGGTCGTATAAGTTGCCGTCTTGCTGAACTTTGGCCATCGGCATGTGTTCAAAAGCAGCAAAAGGGTCGCCGTAGAAATCCTGTTCGGAGGCCTGAAACTCTGCAAATGGATCAAAAGAAGCATCCGACACAGAATGTTCTTGTGCTGGGCGTTGCGGAGCTTGCGTATTCTCAACTTTGGTCGCAGCGACTATTTTCGGTTTGGCTGATTCCCGTTTGTATTTTAATTTATTGGAATCAGTATTGTCTTTTGGCAGTTCAATGCCGGTCTGACTGGACAGGTCTTTCATCACTTCGACGAAATTACGGCTACCAATGTCCATTAAAAAACGGATGGCGTTGCCATTGGCCTGACAGCCAAAACAGTGAAAATATTGTTTGTCACGATAGACGTGAAAAGAGGGTGATTTTTCCTGATGGAAAGGACAGCAGCCCGAATAGGTACGGCCAGTTTTTTTCAGTTTCACGAATTGACCAATCACATCGACAATATCGGTGCGATCGAGAATCTGATCAATCGTATGTTGAGGAATTGCCATAATCTGCTGAGCTTCTCGTGCTGCGTATCTAAGGTTTAAGTGATTGAATCAATAGGATTCAACTGATTCAGGTCAATTCTTTCTAACTTCCTTTGTATACCTTTTGCACGATTTGTTCAAGCCTGGCCGGGACAAAGCAAAAGGGCAAGTATGATACCTTGCCCTTAAAGAAAATGCACCTGCGACAGTCGGCTTATTCGGCAGTCGGTTCAGGTTGCTCTGCTTCGGTATTTTTAGGACGATCAAGCAAACCAAAAGATACACGATTGGTCAGGCTGCGCTTTTCAGTTTCTGGCGCATCCGACTCTGCATTGTTGTCAGTCACCGTCTTGGCTTCTTTACCAAAAATACCCAGTGTGGCACGGTTAAAGAAACTGCTTTCGCTACGTGCTGCACGCAAGTTGACCGTACCATCAGATTTCACCAGATTTGGATAATTCAGCTTTAACACATCAACATATTGCTGAGAGGTTGCTTTATCACCCAGTTGATCATAGCCATAGGCAATCGTTGCCAGTGCTTCTGGAATCTGAGGGGTTTGTGGATAATGTTCCACCACCCATTGTGCACGTTCAACCGCAGCCAGATAGGCTTTACGTTTTAAATTAAAGCGTGCCGCATTCATTTCATGCTCAGCCAGTTCCTGACCGATAAATTTCATGCGCTGCGCTGCATCGACCGCATAGGTGCTAGACGGATAGCGGCGAATGAAATCGACAAAATTCTGATAAGCCACTTTCAGATAGCTGACATCACGATGCGACTGTTTCAGCGAGGTATAACGCAGCAGACCATTATAGTTCTGCTCCATATTGGATACGCCGCGTACATAGTAAGCATAGTCGACATTTGGATGTTGTGGATTCAGACGGATAAAACGCTCTGCCAGTGCCACTGCACCTTCATAATCTTTTTGCTGAAATTTTACATATAACAGTTCAAGTTGCGCTTGCGGAGCATACTGACTGGTCGGGAAATAGGTTTCCAGTGCTTCTAGCTGTTTTGCGGCATCGGTATATTGATTACGATCTAGCGCTTTCTGTGCTTTTTGAATATAAACTTGCTCGCTAGATTCAGGACCTTTATCCACGACTTCTTTTTTGGGATTACTGCTACAGCCTACCATTGCCGATGCAATGCCAATCGTGAGGGCAAGCATTGTCATTTTATAATGTGGTAGCGACATAAAAATTCCTCTGTTAATACGGGCAATGAGCTACAATTGCACTATTAAACCACTTTTGTCTGAATGAGCAAATGAGTCAAGCACAATCTTCCAATTCTAATATCCCTGATACTGATTTCAATTTACTTGAAGATTCTGAGGATGCAGATAACCATACTTCAGAAGCAACTGCAACACGTTTATCGTTGCAATTTCAACTGGATGAAACTTATATCGGGCAACGGATCGACCAGATTGCCGCGATGGTCTGGAGCGATTTTTCCCGAGAAAAATTAAAGCAATGGATCAAAGATGGCAATTTATTGGTGAATGGTCAGCCGGTCAAGCCGAAATTTAAAAGTGATGGTTTTGAAATCCTGACCTTAAATGTCGAGCTTGAAGCGCAAACGCGCAGCCTGCCGGAAGATATTCCACTGGACATCATCTATGAAGATGATGACATTATCGTCATTAACAAAGCTGTCGGCATGGTTGTGCATCCGGGCGCAGGCAATACATCGGGTACTTTGGTGAATGCTTTGTTACATCATTATCCAAAATCGGCTGAACTGGCACGTGCCGGTCTGGTACACCGTATTGATAAAGACACCAGTGGTCTGTTGGTCGTCGCGAAAAATCTGGAATCACAGTTCTCTCTTAGCAAACAGCTTGAGAAAAAATCAGTGTATCGTCTGTATGATCTGGTGGTATATGGCAATATTATTGCTGGCGGTACCATTGATGAACCGATCAAACGCCATCCGGTGGATCGCGTGAAAATGACTGTGCTTCCGGGCGGTAAAGATGCAGTAACGCATTATAACGTCAAAGAGCGCTTCCAGCATTTCACCCGTGTTCAAGCCCGTCTTGAAACCGGACGTACCCACCAGATTCGTGTGCATTTTAGCTATATCGGCTTTGGCCTGATTGGTGATCAGGTGTATATGCCGCGTGTACGTATGCCGGCAGGTGCATCACAATTATTAGATGATACTTTACGTGGCTTTAAACGTCAGGCCTTGCATGCAGCAAAACTCGGTCTGACCCATCCGCGTAGCAAAGAAGAAATGACCTTTGAAGCGCCGTGGCCGGAAGATTTTGCCAATCTGATTGAAGTGCTGCGCACCGAAAACAAAGCCTATTAATTTTTTTATTTAGCTCGCGTCAAAGCAAGGAATCGAGATGCAATTTGTACCAGGACTTCCACAAGGTGTGTATGTGGGTCAGACCCGCGTTCATCATGCGAAAGTACAGCCATCCACGCAGCCTGAGCTTGCAGGTTTTAATCTGGCCTTGCATGTGAAGGATGATGCGCAGCGGGTACAACAGCATCGTATGGCTTTACTGCAAGATTTCGCTGCCTTTGGCGTAGATAAAATTACCTGGATGACCCAGACGCATAGCACCATCTGTCATAGCATTAATGAACAGATACCCTTTGAGGCATTGGTCGGCGATGGTCTGGTGACGCAGCGCAAAGCGCATGCTTTGATGATGATGACCGCAGACTGTTTGCCGGTGGTGTTAGGTAATGCCGATGGTACGGAAGTTACCAATTTGCATGCTGGTTGGCGTGGTCTGGCCGGTGGTATTGTCGAAAATACCATTGCCGCCATGCAGACTCCGCCGACCTGGGCCTGGCTTGGTGCGGCGATCAGTCAGCCCTGTTTTGAAATTGGTACAGAGGTAAAAGTGGCTTTTTGCAGTAAATATCCTGAACTGGACAGTGCATTTCAGGGTGGTGAACAGCTAGGTAAATATTATGCCGACCTGTATGCGATTGCGCGCTATATCTTGCAGCAACATGGGATACATACCGTATTGGGCGGGGATCAATGTTCTTATCGTCAAGCAGATGAATATTTTTCTTATCGCCGTGAGCCTAAAACGGGTCGTATGGCGACATTCGTGTTTATGGCATGAAAATGTTAAACTTAACTGAATTTTTTGGCTTTTGAGCATTATGTCCCTATCTTCCAAATCTGTTGCGATTGTTTATCACAGTCCTTATGGACACACGGCTAAAGTGGCAAATTTTATTGCCGATGGTGCACGGGAAACCGGTGTTCAGGTGCATATGATGAATGTCGAACATATTGATTGGGATGTGCTAGATGCCGCAGATGCGATTGTCTTTGGTTGTCCGACTTATATGGGAAGCCTGACCTCTGCCATGAAGCTGTTTATGGAGCAGTCTTCCAAGCGCTGGCTGGCGCGTAGCTGGCAGGGCAAGCTGGCAGCAGCTTTTACCAATGGTGGCGGGCTTAGTGGTGACAAACTGGCAGTGTTGCAGCAAATCAACCTGTTTGCGATGCAGCATGGTATGTTGTGGAGCGGTTTGCCCTTGATGCCGACAGGTCGTGCCGTGACTGATCTGAATCGTATGTCGAGCTTTTTGGGGCTGATGACCCAGTCGGACAATGCACCGGTAGAAGTCACCCCACCTGAAGGGGATTTAAAAACTGCTTTTTGGTTTGGTGAATATATTGCTTTGACACTGGCGCGCTTAAATCATCCAGCTTAGTCAGTGATATAAAAACCTCCACATGCTGGAGGTTTTTATATTCAAGTATTGATCCATTATTTATGGAAAATTCGCGCTTTATCACGTTGCCAGTCACGGTCTTTTTCAGTGGCACGTTTGTCATGGAGCTGCTTACCTTTGACCAGTGCAATTTCCAGCTTGGCATGCGGGCCTTTCCAGTAACAGGCCAGTGGCACGCAGGAATAACCTTTCTGGTTAATCGCGCCCATCAGCTTTTCAATTTCACGGCGATTCAACAACAGTTTTCGGGTACGGGTCGCTTCAGGCACCACGTGTGTTGAAGCACTCAGCAAAGGCTGAACTTGCGCACCAAACAGGAAAGCTTCACCATTTTTAAAGGTAATATAGCTTTCGACAATGGTCATACGACCGGCACGCATTGATTTGACTTCCCAGCCCTTTAATGACAGCCCCGCTTCAAATTTCTCTTCAATAAAATAATCGTGGCGGGCACGTTTATTCAGTGCAATGGTACCGCCATTATTTTTTTTTACTACAATAGATGCTTTCGCCATAATCTGATACTTCCAAACGTGCTGCTATTGTACCGCAACTAGAAATAAGGTGAAGTTTTTTAAATTAATGAGGATTATTCACCAAAAAAACAAGTTTTTGCTAAAATAAGATTCTACATAACAAACAGAGTACAAATGGATGTCTAAAACTCGTGTGATTTATCCGGGGACTTTTGATCCAATTACCAATGGACATATTGATTTGGTAACCCGCGCAGCGCGAATGTTTGATGAGGTCGTTGTGGCGATTGCCATCGGTCATCATAAAAATCCGGTATTTAGTCTGGAAGAGCGTGTTGCCCTGGCAAAAGAGTCATTGAGTCATTTGGACAATGTTGAATTTGTAGGTTTTGATGGTTTGCTGGTCAATTTCTTTCGTGAACAAAAAGCGACGGCTGTACTGCGTGGTTTGCGTGCAGTGTCCGATTTCGAGTATGAATTTCAGCTGGCCAATATGAACCGTCAGCTTGACTCCCACTTTGAAGCGGTATTTTTAACTCCTTCAGAGCAATATTCTTTTATTTCATCCACTTTGGTGCGTGAAATTGCTCGATTAAGAGGTGATGTGACCAAGTTTGTACCACCAAACGTGGTTGCTGCCTTCGAGCGTAAACTTCAACAAGGTTGGTAGCGTGTCTTTATATATCACCGATGAATGTATTAATTGTGATGTCTGTGAACCTGTATGCCCGAATGAGGCCATTTATATGGGTGAACTCATTTATGAGATTCATCCAGATTTATGTACAGAGTGCGTCGGACATCATGATCAACCGCAATGTCAGCTGTTCTGTCCGGTGGATTGTATTCCACTGGATCCGAACCATGCGGAAACGCAGGAACAGCTGCAAGCCAAGTATGAAAAACTGACTGCTCAAAAAACATCAAGCAATTAGTCTCGATATTTGGTACTATACCGCTCGAAGTGAGCCAGACGATCGCTGCTGTGGAGATCTCAGTGATTGAAGCAGGGGAGGAAAGTCCGGGCTTCATAGGGCAAGGTGCCAGGTAACGCCTGGGCGGTGTAAACCGACGGCAAGTGCAGCAGAGAGAAGACCGCCTTCATTATGTTTTCGAGCAATCGGAATCGGAGGTAAGGGTGAAAGGGTGCGGTAAGAGCGCACCGCATGGCTGGTAACAGTTCATGGCGAGGTAAACCCCACCGGAAGCAAGACCAAATAGGAATCCATTAGGCATGGCCCATGCTGGATTCGGGTAGGTCGCTTGAGCGCATGAGTGATTGTGCGCCTAGAGGAATGATCGTTCACGACAGAACCCGGCTTATCGGCTCACTTCAACAAATTTTGATCAAACAGTGCATTATGGGGTTGACGCTCTTTAAAGAAAATCTCATAATGCGCGCACAGTTTAAGGCTATGTAGCTCAGTTGGTTAGAGCACCGCACTCATAATGCGGGGGTCACAAGTTCAAGTCTCGTCATAGCCACCATATTCTGAAAAAACCCACTCCGATTGAGTGGGTTTTTTTATGTCTATAAAAATTAAAATGATATGATGTTATTCAAAATAAGCAACTGTATTTTAAAAATAATGACTAACAATCAAGTCGGTATAAAACGAGATGATTTTGAAAATATCCAAAGTGCGTGGGAAGGTGATCTGTGGGATAGAAAACGTTTAGGTTTGCAATTAGAACGTTATGTAGATCGTTTGCAATGTGGCGCAGTATTAGCGTTAGATGCGCGTTGGGGTGAGGGGAAAACATGGTTTGTTCGTCACTGGGCAAAGCATTTATCTGATACAAATCACAATGTCATTTATTTGGATGCCTTTGCGAATGATTATTTAGATGATCCCTTCTTAACGATTGCAGCACAGATTAGCCAAGCTTTTAAAGATTCTGATGAAATTGGTATTGAAGAGATTAATGATTTTAATTCAAAGACTGCCTCGGTTTTAATTTCTCTAGCAGCTGTAATACCAATGATTGTAGCTAAAGCTGGAATGCACTGGATAGGTTTAGGTGGGGCAGGCGAGACCATAAAAGCAGTTTATGAGGAGGCAAAGGATGTTTTTGATGTTGCTAGTGATGAGATAGCATCTAAGGTAAAGGAACAAATCGAAAAGAAAATAGAAAATCATCATATTGAAAAACAAACAATTCAAGATTTTAAAAAAGAGCTTGCTCAACTTGCATCACAGCTAGAAAAACCTTTAGTTTTTATTGTTGATGAATTAGATCGCTGTCGCCCCGATTTTGCAATTCGTCTAATTGAAAGAATTAAGCACTTTTTTGATATTCCAAAAATTGTTTTTGTTTTAGTAATGAATAAGCCACAATTATTACAATCTATCAAAAGTGTGTATGGTTATGAAGTGGAGATGAATGGTGATTATTTAGAAAAATTTATTGATTTTACAGTACATCTTTCTTCAGAAAATTGTAAAAAAAATTATGAAAATATTATCAAAGAACAACTCTTTCGAATAGGAGAGTTAGCTAATAAAGATGAAATAAACGAGTTCTATTTTTGGGTTTTAGCTTTGCAATTAGAGAAAAAATTAAATCCGCGAGAGTTAGTTAAAAAGCTAAATCAATATGCTTTATTAAGGACAAATGACACTAACAAGAATTTAATTCTTATTAGCCTAATAATGACACCGTTATCAGTACAACATGATTATATTAGGTATTTTGAAATAATTATTAAAATCTTATCTAATAATCTGTATTTAAATAAGAGGGATTTTATGAAAAAACATAACCTTAATTTAAGTTTTGATACTAAGTTTGATGCAATTACTGATACTACATGGGTGCGAGATATATTGAAATGGGATTATAAAATTGAAGATTTTTTTATGAGTAGCTTTATTCATGAGCATCATAATATTGAGCGAATTAGAGATGATGCTAGTTGGAAAGAAAGCAAGTACATAGAGTATTTGTCTGCATTTTCAATAAGCCCTTTGAGTAAAACTAGTGATTTTATTGAATCTTGGATGAATTATATAAAAACTGGACTGTAATTTTATGAATTAGATATAAAATTTACTAAGCTAACCACATCATCCGTCTGCAACTGCTCACGCATTTTTAAAAACTGCTTTTCATCTAAGTCATAGAGCTTAAGAGAAAGCAGTTTTTCTATATCTGCTTTAGGAAAACGATATTTAATAATTTTGGCAGGCACGCCACCGACCACTGCGTATGATGGAACGTCTTTGGTGACCACGGCACCTGTTGCCACCACAGCACCTTCGCCAAGCGTTACACCTTGCATAATCATGGCACGTGAGCCAATCCAGCAACCATCGCCAATGAATGTATCGCCAGCAGGCACAAAACTGCGTGTATCGAAGGGAAAGGCTGAAATCCAGTCGGTACGGTGTAATTGATTACCACCCATCATAATCACGCATTCTGCGCCAAAACAGACAAAATTGCCGATATAGAGCTGATCAATGGGTTTATCTGGGGTAGAGGGCTTGTCATGTAGATAACGCACCACGCAACGCTCAAAACCCTGATCCCAATAAGCAGAATAGTAAGAATAGTTTCCCTTAATATGAATATTTGGATTCTTCACCGTTTTTGAGATGAATTCGAACTCACACCAGTGTTTGACAGGGGAATTAATTAACTTTTCAGACATGCGTATATGGCGTTTAGAAGGTGGGGGGATTATATCAAACAAAAGTCCCCCTTTGAAAAAGTGGGATTTTGGGGGGATTCTTAAATAAGGCCTCTCCTTTGTCGAGTAGTGTTCTTCCTTTCCTAAAAGGAAAGGCAATTTTATTGTGAATTTTGATTTGTAATGATGGCTTTGTGTCCCTATGGAATAACATCCTCAGAATATATGCTGAGTGTACAAGGGGGTGAAGAATATAATTTAAATTATGAAAAATTTTATCTGAACAAATTCCAAAAGATACTAAAAATACGAGCAATACAATTGGGAAAATGAAAGCCCAGAATTGCGCAGCTGAGTATCGCGGTTGAAATAATCAGGACAGAACTGGTATGCATGTCGATGAAGTATGACCAGTTGATCGCGATGGCAACACCAAGGATCAAACCGCCAAGTGCATAGTAAAAAGCGTGTATGAAGCGATCATCCATTTTTTGTTATCTATTTTATTATTTGCTCATAAATTAAAGCTAAATCAATAGTTTTGCAATAAAAAACCCCTCAATTGAGGGGCTTTAATTGTTGTAAATATCTAAAGCTTAGATATATTCAACTTTCACAATTTCGTATTCAACTTCACCATTTGGTGTCGTAATTTTCACATCATCGCCTTCGTTTTTACCTAAAAGACCACGTGCAATTGGTGAGTTCACAGAGATCTTGTTGATCTTAAAGTCTGCTTCGTCATCGCCTACAATCTTGTAAGTTTTTTGCTCTTCAGTA
The DNA here is from genome assembly GCF_013420435.1 of Acinetobacter sp. YH01008. Lineage (NCBI taxonomy): Bacteria > Pseudomonadati > Pseudomonadota > Gammaproteobacteria > Moraxellales > Moraxellaceae > Acinetobacter > Acinetobacter sp. YH01008. The sequence continues at coordinate 233,115 of NZ_VOYD01000001.1, forward strand.
TCCAGGTTTTCAATTGTCACTGTCACACCAAAAACCACACGACCTGATTGCTCAAGTTCTTTCACATCAATGACCTGGCAAGCGCCCAGTTTCCCTTCGATGTCCTGAATACGGCCTTCACAGAAGCCTTGCTGTTCACGCGCTGCGTGATATTCTGCATTTTCTTTTAAGTCGCCGTGTTCACGTGCTTCCGCAATCGAAGCCGTGATACGAGGACGGTCAACGGTTTTCAGTTGATGTAATTCTTTCTCTAAGGCAATTTTGCCTTCAGGAGTCATAGGATAACGTTGCATGTTGTCCCTCAAAAGTCAGTTGAAAGATATAAAATCTATAAATAAAAAAAAGCCCGCCACCAAGAAGGTAGCGGGACTTCTTGGAAACTTAATTAACCTTTAGTTAGGTCTTGCAAGCGATATACATCCATTGGCAATTTGATTGCTAAAGCTTGGCATACAGCATCAGCACCGTTCAAGGTGGTCGTGTAATACACTTTACCTTGTAGCGCAGAGCGACGGATCGAGAACGAATCCTGCTGAGCCTGTTTACCTTCAGATGTATTGATAATGAGGTGAATTTCGCCATTTTTCAAGCGGTCCACGATATTAGGACGGCCTTCGGTTACTTTATTCACACGTTCACATGCAATACCCGCTTCAGTAATCACGCTGTATGTGCCACCCGTTGCAAGCAACTTGAAGCCATAGTCTACCAGTTGCTGAGCGATACGCGCGACATGCGGCTTATCTGAATCACGAACAGACAGGAACGCATGTTTTACTTCGCCTTCAGTTGGTTTACCTGGTAAGCGATCGTTCGAGCCTAATACAGCTTTATAGAACGCTTCACCAAATGATTTACCAACACCCATGACTTCGCCAGTCGATTTCATCTCAGGGCCAAGGATTGGGTCAACACCCGGGAATTTGTTGAATGGGAACACCGCTTCTTTTACAGAGAAGTGCTGAGGAATAATCTCTTTAGTGAATCCTTGAGATTCTAGAGATTGACCTGCCATACAACGTGCAGCAACTTTTGCTAAAGACTCACCGATACATTTAGAAACGAACGGTACAGTACGTGATGCACGTGGGTTCACTTCCAGAATGTAAACGTCAGTGCCTTTTACTGCAAACTGAACGTTCATCAAACCGATTACACCCAGTTCTTTTGCCATTGCAACAGTTTGACGGCGCATTTCGTCCTGTACTTCTTGAGAAAGCGAGTAAGGAGGAATCGAACATGCTGAGTCACCAGAGTGGATACCCGCTTGTTCGATGTGCTGCATGATACCGCCAATCACAACGTCTTTGCCGTCAGATACACAGTCCACGTCAACTTCGATCGCGTCATCAAGGAAGCGGTCAAGAAGAACCGGTGCTTCGTTTGATGCTTGAACTGCATCACGTAAGTAGCGTTTCAATTCGTCATCGTTATAGACGATTTCCATGGCACGACCGCCAAGAACGTATGATGGACGTACAACGAGTGGATAGCCAACTTTCGCTGCTTCAGCCATACCTTCTTCAGCAGATTTTACAATGCTGTTGTTCGGTTGACGAAGTTGCAGACGCTGAATCATTTGCTGGAAGCGTTCACGGTCTTCTGCACGGTCAATCGCGTCTGGAGATGTACCGATAATTGGCGCACCGGCTTCTTCCAAAGCACGAGCCAATTTCAAAGGTGTTTGACCACCGTACTGCACGATAATGCCTTTAGGCTTCTCGATACGTACGATTTCAAGCACATCTTCCAATGTGATTGGTTCGAAGTACAAACGGTCTGATGTGTCGTAATCTGTAGAAACCGTTTCAGGGTTACAGTTGACCATGATGGTTTCATAACCATCTTCACGCATTGCAAGCGCTGCGTGTACACAGCAGTAATCGAACTCGATGCCTTGACCAATACGGTTAGGCCCGCCACCAATCACCATGATCTTGTCACGCGTTGATGGATTTGCTTCACATTCTTCATCGTAAGTTGAGTACATGTATGCTGTATCAGACTCAAATTCTGCAGCACATGTATCGACACGTTTGTAAACAGGGGTTACGCCCAGGTTCCAACGGTGTTTACGGAATTGTTTTTGTGAAATGCCCATCAAGTCTGCAATACGAAGATCCGATAAACCTTTACGTTTGAAGCTGCGGATGTTGTCCGCGTTCAAATCACCAAAACCTAAAGATTTAATCTGTTCTTCAGTTTTAATGATGTCTTCGATTTGAATCAGGAACCAAGGGTCGATATTGGTTGCAGCAAATACTTCATCAAGTGTAAAGCCGTGACGGAATGCATCACCAATGAACCAGATGCGCTCAGGACCTGGCACTTTAAGTTCTTGAAGAATTTTATCTTTCGCACCTTCAGCACCGATTTCGATTTTTTCATCGAAGCCAGAAGCACCAACTTCAAGACCACGAAGCGCTTTTTGCATAGACTCCTGGAAGTTACGGCCAATGGCCATCACTTCACCGACAGATTTCATCTGAGTCGTCAAAGTTGCATCTGCTTGCGGGAATTTCTCGAAGTTGAAGCGAGGAATTTTCGTTACAACGTAGTCAATCGCAGGTTCGAATGAAGCAGGAGTTGTACCGCCCGTAATGTCATTTTTCAACTCATCAAGGGTATAGCCTACAGCCAGTTTCGCCGCGATTTTCGCAATCGGGAAACCCGTTGCTTTAGATGCAAGGGCAGAAGAACGAGAAACCCGTGGGTTCATCTCGATCACAACGATACGACCGTCTTTCGGGTTGATACCGAACTGAACGTTTGAACCGCCTGTTTCTACGCCAATTTCACGAAGTACAGCTAAAGATGCATTACGAAGTAACTGGAATTCTTTATCTGTCAGCGTTTGTGCAGGTGCGACAGTGATGGAGTCACCGGTGTGCACGCCCATTGGATCAAAGTTTTCAATGGTACATACGATGATACAGTTGTCATTTTTGTCACGAACAACTTCCATCTCGTATTCTTTCCAGCCAATTAAAGATTCATCAATCAATAACTGTTTGGTCGGAGAAAGATCGAAACCGCGTTCACAGATTTCAATGAACTCTTCACGGTTATATGCAATACCACCACCTGAGCCACCCATCGTGAATGATGGACGGATAATCACGGGGAAGCCGAAGCGTGCTTGAATAGTTAAAGCTTCTTCCATTGACTCGGCAATATCTGCTTTTGGACATTCAAGACCAATTTTACGCATTGCCTGGTCGAAGAGTTTGCGGTCTTCAGCTTTTTCAATCGCTTCTTTGGTCGCGCCGATCAATTCAACATTATATTTTTCTAGAATGCCGTGCTCATCAAGGGCAAGGGCACAGTTCAATGCAGTTTGACCGCCCATGGTGGGAAGAACTGCGTCTGGGCGTTCTTTCTCAATAATTTGTGCAACAGTTTGCCAGGTAATCGGTTCGATATACGTTGCGTCTGCCATTGCAGGGTCGGTCATGATGGTCGCCGGATTCGAGTTGACCAAAATAACGCGGTAGCCCTCTTCACGAAGGGCTTTACATGCTTGAGCACCTGAGTAGTCAAACTCACATGCCTGACCGATGACAATCGGACCCGCACCAATAATTAAGATGCTTTTAATGTCAGTACGTTTAGCCATGATGCTTCCTTAATTACTTCTTAGATGCTTCGATAAGTTCGATGAAATGATCGAACAATGGTGCGCAGTCATGTGGACCAGGGCTTGCTTCAGGGTGACCCTGGAAGCTGAACGCAGGCTTGTCTGTGCGATGAATACCTTGGTTAGTACCATCAAACAGTGAGCGATGCGTTACACGCAATACATCCGGCAGGTTGCTTTCATCAACTGCGAAGCCGTGGTTTTGAGAAGTAATCATCACTGTACCATTTTCAAGGTTTTGCACAGGATGGTTGGCACCGTGGTGACCGTGAGGCATTTTTAGTGTTTTGGCGCCACTTGCAAGTGCAAGGATCTGGTGACCCAGACAGATACCAAATACTGGAATTTCAGTGGTTTCTACAATTGTTTTTACAGCTTCAATTGCGTAGTCACATGCAGCTGGATCGCCAGGGCCGTTCGAGAGGAACACGCCATCTGGATTCAGAGCAAGTACGTCAGCAGCAGGAGTTTGCGCAGGCACCACAGTCAGTTTACAACCGCGGTCTGCGAGCATACGTAAGATGTTGGTTTTGACACCGTAATCGTATGCAACAACATGGAATTTAAGTTCAGGTTGAGAGAAACCTTTGTCTAATGCCCAAGAGCCTTCAGTCCACTCAAAGCCCTCAGGATCGCAACATTCTTTTGCCAGGTCTAAACCGTTTAAACCGCTAAAGGCACGTGCTTTTTCAAGCGCTTCTGCTTCAGTGATATTTTCGCCAGCAAGGATACAGCCATTTTGCGCACCTTTGTCACGTAGGATACGTGTCAATTTACGCGTGTCGATATCCGCAATTGCCACAACATTGTGTTGTACCAAATATTCAGCTAATGATTGGGTTGAACGGAAGTTACTGTGCAATAAAGGCAGGTCACGAATGATCAATCCGTTGGCCCAAACTTTATGAATACGACCTGATTCAGCGTCTTCTTCATTGCAGCCTGTGTTACCGATATGCGGGTAAGTCAGTGTCACAAGTTGCTGTGCATAACTCGGGTCAGTCAAAATTTCTTGATAGCCAGTCATGGCAGTGTTGAAAACGACTTCACCAGTCGTACTACCCGATGCGCCAATCGAAGTACCTTTAAAGATAGTTCCGTCGGCAAGGGCTAAAATTGCTGGGGTGCTCAAACCAAAGCTCCTGAAATTTAGGCTGTAAAAAAGCGAGAAGACGAAAAAAAAGGAAGGCTAATTTTTAAACCTACCCTCCTATGTCTGCTCGCTTGAACTTAACACGGCATTATACGCAGAATGATGCTTGAAGTCCAATGGCTTTGCAGCGAAAGTATAAGATAAATGCCTTGCTTTTTGAGTGGAAGTCTGTTTTGTAAACAGGATGAAAAAATGTAAGCAATTAATAATTGTCAGACAAATCAAATCTTAAATTTTATCAAGTCTACTAATATAGCTCAGTCAATATAACAATAGGAACAAGACAAATGACTACAGCATCAAAATCTACCCAATCCCAAAAAGCCAGCCCGAGCGTCGTGGCAGAAACTGCCGAGAAGCTTGAAAAAGTAGCAGTAGAGGCGAAAGATCAAGCACTTGAAAGCATCGAAGAAAGTAAAGAAAAGCTTGAAGTTGAAGCCAAGCAATTGACCGATACCGTACAGGAACAATTGCGCCAATTTAAGCAGGAGGTGTTGCAGCGAATTGACACTTTAAAGGAGCAGATCTTCGGTTCACAAAAAGAATTAACTGAATTGAAGAGCTTTATCAAAACAGAATTCAATGCAGTGATCGAAGACTTGTCCAGTCTGGGCAAGGAACTGAAAGAGGATGTCAGTCAGATTTCGACCAAACATAAAGAGCATTTGACCGATACCTTAAAACGTTCTAAAGACAGCACCATTGAAGTGCTGAAAAAAGTCAAGCCGGTAGTGAAAGCAGAAAGTTCAGGCAAAAAGCCTGAGCTGAAAAGTTAAGCTGCGTTGAAAGGCTGCTCTTTAAAAGGAGAACAATCACATGTTCTCCTTTGTCTTTATGTAGCAAAACGGACTCACAATAATAATCAGAAGGGGTTACGATGCCACGGCATTATTTGGTAGGTGTGCTTGTTTTATTGATATTGATTATGCTGCTTAATCTGGAAAGCGGCTTGGGGCGCATACTTTATCTGGGTGTGATTGTGTTATGTTTGGGCGTACTGGGGCTGGTTTTGGGGACTGTTCTGCTCATGGTACTCACTTTTACTTTTATTCTTTATGCTGCAGTGAAAGCCATTCGGAGCCAGCATCAGTTACCTCATTAAAATGCTACTCTAAGATGTTCAAAAACAAGAAAATGCAAAATAACCATACACAGCTAACTACTTTGTTTAGAGACAAACAAAAACGTGAGACTTCAAGTCTCACGTTTTATCAGTCTTTTACAGATTCAGACAGAGGATATACAGGTTTGACTGATCTAAAATACATGCAACCAGTCACGTTTATTATGAAAATCTGCCTGAGGACTACTATGCTGCATCGCGTAGTACTGGTCACCTTGCGAGGTTTTTAAAACAGCAGATAAACCCAGGAACAAGTTTTCCCATTTGAGTTTATGTGTTGCCATAAAATCGGTCAGATCCACACTGACATTGAGACCATAATGGGTACGTTTGAGCTGATTCAGCTCAATATCATCTGCAGCTTGTGGTGGCATATCTTCAGGATAGCGGTATTCTTCAAATTGATAAGCCTGCCAGGCCTGAGAAGGGGAGAGATTAATCTCACGATAAAAATCTTCACCCTGAACCCCAATAAAAATTTCAAAGCAGGTCTGTTCCCACAAGAAATCCTGACGGGGATGTGCAGCTACCATGTCTGGCCACAGGATGTAATGATTGGGATCGCGGATCCAGAAGCCCACATTTAAACTACATGGACCTTGCTGTTCAATGGCAGCAACCAGAGAGATGGCCTGAAAACGGCGATCAAATGCGCTAAGTTCGTAACTTGCCATAAGTCCTGTACTTAGTTAGACAAATGAGCGAAACGAACAAGATTGGACAATTTTTGGTTCTGTTTTGCCGCTTTCTTATAAAGAAGTGCAATTTTACCAATAGTTTGAACCACTTCAGCACCAGTCGCTTCTGAAATTTCAGCAATCAGCGCTGCACGCGCTTCACGATCTTCAGCGACAATTTTAACTTTAATCAGTTCGTGATCGTTTAAAGCACGCGCTAATTCTTCGATGACATTTTCCGTCAGACCTTTGTCACCTAGCATCACGACTGGGTTAAGTGTATGTCCGATTTGACGTAAACGCTTACGTTCCTGAATAGATAAAGCCGCCATGAGAGATAACCTGAATTTTAAAACGGCTTAGTATAGCAAAAGCAAAAAATAAACGCTGTAAATTATCAGGAAATAATCATATTCAATCTGTCCACGGAGAGAGCAAAAGCCTTAGATTTAGATACACATGTATACTGCAAAATAAGTCTTTTTCACGTACAATTAATAATGAGACATTTTTTTATTTAGAGAGTTATGGCTACACGCATTACCAACCAAAAGTTATCTAAAAGTAGTCGTGATTGGATGAGAGAGCATTTAGACGATCCTTATGTGAAAAAGGCACAAAAGGAAGGCTATCGTGCGCGTGCAGCATATAAGCTCTTAGAAATGCAAGAAAAGTATAAAATCATTAAACCTGGTATGACTGTGGTCGACCTGGGCGCAGCGCCAGGCAGCTGGTCACAGATTGCCGGTAAACTTGTTGGCGATAAGGGTTTATTGATTGCATCTGATATTTTACCAATGGATGCTTTACCAGATGTCACTTTTCTGCAAGGTGACTTCCGTGAAGAAGAAGTTTTCCAAAAACTGCTAGAAATTTTAGATGGTCGTACTGTAGACGTTGTAATTTCAGATATGGCCCCCAATACATCAGGTAATAAGGCTGTAGATCAACCGCGTCAGATTTACTTGTGTGAACTTGCACTGGATTTTGCCAATAAGGTGCTAGGCCCTAAAGGTCAATTTGTGGTAAAAGTTTTCCAAGGCTCAGGTTTTGATGAATTCCGTAAGCAAGTGGTTGATAGTTTTGATATTCTGAAAACATCTAAACCCTTGGCATCACGTGCTCGCTCTAAAGAAGTTTTCCTGATCGGGCAGGGACGCAAGAAGGCTTTAAAATAAGTCTACTTGCCAAGTCGTTAAAAATTGTGCATTTTGTACGTTTTCAGATAATTGTAAGTTAATTTACAGCTTAAGTATTAAGGTCACCCTGAACAGGGCATGATCAAATTAGATTGGAATGGGAATAAAGCTTTGAGCGATCTTTTTAAGAATGCCGTATTGTGGCTCGTGATACTGGGTGTGCTGGTGTTAATCTTCAGCAACGTCAGTGACCGCAATCAACCGACTACAATGAACTACTCAGAGTTTGTTGCCGCGGTCAATGCTGGCCAAATTAAACAAGTTGTTATTGACGGCGAAAGAATTCGTGGCGAAAAATCAAACGGTTCAGAGTTTGAAAGTATTCGTCCGGCAGTTCAGGATCCTGAGCTGATGCCAAGCCTCATTAAAAATAATGTTGTGGTCGAAGGTGAAGCACCACAACGTCAAGGCTTGCTCATGCAGTTGCTTATTGCAAGTTTCCCTGTGCTTTTAATCATTTTGTTATTCATGTTCTTTATGCGCAACATGGGTGGCGGTGCAGGTGGTAAAAACGGCCCAATGAGTTTTGGTAAGTCTAAAGCCAAAATGTTGTCTGAAGACCAGATTAAAGTCACTTTCGTCGATGTTGCCGGTTGTGATGAAGCCAAGCAAGAAGTGGTTGAAATTGTCGACTTCCTGAAAGACCCAACCAAATTTAAACGTCTCGGTGCAAGTATTCCACGTGGTGTTTTGATGGTCGGTCCTCCAGGTACAGGTAAAACCTTGCTTGCCAAAGCCATTGCCGGTGAAGCTAAAGTGCCATTCTTTAGTATTTCGGGTTCTGACTTCGTGGAAATGTTTGTGGGTGTTGGTGCATCGCGTGTGCGTGACATGTTCGAACAGGCAAAACGTCATGCACCATGTATCATCTTTATTGATGAGATTGATGCAGTCGGTCGTCACCGTGGTTCAGGTACAGGCGGTGGTCATGATGAACGTGAGCAGACGCTGAACCAGATGCTGGTGGAAATGGACGGCTTTGAAGGCAATGAAGGTATTATCGTGATTGCTGCGACGAACCGTGCCGATGTACTGGATAAAGCTTTACTTCGTCCGGGTCGTTTTGACCGTCAGGTTGTGGTTGGCTTGCCAGACATTAAGGGTCGTGAACAAATCCTGAATGTGCATTTGAAGAAATTGCCTTCAGTCACAGGGGTCGACGTTAAAGTACTTGCGCGTGGCACACCAGGCTTCTCGGGTGCGCAATTGGCTAACCTGGTGAATGAAGCGGCTTTATTCGCTGCACGCCGTAACAAGAACACTGTCGATATGCATGACTTCGAAGATGCAAAAGACAAACTGTATATGGGTCCTGAGCGTAAGTCGATGGTGCTGCGTGATGAAGAGCGTCGCGCGACGGCTTATCATGAAGCAGGTCATGCGATTGTTGCTGAAAGCTTGCCAGGTACAGATCCTGTGCATAAAGTAACGATCATGCCGCGTGGCTGGGCTTTAGGTGTCACCTGGCAGCTGCCTGAATTTGACCAGACTAGCCATTATAAAGACAAAATGTTGAATGAACTTTCGATTTTGTTTGGTGGCCGTATTGCTGAAGAAGTATTCATTAACCAGATGTCGACCGGCGCGTCAAATGACTTCGAACGTGCAACTAAAATGGCACGTGCGATGGTGACCAAATACGGTATGTCTGACAAAATGGGCGTCATGGTCTATGAAGAAGATGCACAGCAATCGTTTATGGGCAGTATTGGTAGCCGCAGTATTTCTGAAACGACCCAGTTAGAAGTCGATCGTGAAATCCGCCGAATTCTGGATGAGCAATATAAAGTCGCACGCGATATCTTGGAAAGTAAAAAAGATGTTGCCCATGCGATGGTCAAAGCCTTGATGGAATGGGAAACTATTGATCGTGATCAAATCCGTGACATTATGGAAGGTCGTGAGCCTCAACCGCCAAAAGTCTATGTTGCAGAAAATCCTGTGATTGATGTAACCCCAGATGATGGCCCGTTAACGCCACCGCCATTGCCAGCCAACTAAGTTAAATAAAAAATCACCTTCGGGTGGTTTTTTTATGTCAGTCATTTTTATGATAATTTTCTGAATGCTATATTTAACTCAAAACTAATGGGCAAATGTCTTATCGAGCTTTGCTTTATTGCTCTATCCATAAGACAATATTCGAATTATTGTGAACGAGAATGGAAACATGCAGCTGATGCCTTTACGACCACATGTATGGACATTTGGTGAGTTAAAACTGGACTTATCTCAGCCGCATGTGATGGGAATTCTCAATGTCACCCCCGACTCATTTAGTGATGGTGGTCGGCATAATCAAAAAGAAGATGCAGTTGCACGTGCGCTGGAGATGATGGCTGAAGGTGCGACCGTAATTGATATCGGCGGGGAATCGACCCGTCCGGGTGCCGCTGTGGTAGACGTAGAGGAAGAGATCCGCCGCGTGGTGCCTGTGGTTGAAGCCTTAGCAAAACATGATGTTGTTCTCTCGATTGATACTTCACAACCAGAAGTGATTCGTGCAGCGGTTCAGGCCGGAGCGCATATCTGGAATGACGTCCGTGCGTTGACCCGCCCCAATGCCTTAGTAACGGCCGCTGAATTAAATATTCCGGTAATCATTATGCATATGCGTGGTGAGCCGACCACCATGAACAATCTGGATCAATATGAGGATGTCACTACCGAGGTGATTGGCGAACTATCTCAACGTGTTCAGGATGCCTTGGATGTAGGAGTAAAAGCCGAAAATATCATGATTGATCCGGGGTTTGGTTTTGCCAAGAATGCTCAGCAAAATCTCAAGCTGCTTCAAGAATTTTATAAATTGACAGAAATGGGTTATCCGATTTTATCTGCCTTATCACGTAAACGCTTTATTGGGGCTGTCTTAGATGGCGCAGAACCACAGGCGCGTGCGGTGGGTTCGGCAACAGCACATTTGCTCAGTATTCAGCAGGGCGCCTGTATGGTACGGGCACATGATGTGAAAGCGACAGCGGATGCGATTAGAGTCTGGCAAGCCATGCAGATGGCGTAGACATTGATGGCGGGAGAGTAAGCATCTGGCAATGTTGTTTGGCTTTCAGGCAACAATGTGCTATATAGGCACGCTTAGATTAAATTGTCATCTTTTAGAGTGCCTGTAATGTTTGCAGATTTACTTCTCCCCATGTTCGATGATGCGTATTATCCCGATATTCTGGTTGCTGAAATCAAACAGCACATCGAACATTTTGCCCAAAAAGTCGCTAAATCAGCTTTGTCAGATCAAGAAATTTACCAGCTTGCCCATCTGACCGTTGCTGATATTAATGCCATGAAACCGCAGTTTGAAGATCTGGATTCATCTCTGGATGATACCGCTGCAGATTATATTGCCGAAGCCATGATGATGGTGGTGCAAGAGCACGGGTTGTTCGAGATTGAAATGGAAGAGCTGATTACCAATCGTGAATGGTGATCGATAAAACCCTGCTACTGCAGGGTTTTTTATTATTTGTAGAAATAGTCTTTAAAACTTTTAAAGCGAATCGAGCTGAGTAATTTTTGCTCTTCATGCATGCATTGCTGATAAAGATTCTGGTAATAAGCCTGCAGATTTGACTGGTCCTGAATCGGTTGCGGTGTTTTGGATCTGGACTGTTGATAGGCCCAAAAGGCCAGCTGCCGCAGTTTTTGCAGTTTGATCTGATCAATCGCACTACAAGAACTTTTAAATAAAGGTTCTAAGGTGACAGCGCCAAAAGAGGAAAGCGCTAAAATGATCATGCTGATGATTACCAGCATATCTGAATGAATTACATACAGATTCAGCAATAAAACCAGAAAAATTGGAATTTGCAGATACAGACAGTTCTGCAAGCGCTGACTATAGGCTTTGGAGCTGAATTGCGCCTGATATTGTGCATACCAGATATAGGGATAAAGCAGGGCCATTAACATGATCAAGGTGACATTAAAGGCGATCGTGGCATTCTTGAAAAAATAATATTCCAGAAGTACTGAACTGATGCTACAGGCCACGCAGATTAAAAGAGACAGTAAATTAATCGCGATCACAAACTGGAGATTTTGCAGGGCATTAAATTTGAAGCGGCTATAACGCAGCTTCAGGAAAAAAGCGTCTGGATGGCGTAATTGTAATGTGGCGAGATCGAAGTATTTTAATTCTGACATGAGGATTTCGCGCTAAAAGAATAAAATTCAGGCACAAAAAAACCAGCCTAATGCTGGGTTTTCTATTGCACCATTTTAATAAAGATTAAAATGGTGCCCGAGGCCAGACTCGAACTGGCACGCTTTGTGGGCGGGGGATTTTAAATCCCCTGTGTCTACCGATTTCACCACTCGGGCATGTGCGCAATAATAGAGGACGAAATAAAGCTTGGCAAGCACATTTCTAAATGATTGCTTTCTTTTCAAGCGATTCCGTGGCTTCTCTCTAAAAAAACTAGCAAATCAATCTGTTTTTTTAAGGACCCTTATTAAAAATATTCAAGATGGCTAATCAAAATGATAGAGCACTATGAGTTCTCGTCCAAATAACTGTCGACATCCAGATGCTTGATGGTTTTACAGTATTGATGCTCATGTTTCAGCAGCTGGGTATATAATTCGGCATAGTGATTTAATTGCTGTTTTAGTTCGGCACGCTGAGGATGATTGCTTGAACAAAAACGTAATTTTAGTCGAAGCATACAGGTCTGTTTATAAGCCCAGAAGCAGATTCTACGTAATTGTTGCAACTGATAATGTTCAGTATTTTGGCTGTTTTCCCGGAACAAGTTTTCCCGATAAAAACGGATAAAGCCAAAGCTCACTCCAAAAAAGAATAAACTCCACATCAGTAGGCTACTTTGTACAAAAAACAGATTTAAGGCTTGTAGTAGAATCACCACAGCCATCTTGATTGGGGTATGGCGTAATAACTGATACAGCGAATAAGAAGAATGCTGAACCTGTTGCAGAATTAAGGTGAGACTCAACATCAGGAACAACAGTATCGCCAAAATGGCATAACTTTGCGCCTGAAATTCGCTCACTTGCACAAAAGATTGCTTTATGACGTCACCGAACATCAAACTGACGGGAATAAAAATCATGGCCGCCAAGACCCAGGGAATCAAAAGCTTGGCTTTATCCCAGATCCCACGGATTTTGATCTGGCTATAGAACAGGTAATTGCCTTTAAATGCAGTCGGATACTGTTGTTGAAGTTGCTGCAGCAACAAAGTCACTTGGGTAGTGGGCATCATCCAGAGATTGATTCAGAAATAGACACAGGCACTATAGTCGATTTGACGCAGAATCACAGGACAAATCCATTTTCAGCGCTTATCATTGCTTTAATCACGAAGATTTTAGTTTTTTAGCCACGAATTATGCGAAAATAGCCGATTCAAGATTTATTTTTTTAAGGACAGTTTATGACTGATCAATCTCCTGAGGCGTTAAGCGACATCGAAATTTTAGACATCCTGCAAAGCATGAAAAAGGATGAACTAAATACTGAGGCGAAAGAAGTGATTCGTCAGGGTGGTAAAGCTGGTCGTCAGGAAGCGCATAAAGAAGCGTTAGTGGCATTGAATCAGTCATTTGAAGACAAATTTGTCGAAGCGGTATCTTTGGCTTTGGGCCTGAATACGGCACAAATCAAAAAAATCCGTTATAAAAAAGACCGCGTCCGTATTTTAAAAGCGCGCGGAATTGATTATATGGCGATTGATGGTGCTGAAACTGCACAGGTACTGTCACAAATTGCCCAAGCAATTGTGCGTGAAGACGCGATTGTTACCCATGACCTGCATAATATTTTCCCATTCTGGAAAGAAGGCTGGCCTATGGTGCAGTTCGACAATGCTTACAAGATTCTAGAAGATGATATCCAGATTCACTATCAAGCTGTTTTAGATGCATTGTTAACAAAGATCTAAGCACCTCAATAGATGTAAAAAAGCACCGTTAGGTGCTTTTTTATGATTGAATTTACTGGTTTGAATAAAACAAACTTAAAATAAAACTGATAGGAACGATAAATAGTCGTCCCCATAAAATCAAAGGTATGGCTAAATACTGTCCCCAACTCATGGTTCGGTCATAATGGCCACGGTGACGCTGGTAACCATAAGGGGTAATGATGCAAGCAAAAATCAATAAAATGATCGCTAAAAACAAAAACAGCGGATTTTGTTGTTGAGCAAAAAAGAAATAGATTAAATACAGTCCTGAATAAAAACTAAAACAAGCCAATAGCGCAGAAATGGACATCACTCTATCCTTATGATTTTTATTTTAAAATAGAAGAAGAATCAGATTATTCTGATTCTTCCTGAATTAATGGATTGATTTCAATGATCCGAGTCACCAGCAACTGATCAATCTTGAAATGATCGACATCGACGACTTCAAATTTATAACCGGCATGAATGACGGTATCGGCAGGACGCGGAATTTTACGCAGCTTGAACATCATAAAACCAGCCAGTGTTTCGTAATTTTCCTCATCTGGCATTGAGTCGATTTCAAGCGCATGTTTCATGTCTTCAATTGGCGTGCTGCCTTCAATCAACCAGGAATTATTGTCACGCTTAATAATTTGCTGATCGGCTTCAATTGGTGTCACCCAGTCGCCCATCACGGTAATCATAATGTCGGAGAGGGTAATCACCCCAACTACCAGCGCATATTCATTAATGACGACGGCAAATTTTTCCTTGGTCGAGCGAAAACGGTCCAGAACTTCCGATAAAGTTAAAGTATCCGGAATGGTCAGGACATTACGGATGGTATTTTCATTTAACTGTAGCAGCGACTGGTTATTCAGAATCCGCACCAGAATATCTTTGGCATCGACATAACCAATCACACTGTCGATGTCATTGCTACACACCAGAAACTTGGAATAGGGATATTCCGCCAGCTTTTGCCGAATACTTTCTTCTGGTTCATTTAGGGTAAAGAACACCACATTCTCACGGGTAGTCATACTCGAAGGTACATTACGCTCTTCCAGCTCGAATACATTTTCAATGAAATGATGTTCCTGTTTTTGCAGTACGCCAGCCTGTGCACCTGCATCCATCACTGCGGAAATATCATCAAAGGTAATATTATCATCACGAATGGTATTTACTTTAAACAGACGGAACAGCATGTTGGCAATAACATTAATGAGCCAGGCCAAAGGCTTACAGACTTTAATGAAAATCTGAATGGGTTCAATGACCGAGACTGCGATCTTTTCTGGCGCAATCATGGCCAGACGTTTCGGCATCAAGTCTGCAAATAGAATAAATAAAGAAGTGACGACAGTAAAGGAAAGTGCAAAGCTAATATTTTCAGCCCAAGGACCCTGGTAAAAGCGGGAAACAAAATTAAAAATATAAGGACGGAAGGCTCCTTCACCTAAAATACCGCCAAGAATGGCGACTGCATTTAAACCGATTTGAGAGGCTGCAAAGAAGTCAGCAGAATTTTCTTGTAGATCTAAAACTTTTTGAGCGCGATGTTCACCCGATTCAGCCAGAATTTTCAGTTTGACTTTACGGGCACCTGCGAGGGCGATTTCTGTTAAAGATAAAAAACCGGCCCCCGCGATGAGTATTAAGATAATCACGATATTTTGTAAGAGGCTCACAAATCCACCTGTGGATGAATAGTATCTTGGGATATTTTTAACACAAAAAAAGGCTTGAGGTGTAAAAACTACCTCTCAAGCCTTCAAAGTATAATCTTAAAAAATAAGAATTTAGAAGAATTTGAGTTTAATAGTGTGAAAATTGAGAATTATTGCTCAGGAATTCACGATTTTCTTCCTCAATCATTTGACGCGCAACATACAAAATCAGCTGACGTAACCAGCGATGTGCAGGGTGATGATGCAATAGAGGGCACCATGCCATTTTGAGTTCAAATTCGGGAATATAAAATGGTGGATCTTTCAGAATTAAATTATGATTCTTGGCTTGCAGGCGTGCGATCCGTGAAGGCAGGGTTGCCACCAGATCGACATTGGAGGCCAATAAACCTGGCATTTGATAATGACGGGTAAAGACCGAGATTTTACGTTTCTGGCCAATACGTTCCAAAGCCTGATCGATCCAGCCTAAACCGGCCTGTTTCTCCGGGTTGACCCCAAAGCCTACACCCATACCGGTTTTAGAGACCCAGATATGCTGTGCATCCAGATAGCTTTTTAAGTTCAGGTTGGTTGCAGCCGGGTGTTTATTGTTTAATAAACAGGAAAAACTGTCACGCCAGACCAGAACCTGATGAAAACTTTGCGGTATTTCATTAAAACGGTTAATCGCCAGATCAACTTTGCCTTGTTCCATGTCACGATAAGACACATCACTCGGGGTTAGAAAGTCCAAGACCACGTTCGGTGCTTCTGAACGTAAGGCTTTGACCAGCCGAGGAACCAGTGTCGCTTCGGCATAATCCGAGGTCATAATCCGGAAGACACGATTTGACGTATAAGGACGGAACTCGGTACGCGGTTCCAGAATCATGGACAAGTCAGCCAGCGCATCGCGGATACGTGGCTGTAACTCAAGTGCACGTTCTGTTGGTGTCATGCCTTCAGAAGAACGGATCAGGAGAGGATCATTAAATAAATTGCGTAATCGGCGTAAAATATTACTCATGGCAGGCTGGGTAACGCCCAATTGTTCGGCTGCACGGGTGACATTTTTTTCGCGAAGAAGTACATCAAGATAAATTAATAGATTGAGATCGACCCGCTCCAGATTCATAAAAGAAATACCGAGAATAAATACAAGAAATTATGCTGATTATGCCATAACTGCCGGGCTTTGTGTAAAGCGCCGATGAAAAAAAGCCATGAGAATGCAGATAAAATCTAGGGAATTTATGCAGGTTTAAGCTGAATGATTAACGATTTTATTCGACTGAGTAGAAGCACGGGCTAAGCAAAGATTCAGTATTTTTATGTATGCAGATCAACAGCTCCATAGCCAAGCTTTAAACTTTAAAAATACAGCTGTAATTGCGTGAATAATTGCGTGAAAAGTATGCTATCTTGATAAATGCTTCAGCCTAAGAAATAATTCAAAATCATGATTATTTTTTAATAAAAGTGGATTTGAGCCAAGCCCAGACTTAAGTCTAATGAAGTATTTTTAAGCAGTCTGAAGGAAAAACGATCAATTTTATTTTAGTAAAATATAAAATAAAACAATATCTTATTTTAACATCACAGGATTATACTAAGACTTTCATCTACTCATTTTTTAAATAAATACTGAAGATTCTTGCAGACTATTGGATTAATTTTCATAAGCCCACTAATCTTTAGCTATCCCAACGGACCGGCGAAAATCTAAACAAGTTACTGAGGGTGTGATTTGAACGGTTCGTTGCAGAAAAATCCTAATATTATTACAGGAAAATATCATGACTACATACCAAACAGCGATTGATGCAATCCGCGAATTGAAAGCGAAATTCGGTAACACTTGGGCAGACATCAGTCCTGAAGATGCTGCGCGTATGCAAATCCAAAACCGTTTCAAAACTGGTTTAGACATTGCGAAATATACCGCGGCAATTATGCGTCGTGATATGGCTGCTTATGATGCAGACTCTAGCAAATACACTCAATCATTAGGTTGCTGGCATGGTTTCATCGCACAACAAAAAATGATTGCGAACAAAAAATACTTCGGTACGACTGAACGTCGCTACATTTACCTTTCTGGTTGGATGGTTGCAGCACTTCGTTCAGAATTTGGTCCACTTCCTGACCAATCTATGCACGAAAAAACTTCTGTTCCTGCATTGATCGAAGAAATCTACACATTCTTACGTCAAGCTGACGCGAAAGAATTGAACGACTTGTTCCGTGCACTTAAAAAAGCACAAGAAGCAGGCGACACTGCTAAAGCAGCTGAATTGACTTCACAAATCGACAATTTCCAAACTCACGTTGTGCCAATTATTGCGGACATTGATGCGGGTTTCGGTAACGAAGAAGCGACTTATCTTTTAGCTAAGAAAATGATCGAAGCGGGTGCATGTGCACTACAAATCGAAAACCAGGTGTCTGACGCGAAACAATGTGGTCACCAAGCTGGTAAAGTAACTGTGCCACACGAAGACTTCATCGCGAAAATCCACGCACTTCGCTATGCATTCCTTGAAATGGGTCTTGACGACGGTATCATCGTTGCACGTACTGACTCTGAAGGTGCTGACCTGACTCAAAAAATCCCAGTGGTTAAAGAGCCAGGCGACATCGCTTCTCAATATATCAGCTACTTGGAAACATCTGAAATTGATATCGCTGATGCACAAGAAGATGAAATCCTGATCAAACGTGATGGCAAACTTCACCGTCCTAAACGTCTTGCTTCTGGCTTGTACCAGTTCCGTGAAGGCACGCAAATTGACCGCGTTGTACTTGACTGTGTAACCAGCTTGCAAAATGGTGCGGATCTTCTTTGGATCGAAACTGCGACACCAAACGTTGCTGAAATCGCTCACATGGTAAACCGTGTGAAAGAAACAGTTCCAAATGCGAAACTTGTATACAACAACTCACCTTCATTCAACTGGACGCTTAACTTCCGTCAACAAGCGTATGACCGTTGGGTTGCTGAAGGTAAAGACGTTTCTGCTTACGACCGTGCTAAGTTAATGAGCGCTGAGTACGATGCAACTGAACTGGCTGCTGAAGCTGACGAAAAAGTTCGTACCTTCCAAGCAGATGCTGCGCGTGAAGCGGGTGTGTTCCATCACTTGATCACACTTCCGACTTACCACACAGCTGCACTTTCTACGCATGAACTTGCTCAAGGTTACTTCGGTTCTGAAGGCATGTTGGCTTATGTTGCTGGCGTACAACGTAAAGAAATCCGCGGCGGTATCGCATGTGTTAAACACCAGGCAATGGCTGGTTCTGACATCGGTGATGACCACAAAGAAATCTTCGCTGGTGACAATGCATTGAAAGCTGGTGATGATTCTAAAAACACAATGAACCAGTTCAGTGCTTAATCTGCTGAATTGATTCACCAAAAAACCCTGCATCTGCAGGGTTTTTTATTTGGAAAAATGCTATTAATAAATAGGAAATGGCAACCTCAAGAAAGTATTCAAGTAAGATCATCCATAATTTCTCCATGATTGGTTTTTATCACAGTTATTATGTGTTTAATTCTTGCATTCTACTGCTATGTCACTGAATACTTAGATATAGCTTGCTCGTATTTGGTCTAAATTCATCCCTCTTTAATTAAAAAGTGACTCGGACTTATGCTGTCTAAATTTTTTATCCACCGCCCGATCTTTGCTGGGGTATTGGCGATTGTCGTGATGGCGATTGGCCTGTTCGCAGTGATGAACCTGCCAGTGGAACGTTATCCGGACATTGCCCCGCCACGGATAACGGTGGCAGCAACCTATAGTGGCGCTTCTGCGGAAACTGTGGAAGAAAGCGTGACCCAGGTGCTGGAGCAGCAGATTAAAGGGATTGACCATTTACTGTATTTTAGTTCGAGTAGTGATTCTTCAGGGCGCAGCCGGGTCAGCATCAGCTTTGAAAATGGTACCGACCCCGATACAGCACAGGTTCAGGTACAAAATGCGATTAATGGGGTATTGAACCGTTTACCGGAAGATGTCCAACGCCAGGGCGTTAACGTGTTTAAATCTCTCGGCGATACCCATATGGTGATCAGCCTGTATGATGAGTCCGGCCGCAGTAACAATATTGAACTTTCTGATTACTTGATGACACATCTGGAGCAGGACATTTCCCGGATTGAAGGCATTGGTGAAGTCGATGTTTTTGGTTCTCAATATGCGATGCGGATCTGGCTGGATCCAGGAAAACTCAAACAGTATAAGCTGATGCCAAGCGATGTTCGTGCTGCCATTGAAGCTCAGAATACTCAGGTGGCTGCGGGCGCGATCGGGGATTTGCCGGCAGTGGATGAACAATACCTGAATGCTAAAGTCACCTCGGGTTCCCGTCTAAAAACCGTTGAAGAATTCCAGAATATTATTGTCAAATCGGATCGTGCCGGTAGTTTTATTTATTTAAAAGATATTGCGCGGGTCGAACTCGGTGCTGAAAGTTATCAGTCTTATAGCACCAACAATGGTTATCCTTCGGCAGGTCTTGGGATTTCTCTGGCCTCAGGTGCCAATGCCATTGCCACCTCAAACTTGATTAAAGCTGAAGTTGCCCGTATTTCCCAGCAATTACCCGAAGGCTATAAAATTGCCTACCCACGAGACAATACACCCTTTGTACAAGAGTCGATTAAAGAGGTGGTCAAAACCCTGATCGAAGCGATCATTCTGGTTATCATGGTGATGTTCATTTTCTTGCAGAACTGGCGTGCTACTTTGATTCCTACCGTAACGGTGCCGGTGGTGATTTTGGGAACCATGGCGGTGCTTTATGCACTGGGCATGAGTATCAATACCTTAACTTTATTCGCTTTGGTTCTGGCCATTGGTCTATTGGTTGATGATGCGATTGTGGTGGTAGAAAACGTGGAACGGCTGATGCATGAACAGCATTTGTCTGCCAAAGAGGCGGCGTTAGAGTCCATGCAGGAAATTAGTGGGGCATTGGTCGGAATTACCTTAGTTCTAACTGCTGTATTTATTCCGATGGCGTTCTTTGGCGGTTCTACCGGGGTGATCTACCGACAGTTCTCCATCACTTTGGTCGCGGCCATGTCCTTATCCTTATTGGTGGCCTTGATTCTAACCCCAGCACTGTGTGCACTCATTCTGAAACCGAATCCAAAACCGGCAAAATGGGCGGCATGGTTTAACCAGAAGCTGGATCATTTAAAGCATCGTTATCTGCATCTTTCCAAAGTCACGATTCAGCATCAGGTCATTTGTTTACTGCTTTTTGCCGGCTTGATCTGTGTCTTTGCACTGTTTTACCGTGCTTTGCCAACCAGTTTTTTGCCGAGTGAAGATCAGGGGATTTTAAGCCTGCAAATCAAAGTGCAGGAAGGTGCTCCGATGAAAAATACCATTCAGGTCGGAGAAGAGGTTCGTAAATATTTTCTGGATCAGGAACAGGCCAATGTCAGTCTGGTGATGATTCGTTATGGCCGCAATTTCTCGGGAACTGGCCAGAATCTGGCCACCGGTTTTGTGGCATTAAAACACTGGAATGAACGTTCCGGTCAGGACAATACCGCACCCGCGATTCGTGAACGGGCTTTGAAGCATTTTCAAAGTAACCCTAATGCACAAATCAACGTATCCATGCCCGCGTCAGTCAATGGTCTGGGACAAACCGATGGTCTGGATTTCTGGATTCGGGATATCAATGGTAATGGCCGGCAGTATCTGGAACAGCAATTTCAGGCACTGGAAGCTCAGGCTGGCAATTATGCAAGCTTTGAAAATCTGGGTAAACGTTCTAATCCTGAAAAAGCCGAACTACGCGTCAATATTGACCAAAAACAGGCCATGGCCAATGGTCTGACCCAAACGGCAATTAACAGCACCTTATCTAGCGCTTGGGGTGGCAGTTATATCAATGACTTTATTGATCGCGGCCGGATTAAACGGGTGATCATGCAGGGCGATGCCGAATTTCGTTCCAAGCCGGAAGATCTGGCACAATGGCATGTCCGCAATGACCAGAATCAAATGGTGCCTTTTAGTAACTTCTCGCAAGTGGACTGGAGTGGTGGTCCGGAAGTGGTCAACCGTTTCATGGGCTATACCGCACTACAGATGGAAGCAGATCGGGCTCAAGGCAGCAGCTCCGGTCAGGCCATGCAGGATGTAGAGGCGCTGATTGCTGAACAGGACGGTGTAGATGTGGTCTGGAGCGGTTTATCCTTTGAAGAAAAACAGTCCAATAATCAGGCCATCTGGCTGTATCTGATTTCGATAGGTTTTATTTTCCTGTGTCTGGCCGCATTGTATGAAAGCTGGAGTATTCCAACGGCGGTAATGTCAGCAATTCCTCTTGGTATTGGCGGCAATATTATTTTCAGTTATTTGGCTGGCTTCCCGAATGATATCTATTTCCAGATTGCCTTGCTGACCACCATTGGCTTGTCCTGTAAGAATGCCATTCTGATTGTGGAATTTGCTTCGCTGGCACAGCAACAGGGAAAATCGGTGGTGGAGGCAGCATTGGAAGGTGCTTCCCTGCGTCTGCGTCCGATCCTGATGACTTCCTTGGCTTTTGGCGCCGGAATTTTACCTTTGGTCTTTGCCACGGGAGCAGGCGCGGTAAGCCGTCAGGAAATTGGTGTCAGTGTATTCGGCGGCGTAATTTTCGGAACCGTGCTGGTGCTAATTTTTATTCCCTTTATGTATGTGATGATTCGAAGTTTAATGGCTAAAAAAGAACCGGTTGATTCATGATCGTGCGCTCAGAAAAACAATCCATAGCCTGACTCAATCCGGCTGTGATGATTTAGATGCACTGAGAGCAGGGGTAATGTTCGGAGGATGATGCTAAAATCCACGCCTTTGCGCTTATAACCATGGACTGCCTATGCCGAAAATTTCAGAAAAAATACAGCATATTCAACAACAGATCCGTTCTGAACACCATGCTATGGCGATTGGCTTATTAAATGAGCTGAATGTCGCCGATCAGGCCAGTATTTTAAAAGGTTTGAAGTTAGAAGAACAGATCCGGATTTTTCAGGAACTCAAAGAACCGAGCCGGGTATTCGAGTTTATGCCACTCAGCCAACAAGTCAGTCTGGCTGAGCAATTACCGGTCGCACAGATTATTGCGATTTTAAATGCGCTCGATTCGGACAACTTTGTCGATGTTTATAAACGATGTTCTCCACAGCTGCAGCAGCAGCTCATGGCAAAATTGTCCGAAGCGAGTCGGCAAACCCTAAAAGATCTGGCGATTTATCCTGAAGGGACTGCTGGTGCGCTGATGAGCTCCAGTTTTGTTTCTTTGCATCAGGATCTGTCGATTCATGACGCTATCCAAATGTTGCGTGTGGTGGCCGCAGATCAGGAAACCCTGTATCTGATTTATATTGTTGATGAGCAGGACCAGCTGATCGGGGTAGTCTCTTTAAGGCAGATGATTCAGGCCAGTCCTGAAACCAGCATTGCCGAGATCATGCAAAGAGATGTGATTTACGCCAAGATTGGGGATGACCAAGAAGACGTCGCAAAAACTTTAACCTATTATGATTTTATGGCTTTGCCGATTGTCGATGAGCATAAAAAAATTCTTGGAATTGTCACTTATGATGATGCCATGGACATCATGGAAGCCGAAACCACCGAGGATATTTTAAAGTCAGGGGCGGTTGAGCCCTTAACTGAGTTAAGTTTAAAAACTGCGCCTATTTTTACATTGTACCAGAAGCGCGTATCTTGGCTGGTGATTCTGGTCTTTGGCAGTCTATTGTCCGGCATTGGCATTGCACATTATGAAGAGACCATTGCCGCGCATATTGTTCTGGTTTTTTTTCTGCCATTGCTGGTGGGCAGTGGTGGTAATGCCGGCTCGCAGTCGGCGACCTTGATGGTGCGTGCTTTGGCCACCGGTGATGTAGAGTTTAGAGACTGGTTTAGCCTGCTCAGCCGGGAAACCTTGGTGGCGTTGTGTCTGGGTGGCACCATGGCACTGGCTGTCTCGGTGTTGGGTTATGTCCGAGGGGATATCATGGTGGCTGTGGTTCTGGCGATCAGTATGCTCGGCATTGTGCTGATGGGCTGCCTGATCGGCATGAGTCTGCCTTTTATTCTGAACAAGTTTAAGATGGATCCGGCCAGTGCCTCTGCACCTTTGGTGACCTCTATTTGTGATGCCACCGGTGTGATTATTTATCTATTTGTTGCTTCCAAATTATTGTTTTAATTCACAGATTGCTACAACTTTGGTCTCAAAATAATTTATGCTGATGAAAGTCAGCCCTATTTTTGGAATCACATATGCCTGAGCCTGGACAAAAAACAAAACTGAGTCAACAAGAGGTCATTCGTCTGGAACGTGATCTGGCCAAGTTTGCCAACATGATGGATTCAGTGGTACGTATTCCATTTACCAAGCAAGGGGTAGGGGCAGATGCCGCGCTGAGTACGATTCCGGTCGCTGGAGATATCGCCGGTTTTGTATTGACCTGTTATGCCATTCATAAGGCCAAACAGATTGGGGTGCCGAGTGCCAAGCTGAATCCGGTCATGAAACTGGCGGTGATGGATGCGGTGGTTGGATTTATTCCAGTGGCAGGCACCATTTTTGATATTTTTATTCGTCCCAGTCGCAAGGCGCTTGATGTGGTGCATGTTCATATTCGCGAAGAATATCAGATTCACAGTGATCGACATGTGGTACACCCTTTTTTGCATGAAAGCCTGGAACGCAAACAGCAGCAATCTGCATTTTGGCGCAATCCCGTAGTGGCCTGGATCTGGATTCATATCCCGGATATTTTAGGCGCCTTGTTCCTGATTCTATTTGTTTTTGCGATTGGGTGGGGTGCGATGGCGTTGTATCAGTGGATCAGCGCATAAAGCCCTATATAAATAATGAATAATTGAATCCAATAAAAAAGCCTGCAAGTGCAGGCTTTTTTCAATCAATGAATAGTATTACTTAAGCACAATCAAGCTGTTGTAGTGCAGCAACACGTTGTTCGATGCTTGGATGCGTCTGGAACAAGGCAGCAAGGCTAAAGCCTTCTTCTTTACCCGCAGAAATCGCAAATGCTTTCATTTCTTTCGGCATGGCATCTGGCATTTCAGACTCTGCCTGTAAGCGCAATAATGCTGAAATCATAGCCTGTTTACCTGCCAAGCGCGCACCTGCTTCATCGGCACGATACTCACGCTGACGGGAGAACCACATCACAATCGACGACGCCAGAATACCGAATACGATATCCAGTACGATGGTAATTACAAAATAGGCAATACCCGGTGCTTCACCTTCTTCACGACCAAAAACGTTACGGTCAATAAAATCACCCGCGACACGTGCGAAGAACATGACGAAGGCGTTCACAACACCCTGAATCAGTGCCAGAGTGACCATATCACCATTGGCGACGTGACCAATCTCATGCGCCAATACTGCACGAAGCTCGTCTTTGTTCATACGCTCAAGCAGACCAGTCGATACGGCTACTAAAGCATCGTTTTTATTCCAGCCAGTGGCAAAGGCATTGGATTGATAAGATGGGAAAATACCCACTTCCGGCATTTTAATGCCTGCACGCTGAGAAAGTTGTGCAACTTCATGGAGCAACCAGGCTTCAGCTTGGTTACGAGGTGCATTCGGGTCAATCAGTTCAGTACCCGTGGTCTTTTTCGCCATCCATTTAGACATGAACAGGGAAATCATTGAGCCAACCATACCGAACACGAAACAGATGACCAACAGGTTGCCTAGATTCAAGCCACCTGCGCCATGGTAACTACCGACACCGAAGAGTGACAAGATAATGCCAGCTACAACCAGTACCGCGAGGTTGGTTAGCAAGAACAAACCAATCCGCATCATTGAGAAATCCTCTTATTACAGAAAAATAATCTGATTATTGAATGTAAATCATTGAAATCAATATGAGGTGAAATCGATAAGATTTCAAGAAAAAAATAGCAATTCGCTACAAAAAGACAGTATGTTTTTTGTCCATATTGAAAGATAGGTCTTTAAAAACAAAGCTGTTTCAAAATTACTCACTTAAATATATTTTTGCAGATGCTGTCGCATTGGCAGTGGCATAAGAACCCATCGGTGCATCAGTGAAGCTACCATCTGCTCGTGCAATGATCTGACGCTGATATTTTGCCGCCTGAACATTGGATGCCGTCGTGGTTTCAGTTGAATAATTGGCAGAGCTGGCAATGACACGACCAGTATCAGAGGAAGCGGTATATGTACCACTGGTGCTGCCCAGTCCCTGTGCGTACAAGTTCTGATAACGGCTGCTGACACGGCGGACATAGTCCTGAGTTTCACGAAAAGGTGGCACCCCCTTATATTTGGCCACATTGCCTTCGCCGGCATTATAACCTGCCAGTGCCAAGGTGGTATTGCCATTAAAGCGTTTCAATAACCAGGCCAGATATTTGGCCCCGGCCATAATATTCTGCTGCGGGTCATAGGCATTGCTGACATTAAAACGACGTGCTGTCGCCGGCATGAGTTGCATCAGGCCTTGTGCACCGACTGGAGAGCGAGCCTGTACATTAAAACCGGACTCGGTATGCATCACGGCTTTGATCAGGCCTTCAGAGACACCATAGGTTTGCGCTGCCTGGCGAATAATCGAATCATAAGCATTTTTATTTCTACTATAGCTCGGCAAGACCGAAGCTTCACTGGAACCCCAATTGCTATAACTATGAATATTACTGTCTGGATAATAGGTCTTCTTTTCAACCTGAAGATGGTTATAGCGACTTTTCTTATTGGTTAATAAGGTGCTGCCATTGCTATCGCGCAACTGATAAATGGTTTGACCGGCATAGACCAACTGGCAACAACTCGCCAATAGCACAGCACTGATCCCATGACACCCCAAAACACGCAAATTTATTTTCATTGTTTATATTAGGTAAACACAATCGAGAAAAATTTAATGATGAGTTTAACAAAAAATTACGGAATGAAAAGACTTGTACGCTGCATTTATAAACGAGTTTGTAAGTGCAAGCCATTTTTTACATTTTAGAGTTAGAAAAAAAAATATGATTTAATTTAAAACCTTAGGGTTGACAGGTTTAACTAGTTGATTTTTATTAATAATTAAATTGGTTAAAAAGTGATCAATTTAAAGAAAAGCCTTATCTTTTGAGACGAAGAACTTGTCAAGTGCGTTTCAATCCACAAAGTTATCCACAGCTTTTGTGGACAACTGTGGAAAAGTCCAAAAACTAGGCATCTTGCTGATTAATTGAACTGAAACGTTCAATATATCAATCTAAATAAAACATGAAAATGAAACTAATATGACATTTGCATGAAAATAAATTCTTTTGATGCGATGCGGGCCTGAATCGGCTAAAATTGCGCGGTATTTTTATTTATGGGTGAATCTCGTCTATGTACTCGCCAGTTGAGTCCGAACAAGGATTTAATTTCAAACCTGAACTGCCAACAAGCTCAGCCTACTATCGTTTGTTGAAGAAGCTGCGTCGCCAGGTCGGACATGCCATTCGTGACTTCAAAATGATTGAAGAAGGCGATAAGGTCATGGTGTGTATTTCAGGTGGTAAAGACAGTTACACCCTGTTAGATATCATGTTGCAGTTCAAGCGTATCGCACCGATCAACTTTGATGTCGTGGCGGTGAATCTGGATCAGAAACAGCCAGGCTTCCCGGAAGATGTATTACCACGTTATTTAGAAGAAAATAACATTCCGTATTACATTCTGGAAAAAGACACCTACAGCATCACCAAAAAGTTGACCCCGGAAGGTAAGACTTATTGCGCCGTCTGTTCGCGTCTACGCCGTGGCTCTTTGTATGGCTTTGCCCAGGAAATTGGTGCGACCAAAGTTGCGCTGGGGCATCACCGTGATGATATTCTGGCGACCTTCTTCCTGAACCTGTTCCATGGCGGCAGCTTGAAGGCCATGCCACCAAAACTGTTGTCTTCTGACAAAAAGAACATTCTGATTCGTCCACTGGCTTATGTGGAAGAAAAAGACATCATCAAATATGCAGAAATGCGTCAATTTCCAATTATTCCATGTAATTTATGTGGCTCTCAGGCGAACCTGCAGCGCGCAATTATCAATGACATGTTACGTGATTGGGATAAGGCACATCCAAAACGTCTGCACAGTATTTTTGGTGCATTGCAAAATGTCTCGCCATCACAGCTGGTCGATCGTGAATTGTTTGACTTTGAAGTGCTGGACAGCCAGCGCGAATTTGACTTCAAAGACAGCTGTTCGACTGAAGAAGCGCTGGAAGGCGAGAAACGCCGGATTAATATGGTCAATCTGGGCTTTGCCGCAGAATAATTTCAGTACGCAGATATCAGCCTTCGGGTTGATGTCTGTATGAAAAACAAATAAAAATAGAACTACAAAAATTGAACGACGCGTACAAAATTCGTTAGCCTTTGCGCTAATGATCATGATATAACAAAGCACGAGCATAATAGCTTCAACATGATGTCGTCTGGATAGTCGACACAAATGAACAAATAATTTGAGGAAAGATCATGCCTGCTTTTTTAACTGATGATTGGTTTTCAACTGTAGAAACACTTACTGCGCAAGCTGGTGATTTAAACTTGCCACCAGCTTTGGCGAACCTTGCGATTAATTTGGTTGTAGCGGACACTACAGGTAATACTGAACTATCTTTAGATGGTGGAGCAATTAAAAAAGGTTTGTCTTCAAATGCCAAAACGACTTTGAATATGGACGGCGAAACGTTACGTAAAGTTTTTCTGGAGTTTGATATGGCCGCAGCCATGCAGGCATTTATGACCGGTAAAATCAAAGTACAGGGTGATATGTCTCAATTGATGGCACTTCAAACTGCCAAACCGAGTCAGGAACAAAAAGATCTATTCAAGAAAGTACTTGAAAATACGACAGCTTAATTTTGCTGAACATCAGCTGAAATGAGCACAAAAAAAGCTTACCTTTGAGGTAAGCTTTTTTATCGCCGGATAGAATAAAATCCAGCTCATCAGACCTTAGATATTCACCAATTGTGGTGTGGTCTTGATGTGTTCCAGATAAGCACGAATACGGGTTACATATTGTACTGCCTGACGATAGCGGCCGTTATTGGCTTTATTCTGATCCAGATAGGCATAGAGGTTGACCCAGTTATTTGGATTCTTGCCTTGTGACTGAATGCGTTTTTGTAACTGATTCACTGCACCTGGGCCCATATTATAAGCGACCAGTGCAAACCAGTTGCGATCTGGATAAGGAATATGCTCATAGCGGCTCAGCATTTGATCATAATACTTGGCACCACCCTGAATGCTTTGGGCTGGATCGGTACGATTGCTCACACCCATTGCTTTAGCAGTGCTATTGGTCAGCATCATCAAACCGCGAACACCTGTCGGAGAGACTGAGTTCGGTTTCAGATAAGATTCCTGATAACCAATGGCAGCTAATAAATGCCAATCTAGATCATATTGCTGCGCTGTCTGTTTAAAGCTTGCTTTATAGATCGGTAACCGGTTGCTCAAATCACGTTGAATGGCTGTCCAAGATTCCTCTTTCACCACATTCTGATTATAAAATGAAGCAAGCTGCTTGATGGCACCACTTTGTTTGCCTTTACAGATAAAAGCACTAGCAGTCTGGCTCAAGGGATCTGTGGCAGATTTAAATACCAGATTTAAATTGGTATTCAAGCCATTACTCACCAAAATAGACTGATCACCACAGGTGGCGGAGAATGAAGTCAGGCGCTTATTTTCAATTTCACCTAAATCGGTGGTGGTCATGGCCAGATTGGCTTTGCCCTGAGCAACCCATTGCAGTGCAGTGGCATTATTCGGGACAATTTTAAAATCCAGTTTCACATTCAGACTGTTGGCATAGTTGCGCACC
Source organism: Acinetobacter sp. YH01008 (assembly GCF_013420435.1). NCBI lineage: Bacteria > Pseudomonadati > Pseudomonadota > Gammaproteobacteria > Moraxellales > Moraxellaceae > Acinetobacter > Acinetobacter sp. YH01008. Next base: position 262,421 of record NZ_VOYD01000001.1, read on the forward strand.
AGGTCATAACCGAAGCCATGCAGATGTTGTCCATCCTGAAATACGGTAGTCGGATTTTCGACTGCAACCACGGTCAGCTTATTGCTATTGACCACATGATCAAACTGAAGTGTGGTCTTACTTGCATTGATACTGTGAAAGGGAATAAATGCAGTGCTCAGTACAAGTGCTTTCAAAGGGAGAGAAGAAATTACAGATCGTAGGCAAAGCCTCGACCCAGTGGATGAACTACTGTGCATGTTGTCTCCGCTACAAGTAATTTATGCCCTAAAAATCACAGCCAACATAGCCAGAAATTTTAACAGTTTGATAAATTCAATAAGGGTTGGGCAGTCATGACGTCATTCAAAATGACAAGAGATTTACGCATCATTATGTAGAAAAACTACATAGATTAAAAAGTAAGCATTTCCGGAAGTAGGTGGCATATTAATGATCTAAAAAACGATTGTCAAATTTTGTACACAAATTATTATTAAAAATAATTTTAAGATACTGAAATATAATGTGAATTTTTTTTGAATTTTTTCATTGTTTTGAAATGGTAAATAAAATAAGCTGTTTGTAAGTTAATACACTGAAAATTTGATCAGCACGACGTATGAAATCCAACTTAATCACCCGTGGTGGACACGATAAATTGGTGGCAGAACTTAAGAATCTCTGGCATGAAGAGCGGCCGGAAATCACCAGAAAAGTGAACTGGGCAGCGAGTCTCGGCGACCGTTCGGAAAATGCCGATTACCAATATAACAAGCAAATTTTGCGTAAGATTGACCGCCGGGTCAGATACCTAGGCAAGCGTCTTGAAGAGCTAAAAATCATCGATTTTTCTCCAGAGCAGGAAGGCAAGGTCTATTTTGGAGCTTGGGTCGAGATTGAAAATGAAGAAGGCGAGCAGAAAAATTTACGTATTGTCGGGGTCGATGAAATTTACGATCATCATCCGCAGCATATCTCGATCAGTTCGCCCATGGCACGCGCGTTGTTGGGCAAGCAGGTAGATGATGAGGCTGAAGTGCTGACACCTTCTGGAAAGAAACGCTGGTTCATCAATTCAATTCGTTATGAAAAACCAGAAAATTCAGCAAATTAATGGAATTGATTTTATTTTGTGCAATTGATGCAGTGAAAGCATGAAAATATTTGCCAAGCGTGATTTTTGTTTATATCATGTCGGCCATGGAAGCGTGGCAGAGCGGTTTAATGCACCGGTCTTGAAAACCGACGAGGGTGTGAGTCCTCCGTGAGTTCGAATCTCACCGCTTCCGCCAAATTCGAAAAACCCAGTCAATTGACTGGGTTTTTTTATGCCTTTATTTTTATATTCATTATCAAGCTAATTCTGATTCATGCCGTTGCTTTATCTTGAATTAAATAGCTCTTGGCATCGTTTAAGTATTAACCTCTTTAAATAAAAATACATTTCAGCTTTTGTTTCGACTGATTTTTAACTGAATGAACAGCTTTTGCTAAAAGTTTTGCTAAATTTTATTGCCAAAAATCCGATTTATTTATATGATGGCGGCCAAGGAAGCGTGGCAGAGCGGTTTAATGCACCGGTCTTGAAAACCGACGAGGGTGTGAGTCCTCCGTGAGTTCGAATCTCACCGCTTCCGCCAAATTCTAAAAACCCCAGTCGAAAGATTGGGGTTTTTCATTTTAGGCAGCAATGATTCAATATTTTATTCATCAATAACCAGCTCATAGCTTAAAACTTGAAAAATGGACGCATGTGCCAAATATAGAGTCAGAGACATCAACGCGCTATCATATGCCCAAGCATCATATGGATCTCATTATGAAAATTGTCGCAGATGAAAATCTGGCATTTACCGATTATTTCTTTTCTGAATTTGCAGACATTCGTCATTGTCCAGGCCGTAACTTAATGGCACAGGATGTTCAGGATGCAGATGCATTATTGGTACGCTCAGTGACTCAGGTCAATGAAGCACTGCTACAGAATAGTTCGATCAAGTTTGTAGGCAGTGCCACTATTGGTACAGATCATCTGGATATTGCTGTATTGGAACAGCATGGGATTCAGTGGAGCAATGCATCCGGCTGTAATGCACAAGCCGTGGCTGAATATGTCATTACCGCATTACTGCATGTACGTCCTGAGTTAGTAGATGCCAATGCAACATTTAGCCTGGGTATAGTCGGTTTGGGTAATGTTGGAACCCGTCTGGCTTATATGGCAAAACTTTTGGGCTGGCGCGTGATTGGCTATGATCCTTTGGTTCAAAGAACGCAGGTCGATCAAGTTGAATTTAATGAATTGTTGCAGCAAGCGGATGCGATTTCGATTCATGTCCCTTTAACTCAAACGGGTCTTTATCCAACTTACCATTTATTCAATACGGCTACATTAGTGCAAATGCAGCCTGATGCAATTCTGATTAATTCTGCACGTGGGCCAGTGATTGAAGAGGCCGCCCTGATCCAGGATCTTAAAGCGACACAACGAACCGTGATTTTGGATGTTTTTGAGCATGAGCCGGTGATTTCAGCAGAACTTCTGGATCTAGTAACCTTGGTGACTCCGCATATTGCCGGTTATAGCCTGGAGGGCAAGGCACGTGGTACCCAGATGATCTACGAAGCTTTTTGTCAAACTTTCGGTTTTGCAGCCAATAAACAGTTTGAAACCCAGCTGCCTGTCTGTGAGCAGTTTTTTCAGGGACAGGATTTGAAAATGGCATTGCAACAGCATTTATCCCAAATTTATGACATTGCTCGTGACGATGCCAATCTACGTGCCTGTCTCAAAGCAGGTAAAATCGATCAGCAGGCCTTTGACCATTTACGTAAAACCTATCCACTGCGCCGTGAGTGGGCAGCACACGGTGGGCCGAAGGCATGACGATGACTTATCAGCCTACTTGTGACATGAATGCCATGCGTGCACGAGCCACTTTATATGCGCAAATCCGTCAGTTTTTCGCTGAGCGGGATGTATTAGAGGTGGAAACACCGATTTTGTCTCAAGCCGGTGTGACCGATGTGCATTTGGCCTCGGTACAGGCCCAGCGTCATGTGCTAGGTAAACTGAATACGCATTATTTGCAAACCTCACCTGAATTTGCCATGAAGCGCTTATTGGCTAGTGGCAGCGGGCCTATTTACCAGATTTGTAAAGTCTTCCGTGATGATGAACATGGGCGTAAGCACAATAGCGAGTTTACCATGCTGGAATGGTATCGCCCGGGCTTTAGCTTAAAAGATTTGATGTTCGAAGTAGCCGATCTGCTTAATGTGACGCTTAAAGCACGTTTTGCTGAAATCCGTCCAACCATTTTGAGCTATAAACATGCCTTTATAGATCGTCTGGATATTAATCCATTGCAAGCGACCTTGCAGGAACTGAAAGACTGCTGTCGTCGTGTCGGTCTAAATCTGGATTTGGGTGAGGATCGGCTCGGCTATATCGACCTGTTATTTTCACATATGGTAGAGCCGAGTCTCGGTTTTGATACCGCAGTATTCCTGACCGATTTCCCGCCTGAAATGGCCTCTCTGGCGAAAACCCGAATCGATGAAGATGGGGAGCTGGTCGCTGCACGTTTTGAGTTGTATATCGAAGGTTTAGAATTGGCCAATGCCTATGATGAGCTGATTGATGCCGAAGTTTTGCGCTCACGCTTTGAGGCGGATAATGCAGAGCGGGCCAGACTTGGGCTGCATGTTATGCCTATTGATGAGTATTTACTGGCGGCTTTACCGAATATGCCAGAATGTTCAGGGATTGCTTTGGGAATTGACCGCTTGCTCATGATCGCGACCAATCAGATGAAACTGGAGCAGGTCGTGACTTTCCCAGCGGATATTTCCTGATCGGGATTTGATTTTCCTTAAGCTCTTTAGAGGGCTGGGTCTCTGCACCAGACGATTGAAGCAATAAAAAAGCACCCTCGGGTGCTTTGTCTTTATTCAATAGATACCGTTTGTTGGGCTTTAAGTTCACCCAGTGCCTGAATACGCCGTTCAATCAGCATTTCGCCAATATCCGGGCCTTGAATATCGGCAGGCAGGTCTTGTGCTTTAATGGCACGTACTATCTGCATGGCATCAAGTACATATTGCGCTTGTGGATAGGCACGATCTTCCAGTCCTAAACGGCCACGTGAATCACATTCACAGGCCTGTACAAAAGCTTCGACACGCTCGGGACGACGTAAAACGTCCAGACGCTGCAATAATCGCCATAAAGTACCGGGTTTGAGATTAAATGCCTGATGACATTTCAGATGCTCTTTACATACTGCCAACGCCAGTTGCTTGGTATAGGTCGGTACTTTTAAGCGATCACACAGATCATTGACCGGCTTGATGCCACGTTCTTCATGCATGATATGCCGCGGTAATTCTTCAACCGGGGTTAATGCTTTGCCCAAGTCATGCACTAAAACGGCGAAACGTACATCCAGGCTATAGTTTTGACGACACGCCTGCTGCAAGGACATCATGGTGTGAATACCGCAGTCAATTTCCGGATGATATTCAGGACGTTGCGGAATACCATATAAGGCATCTATCTCAGGAAATAAGACTTTTAAAGCGCCACATTGACGCAATACTTCAAAATACACATCAGCATGACGTTCTGTTAAGGCACGTGAAGTTTCTTTCCAGACCCGCTCCGGTGTTAATGCATTCAATTCACCGGATTCCGTCAAGCGCTGCATGAGTGCTAAAGTTTCATCCGCAATCACAAAACCTGCACTGGTATAGCGGGCCGCAAAACGGGCAATTCGCAGCACCCGTAATGGATCTTCGACAAAAGCATCGGAAACATGACGCAGCACCCGGTTATTCAAATCCTGCTGACCGCCATAAGGATCATAAATCTGACCGGCATCATCCATCGCCATGGCATTAATGGTCAGGTCACGACGGATCAAATCCTGTTCCAGGGTCACACTGATATCGGTATGAAAGTCAAAACCATGATAACCGGTGCCGGATTTACGTTCGGTACGGGCCAGTGCATATTCTTCTTTTGTTTTGGGGTGTAGGAAAACAGGAAAATCTTTGCCTACGGGCTGATAGCCTAAGTCAAGCATTTGCGCCGGAGTTGCACCAACGACCACATAATCTTTTTCGTGATAGGGGTGTCCGAGCAAATGATCCCGAACTGCACCGCCTACTAAATAAACTTGCATGAAAAAACCTCTATTCTTACAAGCATCATGCTACAGAATAGAGGTTTTCTCAAGTTAAGAAACGAGGCGGATGCGTCGTTATCTTGTCATTGGATTAAAGTGCGTCTTGTTCCGCTTGCTGGATTTCTGCAACGGTAAGTGCAGTCATGTTCACCACGCGACGCGTAGTCGCAGTCGGAGTCAAGATATGTACCGGCTTCGCAGCACCCAACAAAATTGGGCCAATCGTCACGTTGTTGCCTGAAGTTGCTTTCAACAAGTTAAACGAAATGTTGGCAGCATCCAGATTCGGCATGATCAGTAAGTTTGCAGAACCTTTAAAACGTGAGTTTGGGAAGGCAAACTGGCGAATATTTTCATCCAGTGCAGCATCACCGTGCATTTCACCTTCCACTTCTAGCTCAGGCGCTATTTCAGACAGGATGTCATATACCTTACGCATTTTTTGCGCGCTGGCATCATGCTGGTCTGAACCGAAACTTGAGTGAGAAAGCAGGGCAATACGTGGGGTCATACCAAAACGGCGCACTTCTTCAGCAGCCAGAATGGTCATTTCCGCCAGCTGTTCAGCCGTTGGATTGGTGTTGACATAGGTATCGGCAATGAACAGGTTACGATCTTCAAGCATCAAGGCATTTAGGGTAAAGAAAGTGTTATGACCTTCTTTTTTGCCAATGATGTTGCTGACGAAGTCCAGATGAATGTCGTAGCTTGAATAAGTACCACAGAGCATGCCATCTGCCATGCCATGTTTGACCAGCATCGATGCAATTAAGGTAGAGCGACGACGCGCTTCACGCTGTGCATATTCAGGCGTAACGCCTTTACGCTGCATGATCTGGTAATAATCGTCTGCAAACAACTCATAATCCGGATTCTTTTCCTGATCAACAATCGTGATATTCACGCCATCTTCAAGACGTAGACCCAATTTTTTGATATTGGCTTCAATCACGGCTGGACGACCGACCAGAATAGGGATCGCCAAACCATCATCGACTGCAATTTGAACGGCGCGAAGTACACGCAGGTCTTCACCTTCCGCATAGGCAATACGTTTAGGATTCGATTTCGCCTGTTCAAAGATCGGTTTCATCACGAATGCCGAGTTATAGACAAACTCAGACAAACGTTGACGATAATGCGAGAAATCTTTAATTGGACGTGTTGCTACACCTGAATCCATGGCTGCTTGTGCCACTGCAGGCGCGATTTCAAGAATCAGGCGTTGATCCAGTGGACCCGGAATCAGGTATTCACGGCCAAATGATGCCGATTTCTCACCATAGGTTGCAGCATCCGCTTCGACGTGTGCCATACGCGCAATTGCATGTACACAGGCAATTTTCATTTCTTCGTTAATCGTGGTTGCACCAACGTCTAATGCCCCACGGAAGATGTACGGGAAGCAAAGTGCGTTATTGACCTGGTTTGGATAGTCAGAACGGCCAGTGGCCATGATCACATCATCACGAACTTCGTGTGCATGTTCAGGCAGAATTTCTGGATCCGGATTCGCCAGTGCAAAAATGATCGGATCTTTGGCCATCACCTTAACCATTTCTTTGGTCAGGATGCCGGCAGCAGAAAGACCAAGGAACATGTCTGCACCCGCGATCACATCACCAAGCTGAGTGGCTTCAATGTCTTGTACATAGGCTTTCTTAGATTCATCCAGGCCTTCGCGATGTGTAGTCAGCAGACCGCGTGAATCGGCAACGATGATGTTCTCTTTTTTAGCACCCAGAGCGCAAAGCAGATTTAAACAAGACAGTGCAGCAGCACCCGCGCCTGAAGCCACGATCTTGATGTCTTCAATTTTTTTACCGTTGATTTGTAACGCGTTGAGGAGCGCAGAACCGACAATAATCGAAGTACCGTGCTGATCATCATGGAATACTGGAATATTCATGCGTTCACGCAATTTTTGCTCGATATAGAAACACTCTGGCGCCTTGATATCTTCAAGGTTAATCCCGCCAAAAGTCGGTTCTAATGCAGCTACAATATCCACAATTTTGTCTGGATCATTTTCAGCAATTTCGATATCGAATACATCAACGCCAGCGAATTTTTTGAATAATACGCCTTTACCTTCCATCACTGGTTTAGAAGCCAAAGGACCAATATTACCCAAGCCAAGCACGGCAGTACCGTTGGTCACTACAGCAACCAGGTTGCCACGAGCCGTATACAATGCAGCAGTTGAAGGATCGCGTTCAATCTCAAGACATGGTGCAGCTACGCCAGGCGAGTAAGCAAGGGCCAAGTCACGTTGGTTGACCAATTGTTTGCTTGGTGTAACGCTGATTTTCCCCGGGGTAGGAAACTCGTGATAGTAAAGGGCCTGTTGCTTTAAAGATTGTTCGTCCATCAGTCTCTCGATCGTTGTAAAGATTACCCGGTCAGCGGGTAAAAAATTTATTTATGTCCCCGAATATACCATTTGTTCGCCAGTTCGCACAGCCAAAGACGGCCGTTTTTCCAACAATCTTATTGGGGTAGGGTATAAACTTAGACTTGATAAGTATAAGAATCATTGGTCATATTTTGTGTCAAATACGCAGTGGCGTCCTCTTCTGGCAGCGGTTTGGAGAATAAATATCCTTGAGCGATATCACAGTCTAAATCACGCAGATATGCTAACTGCTCTTCAGTCTCGATGCCTTCCGCCACTACGGTCATGCCCATGGCTTTACCCATCGCCACCATGGCACTGACAATGGCTTCCTGTTTGTTTTCACCAATCTTGGACACAAAGCTGCGGTCAATTTTTAGGGTATCAATCGGGAAATCAGCAAGATAGGACAGGGATGAATAACCCGTGCCAAAATCATCCAGAGCAATATGGATCTGTCGCTGTTTGATTTCATTCAGCAGGTTTTTGACTGCTTCCGAATTTTCAATTAAAGACGATTCGGTAATTTCCAGTTCCAGACTGGCACCTGAAATCTGGTTATCGGCAATGGCCTGATCCAGATCATCGAGTAACTGACCGCGGCGCAATTGCTGCGCCACGACGTTGACTGATACACAAATATGATTAAAGCCCAGATTGTTCCATTGGCGAATCTGTTTGGCTGTCTGCTGGATGACCAGACGGCCAATATCTGAAATCAGGCTGGTCTGTTCGGCTAAAGGGATAAACAAGCCGGGTGGAATAATGCCTTTTTCGGGATGATTCCAGCGAATCAAGGCTTCAAAGCCATAAATGCGCTGATCACTGAAATTAATTTTTGGCTGATAATAAACAATCAGCTCATTATTCTGGAGGGCTTTACGCAAATCCCGTTCCAGAAAAATCCCCGTTTCTTGTAGGCCATCACTTTGATTAGAATAAAAGTGAATGGTATTGCCCCCCAGATTTTTAGCTTCGTTCAGGGCCTGTTCGGCACAGTTGTTTAAATAATCGAGTTGACGACCATGATCTGGATAAAATGCCACGCCCATGGAAAGCGTGATCACATAATCCTGACCGTAAATATTAAATGGAGTGGTAAATGCCTGAGCGATGCGTTCACAGTGTCGCTGTACTGAAGGGCGAATATGTGAAATCTCATAGATAATCGCAAAATCATCACCATTCAGATGCGCCACAAACAAGGCTTCTGCATTATTCATGCGCAGGCGCTGCGCGACCTGACGTAAAAGTTCGTCCCCGCCATTATTGGATAGATATTCATTTAATGGACGGAAGCGATCGATATTCAGGCGAATCACGGCCATCTGCTGAATGGAGTCTTTTTGCGAGACCAGATATTGATGCAGCTGATAGTTATAATAGAAACGATTCGGTAAATCGGTCAGTGGGTCATAATTTTCCAGATAAGACAGGCGCTGTTCCTGTAATTTGCGTTCGGTCAGATCCGAGACAATCCCGACATAATGGGTAATCCGGCCTTCATCATCGGTGACGGCATTGATGTGTAACCATAAGGCGGATTGTTTGCCAGACATGAATTTGGCGTATACCTCGCCATCATAGGAGCCAATCTTTTGAAGCTGTTTGATAATACTGGCATGGTTACTGCGCTGTTCAGCTTTATTTTGTGCAACAAGATCGAATAAAGACTTACCGATGATCTGCTCACGCTCAAAGCCACTCAGGTATTCATAGTGAGGATTGACATCAATATAATACAGTTCAGGATTGAGAATAAAAATCCCTTCCGCGGCCTGTTCCAGTACACTGGCAACCAGTTTTAAACGTTCTTGAGAAATACGTTCCTGCTGAATATCACGACGAATACCTACCATTCGCAAAGGTTTGTTATTTTTAGGATCACGGCTAATCACGCGGCCAATATCATGCACCCAGTTCCAGCTGCCATCACTGAGCAGAATCCGGTAAGTGGCATCATAACGCTCAATCTGACCACGTAAATGCTGTTTCATGTTGCGCTTAAAATAGTCCAGATCATCAGGGTGAATCAGATGCTCTAATTGCAGATGATGATCTTTGGAATCACGCAGAATTTTTTCATCTTTATGATTGGTTAATGTAATGAGACGGTCTTTGATATTCCAGTCCCATGGGCGAATGCCGGCAATCTCATGGGCAAGATCCAGGTTCTGTTGCTGATTTTTCAAATGATAATTAATCTGTTCAATATCATAGGTACGTTCCCGTACTTTTTGTTCCAGCAGTTGATTGTTGAGCTGTAACTGTAATTCAATATCTTTGGATTTATTGACTTCAGTTTGCAGTTGCTGGCACAGCTCATCAGTCCAGGCCACTTGCTGTTCGGCATTTTTAACCAGCAGACTGTTTTCTGCATACAAGCGCGATGTCCGGCGATGAATACGATAACTACTATTGGCACACAGCAGAATGACAATCACCGCAAAATTTAAGGCCAGACCGAAGAAGGGATTGGAAAGGCTGACATGATAAATTTGCGACAATAAAAAAGGGAATAAAGAGGGTAAAAATACCAGGCAGAAATAACTGAGTTTTTGGGTCAGATAGGTCAGCCCAAATGCCTGAGTCACAATCAGGAGCAGAGCAGACAAGGTCAGTGCTTCAATATCTTCGAATGCGGGATTGGCCTGCGGCAAATAGTAATAAATTGTATAAATACCGACAGCAATACAGCTCCCGACAGCAAGACTCTGAATCTGTAACCAGCGATGTGCGCCTTTCAAATCATATTGTTCAGGCTTAAAATAAAGTGTGCTCACCAACCAGCACATACTGACCAGTAGCTCGGTCAGAATAAACCAGGTATTAAAATAGGTATTGGAAGGACGATATTGAAGGTGATAAATACAAAAAATATAAAGGCAAATCACCATTATACTGATTAAAAAATAGCGACTATGGCGAAGTGTGTTCGCAATCTGAGCATGATGCAAATGCTGCTGGATATAGTCGTCTTGCTTATCAACCATGTGATTCAATGCCTGTATTCATCCTAAACGTTTTTCCCTATGTATTGTTCTTATAAAAAAAACTCCAGGAAATGTGTAAAATTAACTCATCAATAGTTATTATTCTTTCGTCGAGATTAGAGGTCTTAGAAATAAAAATCAACAAAATTAAAGACAAATTTTTACTGGCCTGATGAACTAGAGATTATAGTTCAAAATTGAAAGGGCCACGACAGGGGCTGTTTCGGTACGTAGTACGCGTTCACCAATACACCAGTTTAGAAAACCTTTTGCATTTGCCGCTGTAATTTCTGCCTCACTGAGACCGCCTTCAGGGCCAATCAGCAGTGCAATATCCAGGGTCGCATCTGCCAGTACATCTGTTTCATCTTTATTGGGCGCCAAAACCAGTTTGGTCTTGGGTAGCTCGGTTTCCAACCATTTTTCAAGTGATATTGGTGCTAAAATTTTAGGCACAATATTCAGTCCACACTGTTCACATGCTGCAATCGCGATCCCTTGCCAGTGATCCAGTTTTTTCTGGTCACGATCATACTTCAAGCGCATTTCACAACGATCCGAAGTCAGCAGCTGAATTTCGGAAACGCCCAATTCCACAGCTTTTTGAATCGCATAATCCATGCGGTCGCCTTTGCTCATCACCTGACCGAGCAAGGCCTGGAACTTGGGTGTGCGATTGGTGGGATTAAATGCATTGACCGATACTGTGGCTGATTTTTTAGCAACCTCAGTTAAGGTCACTTCATATTCGCCACCCTGTCCATTGAACAGGGTCGCGGCTTCGCCCGCTTGAGCGCGTAATACCTTTACCCAATGATGAAAAACGGTTTCCGTTAACTCAACCGTAGTATCAACATTTAAGTCTGCTTCAATAAAAAAACGTGGCATGTAAGGATTACTCTCAGATGGAACAAAACAAGACTGCATTGCATTTACACCCTCTTTGTGTTTCTCTCAAAGGGAGAAAATGGGTGAGATCAATGCAGCCTAAAAACTTATGCTAGACCTAAGTCTTTTACAAGTTGGCGTGTAGGATCAGTGGTGTTCATGGTGTAGAAGTGCAAGCTTGGTGCGCCACCTGCAAGTAGACGCTCACAGAATTTAACCACAACTTCGTGGCCAAAGGCTTTGATGCTGGCAGTATCATCACCATAGGTTGCCAGTTGCTTGCGAATCCAGCGTGGAATCTCGGCACCGGTACCGTCCGCAAAGCGGATCAGGTTGCTGGCATTGGTGATTGGCATAATGCCCGGCGCGACAGGAATATCAATTCCGGCTTTCTGGATGCGCTCTACAAAGTAGAAATAAGCATCTGGATTGAAGAAAAACTGGGTTAATGCTGCATTGGCACCAGCTTGTACTTTTTCAACAAAGTGCTGGATGTCTTGATCAAAGCTTTCTGCCTGAGGATGCATTTCCGGATAAGCTGCGACTTCAATCTTGAAATGATCGCCTGAATATTCACGGATAAAGCGAACCAGATCAGCGGCATAGGGTAATTCACCCAAACCAACCTGACCTGATGGCAAGTCACCGCGGAGGGCAACAATACGGTCAATGCCTTGTGATTTGTACAGATCAAGCAGTTCTGCAATACGCACTTTATCATCGCCAATACATGACAGATGAGGGGCAACAGGTGCACCTTTGCCATTAAAGTCATTGATGGTAGATAGGGTGCGTTCACGGGTTGAACCACCGGCACCATAGGTTACAGAAAAGAATTCTGGATTTAAGAGTTGTAGCTCTTGATGCACAACTTTGAGTTTTTCCGCACCTACATCAGTTTTGGTCGGGAAGAATTCAAATGAAATTGGAATTTGCTTAGACATGTTGAAATCCTTTTTTATAAATACTTATATTAATTCTTAACCCTCTCCCTGACCCTCTCCCAGAGGGAGAAGGGACTTTCATTACGATAGTTAAAGTCTTTAAGACTTACCTTCTAACTATTTTCACAATAGAAGTTTCCCTCTCCTTTTAGGAGAGGGCTAGGGAGAGGTAAAAACAAAAATTAGTATTTATAAGCATCCGCTTTAAACGGACCTTCAACAGCAACGCCTAAGTAATCTGCTTGTTCTTGAGTCAATTGAGTCAAGACACCACCGAAACCTGCAACCATCGCAGCAGCAACTTCTTCGTCTAATTTCTTAGGAATAAGTTCTACACGGATTTTCGCAGCTTTTTCAGCTTCAGGAAGATCAGCAAATTTTTCGGCGAACAAGTGCATTTGACCCAATACCTGGTTGGCAAATGAACCATCCATGATACGTGACGGGTGACCAGTCGCATTACCAAGATTCACCAAACGACCTTCAGATAAAAGGATGAGGTAATCGTTTTCATTTTCTGAACGATACACTTGGTGTACTTGAGGTTTCACTTCAACCCACTTGTAGCCACGTAGGTAAGCTGTATCAATTTCAGTATCGAAGTGACCGATGTTACATACCACAGCGCCCGCTTTTAATGAATCAAGCATTGCCGAGTCACACACGTGGTAGTTACCCGTTGTAGTCACGATCAGGTCAGTGTTTTGAAGAAGATCAAGATTCACGTCTTCTTTCTTGCCAGTTTGCACGCCATTTTTGTATGGAGAAACAACTTCGTAACCGTCCATGCATGCTTGCATCGCACAGATTGGATCAACTTCAGTTACGCGTACAATCATGCCTTCTTGACGAAGTGATTGCGCAGAACCTTTACCTACGTCACCGTAACCGATTACAAGTGCACGACGGCCAGATAAAAGCATATCTGTACCGCGTTTGATTGCATCATTTAGAGAGTGGCGGCAACCGTATTTGTTGTCGTTCTTAGACTTAGTAACAGAATCGTTTACGTTGATTGCAGGAACTTTTAAAGTGCTATCACGAAGCATTTCATACAGACGTTGAACACCTGTCGTTGTTTCTTCAGTGACACCGTGGATTTTAGCAATCACTTCTGGGTATTTTTCATGAACAAGTAGCGTTAAATCACCGCCATCGTCAAGAATCATGTTGGCATCCCAAGGTTTGCCATTGACATTGATCTGTTGTTCAAGACACCACATGTATTCTTCTTCAGTTTCGCCTTTCCAGGCAAACACAGGAATACCCGCAGCAGCGATTGCAGCAGCAGCATGGTCTTGAGTCGAGAAGATGTTACATGACGTCCAACGAACTTCAGCGCCCAATTCAACCAGCGTTTCAATTAAAACAGCTGTTTGAATGGTCATGTGGATACAGCCGAGAATTTTCGCGCCTGCAAGTGGTTTTGCTGCCGAGTAGCGTTTACGCAGACCCATGAGGGCTGGCATTTCAGCTTCAGCAAGTTTAATTTCTTTACGGCCGTAATCAGCAAGTGAAATATCAGCAACTTTGTAATCTGTAAATGAAGCAGTAACCGCGTTCATCAGGATCTCCTAGGAAAAAATAGATTGGATCGTTCTGTTCGCGGATGCCGTTGTTGATCAGAACGAATGTCTGACCGATGGTCGAGCCTAGCGATTTTACATTTAGTACCTGTAAAACGTCGCAGCATCCCTCGACTAGCGCAGTATTGTACTTGGAAATTGATTTTGTTCCAATCTTAAATTGATTAATATCTGACTAATAAGAAAATTTTGAGAATAAACTATGACTGATGGTTTTGAGTATGCAATCAAAGACTGGGTTGAAATTAAGGATAATTATGAGAATGGCAATTTAATTATTGGTAATGGGGCGAGTGTTGCTTTGCATCAAAAATTTCGTTTTGATTCTTTAAAAGAAGAGGCTGAAAAATTAAGACTTTTTAATGATGATATATCTAAACTTTTTATTGAGTTTGATACATCTGATTTTGAATTAATTTTACGATTGGTTTGGCATGCGAAGTTAATAAATAAGCATTTGGGAATAATTGATCAAAAACTTGATTCAGCTTACGAAAATATAAAACAAGCTCTTATTAAAGTGGTGAAGGAAGTTCATTGTGAACATTCTGATATCGCGGATCAATTACCTCAGCTATATCAATTTACAAAACAATTTAGAACAGTAGTCTCCCTTAATTACGATTTAATCCTGTATTGGATTTTAATGTATGGAAATAGAAATGAAGATGGACATAGATTTAAAGATTGTTTTCAAGGTAGCGGGCTATTTAGAAATAATTGGCAAGATTTGAGAAATCCTATTCGTAAGGAAAAAGAAGTAACTTTGAGTCTTTATCAACATGGTAATTTATCTATTTTCAGAGATGCAAAAAATACCGAAACTAAAGTTCAAAGAGGGGATTTTGAGGATTTGTTAGAAGTTATTACTTCACAATGGGAAGATAATAAAATTCCTTTATTTGTTGCCGAGGGTACGGGAACTAAAAAGCTTGAATCTATAAAAAGTAGTCCCTATTTGAGTACTATTTTCTATGAAGTTCTACCAGATTTAATAACTCAAAAAGCTAATTTAGTCATTTATGGCTGGAGCTTAGGCAAGCAGGAATCACATTTGGTAAAGCAGATATTTAAGAACAACCAATCAGGTAAGGTGGCTATTTCTATATTTCAAAATAATCAGGAAGAGTGCCATCGAATTTATAGGCTTATAAAAAATGAAAAAGTAGCTCCAAATATCGAAGTAGAATTTTTTGACAGCCAAAGTTCAGGTTGTTGGAATAATCCTTAAATAAAAAGCCCATCATCTGACGGGCTTTTCTTACTTATTTAGTTTCAGCAGCATCTGCTTTTTGAGTCCAGAACTCAGCCTGTTCTTCATCGCCATCTACGCCTAAACCATTGGCATAAATAAATGCAAGATCGCGCATCGCTTGAACTTCGCCCCATTCCGCAGCCTGTTTAACTAAAGAGATTGATTTTTCTACATCTTTTTCAATCACATCACCGCGACGGTAAAAACCGGCCAGCTCTAAAGTCGCAGCAGGGTGCTTCTCGATATTGGCCTTACTTAACCAGTAATAGGCTAACTCAAAGTGAGCTTTAGATTCTTCCGGATCTTCTTCAGTCAGTTCTTTGGCATAAACGGTATAACCTTCACCTAACCAGTACATCGCATCAACCAGTCCGCCGTTGGCAGCTTTCAATGCCCATTCTTCAGCCAGAATGATGTCATCATCATGCTCGCTTTGCATATACAGTTCAGCCAATTCAAATTGCGCTTCAGCATTGCCTGCTAAGGCAAGATTGGTCAGGGCAGCAGAGGGAGAAACACGCTGGGTCATATCAACATCTCAAAAATATTATGCGTAGACTAAAGGTTTAAATTAAAAAAGCCAATCCGAAGATCAGCTTTTCAAGTATGAGGGGGTAAATTAGAATTTTAGACCAAGCAAATGATTGCTGAAATCACGGCGATTACCACACAGATTGAGGCGATTACTTTAATTTTACTTTCCAGATAGCTCAGGCTTAAACCAACGACCAATGCTGCAAAAGTTAAACTGCCCAGCCAATAACTGATCATGTTACTGATTGTACCTGCGAACAGGCACAGGATGAGCGCAATCGTTAATATCACCCAGCCAAGAATGCTGGCTATTTTGGTTTTGGGAGCATCTAGCTCTTTAGCAAAGATCTGTTTCTGATGTTTGGACATCGACGCGGCAAGTGCAAACATACCGAGAGAAGTCAAAGCCCAAATCAATAAGAAGAACATCATGCCTGATTCTCCTTGAGCATCACTTTGGATTTTTTCGGTGGCAAGCTTTTATGATTTTTCACTTTCTTGAATGCAAACCAGAACAGGATTGCAAGCGCCCACATCGCCAGATCAAAAGAAGCAATCATCCACTGACCATGCATGATGCTGTTCCAGATTGCCTGACCGCCGGTCAGGAAGTTCACAATTGGGAGTAGGGCAAATGCTGCTGTTGCAAGCAGGAGCAGCTCTAGCCAGGCCTGACGATTGCTACGAATCATGGCATAAACTAAAGTCAGCAACCAGATGATAAAGAAGCTGCGAATTTCCCAGTTCAAACGCATGTCCATGTCTGCCGGAATAAAACGGTTGGCATAAAAGTAGGCAGCACAGGCAATCGGTAAACCGATAATTGCCGCGATATTAGTCACTTCCACAAGACGATAACCAAAAGATTTATAGCCTTGCTTTTGTTGTTGTGGTGCGCGTTTGACACACCACAGAATCAAACCAGTCGCAATCATGAATGTGCCGACCACACCAGACATGAACAATAACCAGCGTAGAGCCAAGTCCACGCCACGTGCTTCATGCAGTGTGGTAAATACGTTATAAATACCGTTTGCAACCGAGGGTGTTTTCAGTGTGGTTTGATCCGGCTTTAATTCACCCGTCACGCCATTGAAAGCCAGACTCGGATAAACATTGCGATAGGCTAGGCTGACCCCATTTAAGGCACGAAGTTCAATTTCAGCTTTGGCGGTATTTGGCTGGATGATGTTAATTGTAGCAACCGGATTGTTTTTCCATTGCTTTTCTGCTGCTGCAAGAATGGGCGCTAAGTCTGCCAATGGCGCAGGGCGTGCAGGTGGTGCATCACCACGCGAACGGCGAGCTTCACTCCGTGCAGACATATCACCACGTTCACTACGACTCTCTCCCTCGCCACGCAGTCGACGCTGGTCACTATCACCGGATTCAGCCTGAACGCTATTGTCCTGAATCAAGCTCTTACGTTGATCTTGCAGAAATGCGCCTCGATTTTCATAAATCTGGCTGACACCCCAAGGCATCAGGGTAAACAGCAGCAGTAACAAACCGCTAAAGGTAATCATGATATGAAACGGCAGGGCAAATACCGCCGTTGCATTATGGGCATCCAGCCAGGAGCGCTGACCTTTGCCAGGACGGAAAGTAAAGAAATCCTTAAAAATTTTCTTATGGGTAATCACACCGCTGATAATCGCCACCAGCATGAGCAGGGTTGCAATGCCGACAATCCAGCGCGCCCAGATTCGGGGCAGTCCGTACAGTTCAAAATGAAAACGGTATAAGAATGAACCACCGCGTGTTTCACGGGCTTGCAGCACTTCACCGGTTGCACTGTCAATGGTTAGGCGGGTACCGCCACGACGGGCACGCGGATCTTCACCGGCACCGCGAATATTCAGTATGGTGGTATTCTGGCGTGAGTTAGGCAGCTGAATTGCCCAGCTGCCGGCATCCGGATGATGCTGTTGCAGATAAGCCAATGCGACACGGGTCTGTTCGATTTGGGACTTTTGTGGGACTGACTGATGAAATTCCGGTTTCATCCAGATGCTGATTTCATTCTGGAAAAAACTTAAAGTTCCAGTTAAAAAAATCGCATATAAAAGCCAGCCTAAAATCAGACTGGCCCAGGTATGCAACCATGACATCGACTGGCGTGGCCCTTCCTGTTTTGCATCTACTCTCATCTTAATTTCCTAGGAATTTATAGCTGATATAGAGCAAAACACTGGGAATTACGATTCCGAGCGTTGCCTTGATAGTTTTGTTGACCATAAATACCCAAATAAAGGCTGCGGTATTCAGGCTAAAACCAATCAGGGTGGCTGACATGGCAGCACTGCTTCCTGCATCCATAAACATCTGGGCAATCACGATGGCAGCCAGCGAGGCAAGCATATAACCGCCGACACCAGCCAAAAGAAAGCGATATAAAATCATCCCACGATAAACCAGCAGATTTGCTTTAACTTTATTTTTGCTCGATGGACTCGGTGCAGTAACTGTTTCAGTCGCTATTGCATGCATATTCGGACTACTCATCATCGGAAATTCTATTTACAAATTTATGAAGTAATTAGTGAGAATGATAACAATTATTATTTATATTTAAAATAAGAAATATAAAGCTATTTAAGTGAAAAATATAAAGAACTATTGATAAGTCTAAAAAAAGGGGGGGAGGGGGAGCGTGGATTAAAATATATAGAATTTAAAAATAAAAACAGCGGCTTGAAAGCCGCTGTTTAAAAACAATCTATTACGAATTAGTCTTGCTGAATACCTGCAACCACCCAGTCCTGATTTGAAGCTACTGGTTTGGTGAAATGCCAGATTTCTGCGAACGGTTGCGGCAAGCTGTTTAAGTCTTCGCTTACCGTACCGGTAAAGCGTACGCTGACAATATACTGGCCATTGTCAGTCGATGAGTCGACAACCATCGCATTCAGATTTAAAAACTCGGCAACATCCTGATCCTGATTGCTCATGATGTCGTTATACATTGACTGATAAAGATCAGGAGTCAGATAACGCTGAATTTCAGAAATGTTGCTTGCTGTATTCATGGACTGAATATGGTTAAAACGCTGACGCGCTACACGCAAGAATGCAGCAGGTTCAGTACCATCCGGTAACTGGCTGCCACTTTGGGTATAAGCTGCACCAAAAGGCGCATTATTTACCGGAGCGGAACCAAGCGGAGCATTATTGCTTGACGTTTGACCACCCACGTTCTGGCCAAAAATATTGGTACTGTCACCACCGCGAGGTGCAGTCGGTGCCTGACCAAAAGGTGCTGTATTACCAGCACCGCTATTTGGTGCAAAAGGGTTAGAAGCTACTTTTTTTTTGCGCTCATTTTACGGAAAATGAAGAAGGCAACAGCAGCAGCAAGAAGGATCCAGATCCAGCCCGGAATACCACCTTTTTCCTCTTCTGCTTGAGCAGCCTGAGCTTCAGATGCTGCTACACTTTGATCATCGGCCAATGCATTGGCAGCTACGGCACCAATCGCAGCACCCGCTACACCGGCAGCAACCATACCACCCACACCTGGGCCAGATTTTTGCTGGGTTGCAGCACCGGCAA
Source organism: Acinetobacter sp. YH01008 (assembly GCF_013420435.1). NCBI lineage: Bacteria > Pseudomonadati > Pseudomonadota > Gammaproteobacteria > Moraxellales > Moraxellaceae > Acinetobacter > Acinetobacter sp. YH01008. The sequence continues at coordinate 281,739 of NZ_VOYD01000001.1, forward strand.
CTGGCGCTTGTTGAGCAGGCGCAGCTTGACGAGGTTGTTGATAAGATTGGGTAGGCTGTGCAGAACGTTGCATACCGTGACTTTTACCGCCACCGGCACGTTTTGCTTCAGCAGCAAAAGGCGCAACCAATAATACTGCTGTCAAGATACCTGTAATCAAACCGCGCTGTCGAACTTGCATTCATTTTTCCTATGAGAATAAAACCTATTTGTACAGTCTATTTATATAGGCTTTGTGTGGAATTTCAATCAAAAATCTGTATTTTTTTGCGCTTTACTGCAAATTCACTGCCTGATGCTTAATTTAGCTCATCACTTAAAGACATGGCTTCACTCAGGGCTTCATGCAAACGGGCAACAGCAATAATTTGCACGCCTGCAATGGTTTTTTGCGGTGCATTGCCACGCGGCACAATAATGTATTTAAAACCATGCTTGATCGCTTCTTTCAGACGTTCCTGTCCATTTGGCACGGGACGAATTTCACCAGACAGCCCGACTTCCCCAAAAACAGCCAGTTGTTGTGGTAAGGCCTTGCCACGAATACTGGAAGCGCAGGCGAGAAGTACCGCCAGATCCGAACCGGTTTCGGTGATTTTCAAACCACCGACGATATTGACATAGACATCCTGGCCGGAGGTTTGCACACCACCATGCCGATGCATGACGGCCAAGAGCATATTCAGGCGGTTCTGGTCCAGACCCAGCGCGACCCGTCGTGGCTGACCATGCGCATCATCGACCAAAGCCTGTACTTCGACCAGGAGTGGACGCGTGCCTTCACGACTGATCATGACAATCGAGCCCGGAATCGCTTCATCATAACGGCTTAAAAATATTGCAGATGGATTGGACACTTCGCGCAGCCCTTTGTCGGTCATGCCAAACACCCCGAGTTCATTCACCGCGCCAAAACGGTTTTTGACGGCACGGATCATCCGGTAACGTGAATCGGACTGACCTTCAAAATACAGCACACAATCGACCATATGCTCAAGTACGCGTGGGCCTGCCAAGGCGCCTTCTTTGGTGACATGACCGACCAGAAATAAAGAGGTACCGCTGTTTTTGGCAAAACGGGTCAGCAGGGCAGCGGATTCACGAATCTGCGAGACTCCACCTGGAGCCGATTGTAAGGTCTCGGTATACAGGGTTTGAATTGAGTCCAGAATTGCGACGGCAGGACGTTGCTGGGCCAATACTTCACAAATGCGTTCGACACAGGTTTCTGCCATGACCTTGAGCTGATCGGTTGGCAGATCCAGACGCTGGGCACGTAATGCGACCTGAGACAGGGATTCTTCGCCGGTGACATACAGGGCCGGATTTTTGGCAGACGCCATGTGTGTGGCTGTTTGTAGCAAAATGGTAGATTTACCAATCCCGGGATCACCGCCGATCAGAACCACTGAACCCGTCACCAGTCCGCCACCCAAAACCCGGTCAAATTCACTGATACCCGTCGGTAAGCGGGTTTCATGAGAGACTGAGACCTGATTTAAAGTCGTGATGCTGGACGCCTGGCCTGCATATCCACCACCGATTTTTGGCTGAGCACGATGCGTCACTGCCGGTGCAATGGTCACCTCAACCAGGCTGTTCCATTCCCCGCATTCAGAACACTGCCCCGACCATTTTGGATGATCGGCACCACACTGTTCACAACGATACACACTTTTTGCTTTAGCCATATTTGAAGATGTAGCGATTGAAATTGAGTGACAGCATAGCGGTGAATGCCATCGAAAACCAAGTCTTTCACCTGAAAAATCATGGTTTTTACGACAAGTCTTGTCGTTTTTATTTATGCTGATTTGAATGCTGTGCGTCAACGCCGTCTATAATGCCCATCTTGTTATGCTGGAATGGAACAGATCTTGTCACAATTGTTGAAACATATTGATGCGATCGCACGCGAAAAAAACCGTGATGTGCTGTTTGTGCATTTTGATCATTATGTCCATCCAGATCGGGACACAAACTCGGTTCGCCAGATTTTGATCGGCTGGCTAGAGCAACAGGGCATTGTCTATATGCCGTGTTTAGGTGTGGATCAAACCGTCCATAGTGAAATCTATCTGGGTGGTCTTTATCTGGATGTACCTTTTGATCTGCATCATAAAACCTATCAAAAATTGAGTGGATATCTGGAAGATGAACAGGGCAATATGAAAATTAAAGGCATTCAGTTTTTTGTTTTATCTTTAGGACTGGCACTTGAACTCGAATCTGACGGCAAATTACCAGAATGGGGCGGTTTACGCTCATAGAACATGAATATTGGATTTGAATTTCGAATAATTAATAATAAAAAGCCACAATTGATGTGGCTTTTTATTCTCTTGGTTCGGGATTTAAGCAATAAGGCGGTTAATAAAGTTCACCAGATTTACGTCTTGCGATGAAGTCTTTCGATTCCTTGGCAATCACGCCAGACAATAACAGCAATGCAATCAGGTTGGGAACCGCCATCAGACCATTAAAGGTATCGGCAAATAACCAGACCAGATCCAGTGTCGCGATACAGCCGACAAAAACCGATGCAATATAAATAATACGATAGGGTAGAACGAACTTTTCGCCGAGCAAGTAAGTGGCACATTTTTCGCCGTAGTAGCTCCAGCCTAAAATCGTGGAATAAGCAAAGAAAATAATTCCGAAGGTGACGACCCAGCCACCGACACCGGGCAGGAGTTTGTCGAACACGCCAATCGTCAGTACTGCACCGGTCTGATCACCAAATGAATTACCGGCCATGATGTAGCCCATGACCAGAACAATACCAGTAATTGAACAGACAATAATGGTATCAATAAAAGTACCGGTCATAGAGACCAGACCTTGACGGGCAGGATGGTCGGTTTTTGCTGCTGCGGCTGCAATCGGCGCAGAGCCCATGCCGGCTTCATTCGAGAATACCCCACGTGCTACACCATAACGAATCGCCGCACCAATCGCACCGCCTACTGCAGCTTCACCAGTAAAAGCATAGGTGAAGATCATTTTTAGTGCAGGTGCTACCAGTTCTAAATTGTTGAGAATAATGACCAGACCACCAGCCACATAGCCTACCGCCATGATTGGAACAATCACCGAAGATGCCTTGGAAATCGATTTAATCCCGCCCAAAATCACCAGTGCTGAAAAGGCAGTAATGATAATGCCGGTCATCCAGGTTTCGATCCCCAAACTGTTTTCAACTGCCAGTGCAACAGTATTGGACTGCACTGAACTGCCGATCCCAAAAGAGGCCAGTGTCCCGAACAAGGCAAAAATCAGCGCCAGCCATTTCCATTTCAGGCCACGTTCGATGTAGTACATCGGACCACCCGACATTTCACCTTTTTCATTTTTAATTCGGTATTTGACTGCAAGGACACCTTCGCCGTATTTAGTCGCCATACCAAACAGGGCAGTCATCCACATCCAGAACACCGCACCCGGACCACCCAGCACACAGGCGGTGGCTACGCCGGCAATATTACCGGTACCAATCGTGGCAGAGAGTGCGGTCATGAGTGAAGCGAATTGGGAAATATCACCTGAATGGTCAGGATGCTTGCCAAAGACCTGTTTAAAGGCTAGGGGCAACATGCGGAACTGCCAGAACAATAAACGGAAGGTAAGGAATATCCCGGTACCAACAATCAGTACCAGCATATAAGGGCCCCAGACCCAGCCGCTTAAAGTTTCCATTAAACTTTGTAAATTTTGCATAAAATTCTTCTTATTGATCCATGTCTGTGTAGTTCGAGATATTGATTAAAAAGCAATTGCTATGCCAGATGCATTCATCCTGAATGCATAAATTGGCTGAATAGTATTTTATTTTTTACACAGTTTTAAAAATTTGACAAGAAATTACTGGAATCTTTCAGGTCAAAAATAAAGCAAAAATGTAAATGGAGAGCGATATAAGAAAAATAAATTAACTTCTTCAATTAATCAGGAAATACAAATGATGCAAATTTTATTTTTGTATTCAGCATTTTTTACGTTAATTTGTCGCGAGTAAAACTCAAAGTTGTAATTAATAATGTCAGAAAAATATAACAATTCATCGGCAGAGCACGGTGAATTAAAGCGGAGTTTGTCCAATCGGCACCTACAGTTAATTGCCATTGGGGGTGCCATCGGAACCGGCCTGTTTATGGGTTCGGGTAAAACCATCAGTCTCGCAGGTCCTTCGATTCTGGTGATTTATATGATCATCGGTTTTATGGTCTTTCTGGTGATGCGTGCATTGGGTGAACTGTTACTCTCCAATTTACAATATAAATCATTTATTGATTTTGCCACGGATCTGATCGGGCCTTGGGCCGGATACTTTGTCGGCTGGACCTACTGGCTGTGCTGGATCACCATCGGGATCGCAGATCTATCCGCGATTATTTATTACCTGCAATTCTTCAATAATGGCTTGCCCTTTAGTCCTGAAGAAGGAGTGATGATCAGCGTTGCCGCGATTGTGTTTATCATGGGTTTGAACCTGGTCACGGTCAAACTGTTTGGTGAAATGGAATTCTGGTTTGCTCTGGTCAAGATTATCGCGATTGTGGTGCTGATTGCCGTTGGCCTGTGGATGGTCTTTACCGGGTTTACCTCGGATGCCGGCACAGTTGCGTCATTTAGTCATATCTGGTCACATGGCGGTATCTTCCCGACTGGAGCGATGGGCTTCCTGGCCGGGTTCCAGATTGCGATTTTTGCCTTCGTGGGTGTAGAGCTGGTGGGTACGACCGCAGCTGAAACCAAAGATCCGGAAAAGAACCTGCCGAAAGCAGTGAACTCGATTCCGATCCGTATCATTATTTTCTATGTACTTGCACTTTTGATTGTGATGTCGGTAACGCCATGGAATCAGATTGATCCAAATATCTCACCCTTTGTGAACCTGTTTAGTCAGGCTGGTATTGCCGCAGCTGCGATCATCATGAACCTGGTGGTGTTGTCCTCGGTGATGTCATCGATGAACAGTGGGGTATTCTCGACCAGTCGTATGCTGTTCGGTCTGTCGCGTGAAGAGCAGGCACCACTTGCCTTTGGTCGCTTAAACCGTCGTGCAGTTCCGGCAAATGCCTTGTATTTCTCTGCGGTGTGTTTGTTACTGGGTGCAGCACTACAGTATTTCGTTCCAGATACCGTCCGCGCTTTCACTTTAGCAACGACTTTATCCACGATTCTGTTTATCTGTGTCTGGATCATCATTATCTGGAGCTATATCGTGTACTACAAAACACGTCCAGAATTGCATGCCAAATCGACCTTTAAGTTGCCGGGCGGTCTGGTGACCTGCTGGATTGTGATCGTATTCTTCCTGAGCATGATCGTGGTGTTGGCGCTGGAAGACGATACCCGTCAAGCACTGATGGTCAGCCCGATCTGGTTTATCCTTCTGGTTATTGGCTATTTCGGTTTCTATAAACAGAAACATAAATAAACCTTATCAATAAAAACGTCAGCGATCTGCTGGCGTTTTTTTATCGCTAAAGATAATCTCTAGGCTTTAGCGCTTTGGTCATGGTGATCATCGCGTTATACTTCATCGAAACACTATTCAATTAGGTGGTCAGATGCATCAAGTCATTTGCTACATCAGTATCTTGGCGACAAGTCTTGTTCTTGCAGCTTGTGGGCAGTCAGGTGCGTTGCACTTGCCGAATGATCCAGATTACGACAAGCGTACCAAGTATTTGTTATATAAAAATACCGAAGCTGAATCCAAAGCCTCCGATGAAAAACGAGATGCCCCTGTGCAACAACAGTTTGCTGCGCCTGAAGCATCAGATTCAACGACTACACCTTAACGCTTTCAAAGAAAGGATACCTTCATGAGTTTCACCCGCATTAATGGGGTATTGCACGCTGAGCAATGTTCATTACAACAGCTCGCAGAGCAATTTGGCACACCTCTCTATGTTTATTCCAAAGCCACCTTGGAAAAGCATTTTTTAGATATGGACCGTGCTTTTAACTTTATCGATCATCAAATCTGTTTCGCGGTAAAGTCCAACTCCAATCTTGCGGTATTGAATGTATTGGCCAAACAGGGGGCCGGTTTTGATATTGTGACCGGTGGTGAATTGGCACGTGTGCTAAAAGCCGGTGGTGATGCCGCAAAAATTGTATTTTCGGGTCTGGGTAAAACTGAAGCAGATATTAAAAAAGCCTTAGAAGTGGGCATTGCCTGCTTTAATGTGGAATCTCATGCCGAGCTGGATCGTATCCAAAAGGTTGCGGCTGAATTGAATGTTAAAGCGCCGATTTCATTGCGCGTGAATCCGGACGTCGATGCCAAAACCCATCCTTATATTTCAACCGGTCTAAAAGAAAATAAATTCGGTATTCCATCTGATAGCGTATTTGCAACCTATCAATATGCGGCGTCACTGGCCAATCTGGATGTGGTCGGGATTGACTGTCATATCGGTTCACAGCTCACCGAAACCCAGCCTTTTGTTGATGCGCTGGATCGTGTCATTGTCATGATTGACCAGCTCAAAGAAATGGGTATCCACCTCAAACACATCGATATTGGTGGTGGTTTGGGTGTGACTTATAAAGATGAAACCCCGCCATCGGTTGAAGAATATGCCAATGCGCTGCGTCCAGCTTTAGAAAAATTGGGCCTGAAAGTGTATATGGAGCCGGGGCGTAGTATTTCTGCCAATGCGGGTGTATTGCTGACCAAAGTCGATCTGCTCAAACCCACCAATCACCGTAATTTCGCGATTATTGATGCCGCGATGAACGACCTGATTCGCCCGGCTTTATATGAAGCATGGATGGACATTCAACCTGTTAGGCCGCGTACTGATGCTGAAACTAAAGAATGGGATGTGGTGGGTGCGATCTGTGAAACCGGTGATTTCCTCGGTAAAGAGCGTGAATTGGCAATCAAAGAAAATGATGTACTGGCAGTCTTAGGCGCAGGTGCCTACGGTTTTGTGATGAGCTCAAACTACAACAGCCGTGGCCGTGCGGCTGAAGTGATGGTTGATGCAGATCAGGCACATTTGATTCGTGAACGTGAGACGATTGAATCGCTTTGGGAACGTGAGCGTTTATTGCCTTAAGGACTAAATCGAGATGTTATTAGAATTTACCAAGATGCATGGTCTGGGCAATGACTTTATGGTGGTTGATCTGATCAGCCAGCGCGCTTATTTAGATCCGGTCACCATTCAGCGCTTGGCCAATCGTAACTTTGGTATTGGTTTTGATCAGCTGCTGGTGGTTGAGCCTCCAGACGTACCAAGTGCAGATTTTAAATACCGGATTTTTAATGCCGATGGTTCGGAAGTAGAACAATGTGGCAATGGCGTGCGCTGTTTTGCCAAGTTTGTGCATGACCGTCAGCTGACCAGCAAAACCAAAATCAAGGTACAGACGAAGTCTGGTATTGTAGAGCCAGAATTGGGCGCCAATGGCTGGGTGCGGGTCAATATGGGCTATCCGAAATTCCTGCCGCAGGACATTCCATTTTTGGCCGATGCACCGGAAAGCCTGTATGACATTGAGCTTACTGGCGGTGAAAAGCTGAGCATTGATGTGGTGAATATGGGTAATCCGCATGCGGTGACGATTGTACCGGATGTGATTGCTGCCGATGTGGCACGTATTGGCCCACAAGTTGAAGCGCATGCGCGTTTCCCGGCACGGGTCAATGCTGGCTTTATGCAGATCATTGATGAAAAACATGCGCGTTTGCGTGTATATGAACGTGGTGTCGGCGAGACTTTGGCCTGTGGTACAGGTGCCTGTGCCGCAGCCATTTCCGGTATGCGCCGTGGTCTGCTGTCGAGCAAGGTTGAAATCGAGCTGGCAGGTGGCAAGTTGCAGATCGAGTGGAAAGAAGGCGATGTGGTCTGGATGACCGGACCAACGGCGACCGTGTATGAAGGGCGTCTGGATTTGCGTTATTTTCAGGGTTAATCGGCATTAAGTTTTAAAAAAGCACCGTGCTCAGAACGGTGCTTTTTTTATGTTAGGATGAAACTGAAATTTAATATGCATGATTATGCCTTCATGAATCAGCTTGTATTTTTACCGGGTGCATCTGGCAGCCAAGGTTTTTGGCAGCCGTTAAGGGCAGCATTAACCGAATATCCAGATCAGCAGGTCATTGCCTATCCAGGATTTGATGGGGTGACGCCAAATGTAGCCATTCAAAACCTGTATGATTTGCAAGAACTAGTAAATAGGCAGATTCAGGATGACTCCATTCTGATTGCCCAGTCGATGGGCGGTGTACTGGCAGTTGGGTTAGCGCTTAAGCATCCGCAAAAAGTCAAAGGGCTGGTATTGTTGGCGACATCAGGCGGTTTAAATTTGAAGAGATTTCACTGTGCCGACTGGCGAACAGATTATCGTGAACAGTTTAAAGCAGTACCGAACTGGTTTGTACAAGATCACACTGAATTTAATCCTGATCAGCTCGCCGGTCTTGAAATTCCCATTTTGCTAATTTGGGCAGATCATGATCCTCTAAGCACCATTCAAGTAGGACAATACTTAGAAAAAATATTTAAACATGCAAAACTGCATATCATCCAAGGCGGAAATCATTTCTTTGCCAACACTCATGCAGATCAGGTGGCAGCACTGATTCAAGATTATCTGGAGCAATTTTAAATGGAGCATGCAGTGACTGTGCCCCCTCAACTTTTGCTCAATATGTGGCTGAAAGAACGTGAAATCCAGAACCAGTCTAAACATACCTTGCAGGCCTATGCTCGTGATGTCTCGGATTTTTTAGAGTTTTGCCAGCGTGAGCAGCTCAATTTAAATGATGTAGAAGCCACAGACCTGCGCCAGTTTCTGGCTGAAAAAGTCGAACAGCATCAGCTGAGTCCCAGCAGTCTTCAGCGCATGCTGTCGTCCATTCGCCAGTTTATGAAATGGGCAGAGCAGGCCCAGCATCTCGCTTTTAACCCGGCGGATGATTTTCAGTTAAAGCGCCAATCGCGTCCTTTGCCGGGCATGGTGGATATTGAAACCGTGAATCAGATTATCGATCAGCCTGCGCCTGAAAATGAAATCCAGCAGCAAATGTGGCTCCGGGACAAAGCGATTCTGGAGTTGCTGTATTCCAGTGGGTTGCGTCTGGCCGAATTACAAAACCTCAGAATCAAAGATATCGACTTCAACCGGCAGTTGCTACGTATTACCGGTAAGGGCAATAAAACCCGGATCGTGCCTTTTGGCTCCAAGGCCAAAGAGAGTGTTATGGCCTGGTTACAGCTTTATCCACGCTGGAATGGCGATTTTGTGCCAGAGGCGAATGTATTTATTACCCAGAAGGGCAATCCACTGGGTGCACGCCAAATTGAAAATCGGGTCAAGTTTCAGGCGCAGCGCGCAGGCGTCAATGTGGATTTACATCCGCATTTGTTACGTCACTGCTTTGCCAGTCATATGCTGTCGAATAGCCGCGACTTACGTGCGGTTCAGGAAATGCTGGGCCACAGTAATTTAAGCACCACCCAGATTTATACTCACGTCGATTTTGATCATCTGGCACAAATTTATGATCAGGCGCATCCGCGTGCACAGCATAAAAAGGATTGATCATGCGCTAAGTGGTAGAAATTAAAAATCATGAATATATATTTTTGGCATAAAACTTTCATATTTAAACCTTAAAATGGAATTGAACTGAAAACTGGCGTTCTGTTGGGGCATTTCACTATTGTCTTATTCGTTAAATGCGTCATTTCAGGTATAACAAGAACGAGTAATTAATATTTAAAATGAAGTATGACTGAGCAAAGTCTCAGCATTTGGCGGATGGGAATTGATATGGACACAATAGTGATTGCAGATATAGAACAAAAATATGCACAGTTAAGCGCAGCTCAAAAAGAAATGTTTGCCGGTTATGGTTTGCGACAAATCAAGCATTTTGTGGATATTAGCTTACCGAGTCTTGCAGCGACTTTACCTGAAGGTGCCATCATTCAAGGGATTAATGCCGATGGTAAAGTTCAGGCATTTAATGCAATGACAGGACAATACTATTTATGGATTTCTGATTTACAGTGGCAAGTGTCGAATCGTGCCACCCAAGCGGTCGATTTAAAAGAAGATGCAATTGCGATTTGGACAGTTTTTGAATTATCAGACTATGAATTAGTGGATTTAAGCCATATTCATCGTGATTTTTTAGCACAAGCAACTGCCTAAACTCCCTAGTATCTCGGCTTTACTCAAGAAAAAGGTTGTCTTTAAACAAGGCAACCTGATATTTTTCTTATCGTCAAACTTGCGATCTATCTATCTGCAACATAGCGGGTGATTTAAGCTGGCTATGATTATTTAGCGCTGGAATTAAAAATACGCCATCGTCACTCTTAATCCATTCGTTTATAAATCCTCTAAAGGCAATTGGAAACTCTGTTTAATAATCTGACTCGGTAAATCGGTTTTAACACTGGTAATACCATTTTTTTTAGTCAGATGGGTCGACTGGAATTTACGGTAACTTTCCAGATCAGGCACCACGACTTTCAGCATGGCATCACTTTCCCCCAAAATGATATAGCACTCCATCACTTGAGGTAGTTCTTTCATGGCCTCAATAAAGGTGTCAATGGTTTCAGCATCTTGACCGACCAGCCAAATCCGTGAAAACAAAATCAGCTGAAAGCCAATTTTCTGTTGATCGACAATGGTGGTGTAATTCTGAATCACACCCGCATCTTCCAGTAATTTGACCCGCCGCAAACAGGAGGAAGGTGAAAGTCCAATTTCCCGCGCCAGATCATTATTCTGAATACGGCCATTGGCTTGTAAGTGTCGAATGATATTTTTATCAATTCGATCAAGTTTTACTCGCACAGACTTGGTGGATATTTTCATAAATTAGAATAATATTCGAAAAATAAGACTTATTATAAAATAAATTGAAAGCCAATTTTGTAAAAAATCGCAGATACTTGTTTCACTTTCTGGAGTTTGAAAGGAAAAGGAAATGTCTGTATTTGTACTCTTTGCACTGACCGTGCTTCCCCTGATTTTTACGCCTGGACCCGATATGTTATTTATCCTGTCTCAAGTGATGGGTAAAGATGCAAAAGCAGGCATGATGGCGACTGTCGGTGTGTGTTGTGGTTATCTGGTGCATTCGATTCTGGTCGCACTCGGAATTGCCGCGATTATTGTGTCCTTTCCGGTGCTGTTTGAAACGATTCGCTGGCTCGGAATTGCTTATCTGCTGTATCTGGCCTTTGGCCTGTTCAAGTCAGTATTCAGTAAAAATGTGCTGAACATTGAGAAAAAGACGTCAGCCAATCCGATTCAAAAAGGTTTTTTTACTGCGTTATTAAACCCGAAAGGCATGCTGATTTATTTTGCGATTTTGCCGCAGTTTATTGATAAATCGGCCAATACTGTCAGTCAAGGTTTGATTCTGTCCTTTATTTTTATTGGTCTGATTTTTGTGGTGTATTGTGGCTTAAGTATTTTGTTCAGCAAAATCAGCCAGAAAACCCAGATTGATGAACGTAAACAAAAATGGGTAGACGGAACTTCTGGTGGTTTATTGGCGCTTGCAGCAAGCTGGCTCATCATCAATTAAGCCCGATTCAAAAAAGCATACTTTTCACAGTATGCTTTTTTTATAGTTAAAAGCACTTGAAAAAGAGATGACTTTTCCAGCATATCTATAAGTGAGCGGGTTGCTTATTCAGTCAATTGGTCTTTTTAGTGGGCCAAATCCGTTTCAAAGAAGATTTCTGTCTAAAATGACAAATATGATTGTGGGTTCATCCTGCCAGTTTTGCTGCCAACTACTTTCATTTTATTTTGCGTACAGCTTTTCAATCAGAACTATTGATGTGACTAATCAAATAAAAAAATAATATAAATCAATGCTTAAATTTTAAGTAAATGTTTATACATTTCATTGTAATAAATGGATAACAATTAATTGTGAACGCATCGTTCAGGTAAATTTACGCATTTTTACAGCTCTTTGTTGAATTGTGACTTGACCGAAATGCCGTACACATTGCAAGATAGGGCACCTAAAAAAATTTAAGTGAAGAGTTACACTAACTTTTCTCAACATTTACATTTGCTAAAACAGCCGAGGATTACATGAAGGCTCTTGTTGCTGTAAAACGTGTGGTTGATGCCAACGTTAAAGTTCGTGTTAAACCGGACAACAGTGGTGTTGACTTAACCAACGTTAAAATGTCAATTAACCCATTCTGTGAAATCGCAGTGGAAGAAGCGGTTCGTTTAAAAGAAAAAGGAACTGTTTCAGAAATCATTGTTGTTTCTATTGGTCCTAAAGAAGCGCAAGAACAGATCCGTTCTGCAATGGCGCTTGGTGCTGACCGCGGTATTCTGGTTGAAGCTGATGACAGCCAGCTCGGTGCGCTAGAAATTGCTAAAATCCTGAAAGGTGTTGTTGAAGCTGAACAACCACAATTAATCCTTCTAGGTAAGCAAGCCATTGATGACGACTCTAATCAGGTTGGTCAGATGCTTGGCGCTCTAATGGGTGCGGGCCAAGGTACATTTGCTTCTGAAGTGAAAGTAGATGGCGACAAAGTACAAGTAACACGTGAAGTAGACGGTGGTTTACAAACTGTTGAACTTGCACTTCCAGCCATTATTACCACTGACTTGCGTTTGAACGAGCCACGTTATGCAGCGCTTCCAAACATCATGAAAGCGCGTAAAAAACCGCTTGATAACAAGTCGCCTGCAGATTTTGGTGTAACGACCACAACTAAACTGAAAACAGTAAAAGTTGAATCACCTGCAGAGCGTAAAGCTGGCGTACAAGTGAAGTCTGTAGACGAGCTTGTAGAAAAATTGAAAAACGAAGCGAAAGTGATCTAATACAGAAGGATAAAAATCATGAGTATTTTAGTTATCGCTGAGCACGACAACAAAGCATTAAACGCTGCTACTTTAAACGTTGTTGCTGCGGCGCAAAAAATCGGTGGTGATATCACTGTATTGGTTGCTGGTTCTGGCGCTCAAGCAGTTGCTGATCAAGCAGCGAAAGTTACGGGTGTAAGCAAAGTCGTACTTGCTGATGATGCTGCTTATGCAAACCAGCTGGCTGAAAACGTAGCGAAACTGGTTGCTGAATTAGGTAAAGGTTATAGCCATATTCTTGCTGCTTCGACTACCACTGGTAAAAACATTTTACCACGTGCAGCTGCGCTTCTTGATGTGAGCATGATTACGGACATCATCGCAGTCGATGGTCCTAAAACATTCAAGCGTCCGATCTATGCAGGCAACGCGATTGCAACTGTAGAGTCGGGCGAAAATGTCGTACTGGCAACTGTTCGTGGTACAGCATTTGATGCTGTTGCTGCTGAAGGCGGTTCTGCCTCTGTAGAAGCTGCGACTGTTGCTGGCGATGCAGGCATTTCCAAGTTTATCAACGAAGAAATCGTGAAGTCTGAGCGTCCTGAATTAACAGCTGCTCGCATTGTGGTGTCTGGTGGTCGTGGTGTGGGTTCAGGTGAGAACTATCACGCGATCCTTGATCCATTGGCGGACAAGCTTGGTGCTGCACAAGGTGCATCACGTGCTGCAGTAGATGCTGGCTTCGTTCCTAACGATATGCAGGTTGGTCAAACCGGTAAAATCGTTGCACCTGACCTGTACATCGCTGTCGGTATTTCTGGTGCAATTCAGCATTTGGCTGGTATGAAAGAATCTAAAGTGATCGTTGCGATCAACAAAGATGAAGAAGCGCCAATCAATGCAGTGGCTGACTACTGGTTAGTTGGTGACTTGAACACTGTTATTCCTGAATTGGTTTCTAAAATCTAATTCCTGAATACAGTTTAAAACGCCTCTTAGTCTCGGTACCAAGAGGCGTTTTTTATTGGAAAATTTTTAAAGATACTCGGCAGTCGAAACTAGAGTATGTGATTTGGATGAAAAGTGATAAAATCCTGCTTTGCTTTTTCTCCTGTTTTGATCATGTCCTTTTCCAGAACCGCTCATATCCTGTTTATTAGTTTCCTGCTGATTGCGCTCTATGTGAGTATTTGTGTGCATACTGCGTTGAATGCACCGCTGTCAGTAACCCAGTATTTATTCAGTGAGTCGGGCGCTTTTGAAGTGCTTAGTCCTTGGCTATGGTACTTGCTGGCCATGCTGTGTCTGCTAAATACTGAAATTAAACTGAATACCCGGATATTTACCGCTGCTGCTGCGATATTGTTGGGCTTCAGGGAAATGGACTTTCATAAGCGACTGTTTGACGACAGCTTTATTAAAACCAATTTCTATCGCAGTGCTGAAATTCCGCTCATGGACAAGCTGCTGGGCTTTATTTTATTGCTCGGGATTATTTTTGTCTTTATGGTACTGGCAAAAAAATTGGTAAACACCATACGCAGCATGAAAGATTCTTTGAATATTGCGCATTTTTTTATCTTCCTGACCATTGCCTGTGGCGGACTGAGCAAGGTTCTGGATCGCACGACGTCAACCCTCAGGGAGGAATTCAATATTCAGCTCATACCACATACCCAGGTCATGATCATGACCATTGAGGAAGGGGTGGAGATGCTATTGCCGATTCTATTGATTGTGGCGGTGCTGACTTATCGCAAGGTACTGAATCAAGCGCATTAAAAGACAGATTAAATCTAAGGAAGATGCCTATTTGTGTGTGCATCTTTTTTTTGCACTGCTGTTTTTATGTATATTTCGGGTGCGAAAAAATATGGATGTGGTGCACTTGTTTTTGACGCTGAAATAACAGGAAAATGACCACTAAAATGAAGATAATTAACAAGGTTAAGCTGAATATTTCGACACAAAAATACAAGTGTTTATGCTATAATTTAGGGCTGTATTTTAGTTTTTAACTCAGTCGTTTGAGTTAATGATTTTGCTAGTTTTACGACATATAAATACAAGCCAAAACTGGCTTGTAGAATAAGGAGTATGCATGAGCGTATCGGAAATTAGACCGATTGCCATTGAGGATGAACTTAAAAGCTCATATCTCGATTATGCGATGAGCGTGATTGTGTCACGTGCATTGCCCGATGTACGAGATGGTTTAAAACCTGTTCATCGTCGTGTGCTTTTCGCAATGCACGAATTAGGCAATGACTATAACAAAGCTTATAAAAAGTCTGCACGTGTCGTCGGTGACGTGATCGGTAAATATCACCCGCATGGTGACTATGCTGTATACGAAACCATTGTACGTATGGCACAAGATTTCAGTTTGCGTTACCAGTTGGTCGATGGTCAGGGTAACTTTGGTTCGGTCGATGGCGACAGCGCAGCAGCGATGCGTTATACCGAAGTGCGTATGCGTAAACTGACCCACGAACTCTTGGCGGATCTTGAAAAAGATACCGTCGAGTGGGAAGACAACTACGATGGCTCTGAGCGTATTCCTCAGGTGATGCCCACCCGTGTACCGAACTTATTGGTTAATGGTGTAACCGGTATTGCGGTGGGTATGGCGACCAATATGGCGCCGCATAACATGACTGAAGTTGTGAATGCGTGTCTGGCCTATGCCAATGATCCCCAGATCAGCATCGAAGGGTTGATGGAACACATTTCTGGTCCGGACTTCCCGACAGGCGGTATTATTTACGGTAAATCGGGCATCGTGGATGCCTACCGTACCGGTAAAGGCCGTTTACACATCCGTGGCAAGTATCACTTCGAAGAAGATCCGAAGAATGGCCGTACCACGATCGTGTTTACGGAAATTCCATATCAGGTCAATAAAGCAAAAACCATTGAACGTATTGCTGAACTGGTTAAAGAGAAAAAACTGGAAGGTATTTCCGAGCTGCGTGACGAGTCGGACAAAGACGGTATGCGTATCGCGATTGACTTGAAACGTGGCGAAAACGCCGAAGTAATCGTGAACAACCTGTTCCAGAACACGCAACTTGAAAACTCTTTCAGCATCAACATGGTCTGCCTGGATAATGGCCAGCCTAAACTGATGAACCTGAAAGATATTATTGCAGCGTTTATCCGTCACCGTCAGGAAGTGGTAACGCGCCGTACCATGTTCGAATTACGCAAAGCGCGTGAACGTGGTCATATCTTGGAAGGTTTAACCGTTGCTCTGGCGAATATTGATGCCATCATCGAAACTATCAAGAGTTCTGCAAACCCGGCTGAAGCACGTGAGCGTTTGCAGGCAGGTGAGTGGACAGGTGGCGGTGTATTGGCATTGCTAGAAAAAGCTGGCTCAGTTTCTGTACGTCCGGATGAGATTGAAGGTGAAGACCCAAGTCGTCCGTTTGGTCTGGATGGCGATATTTATCGTCTGTCACCCACCCAAGTCAATGCGATTATGGAACTGCGTCTGCATCGTTTAACCGGTCTTGAACAAGACAAGTTACATGCTGAATATAGTGAAATTCTGGCGCAAATTGCTGAACTGACTGCAATTTTAAATGACTTTAATCTGTTGATGAACGTAATTCGTGAAGAATTGGCTTTGATTCTTCAGCAATATGGTGATGCACGTAAAACCTCGATTGTTGAATCACGTATCGATTTCTCTCGTGAAGATCTGATTCCTGAAGAGCAAATGGTGCTGACGGTTTCAAAAACAGGTTATGCGAAAACTCAACCATTGTCTGACTACGCCGCACAGCGTCGTGGTGGTCGTGGCAAGTCTGCAACCAGCATGAAAGAAGACGATTACATTCAACATCTGATTGTGACGTCAAGTCATGCGACGGTACTTTGCTTTACCAACGTTGGTAAAGTCTATCGTCTGAAAGTGTATGAAGTGCCACAAGCATCACGTGGTGCCAAAGGTCGCCCAATGGTGAACTTGTTGCCATTAGACGAAAACGAGACCATTACCGCAATTTTACCGGTGATTGATGCACCGAAGAAATTCAAAGAACGTCTGGCGGACTTCAAAGCCTTCGTAAAAGCCAATGCTGCACAACTGCAAAGCAATGAAGTGATTAATGGTCACTTTACGGCACTTGAAGCGGCACTTGCTGAATCTGAAGAGGGTGCGGATGATATTTCTGATGCACTTCGTGTTCAATTGAAAGAGCTAGGTTTAGAACTTTCAACGACCGATCTTGATGATGACATCATCAATGATTTTGCACAGCAGGCTGAAGCGGTTCGTAAAAACTTCTATGTGTTTATGGCGACTGAATACGGTACGATTAAACGTGTAGAACTTGAACAGTTCTCGAATGTGCGTTCAAACGGTTTACGTGCGATTGAACTGAATGGCGATGACACTTTAATTGGTGTTGCGATTACTGACGGCGAACAGCAAATCATGTTGTTCTCGAACGAAGGTAAAGCCATTCGCTTTGCAGAAACTGATGTACGTTCAATGGGTCGTTCAGCCAAAGGTGTGCGCGGTATGCGCGTGACCATCGGTGCAGCAGCCTTGCTGGAAGAAAGCGAAGAAACTGAGATCGAGTCTGATGATGAAGATGCTGCAGATTCAGCATTGATCAGCCGGATTGTATCTTTAGTTGTTGTCCCTGAAACTGGCGAAGTATTGTGTGCTTCTGAAAATGGTTATGGTAAACGTACCCCGGTGGATGACTTCCCGACCAAGAAACGTGGCGGTAAGGGTGTGATTGCACTCAAGACCTCAGAACGTAATGGTCAGTTGGTCGGTGCAGTAGCGATTGATGCATCTAAAGAGCTGATGTTAATTTCCGATGGCGGTACTTTGGTTCGTACCCGTGCCTCTGAAGTGGCTCAAACCGGTCGTAATGCACAAGGTGTTCGTCTGATCCGTCTCGGTAATGAAGAGTTACTGGTTGGTGTGGTTTCAGTTGAAGCTGTTGAAGAAGATGAGTTTGTTGAAGCGATTGAAGGTGAAGAATCTTTAGTAGCAGAAACAGATGTAGCGACTGAAACAGATGCAGTAGCTGAACATGTTGAAAAAGATGGTGAAAACTCAGTAGAAGAATAAGTGTTCTATTGATAAAAAGGGCGCTTCGGCGTCCTTTTTTATAAATCTTGACTGAATGAAGGTAAGCGATGAAAACCCAATCAATGTTGTTAGCGGCAGCAGTTGCATTAAGTGGCTGTAACTCAATGGACAATATCCCAAACCCAAGTCCTGAGCAGGAACAGGCAGCACAGCTGGCCTATGAGGATTTGCGTGATGGGAAGTATGACGAGTTTCTGGATCAGCTAGAGCCGCAATTGCAAACACAGTTTAAGGACAACGAAAAGCTGATGAAACGCTTTTCACGTTCAATTCCGAAAGGTGAGTACAAGTCTAAAACTTTAATGACCAAGCAGATTGAAGAAGCAACCAACCAGCCTGGCCAATATAAGATCAGCTATGAAATTGCCTATCCAAATAATCTGGTGCAGTATGATGTCAGTTTCGACCAGCCGAATGGTAGCAACAAGATTCGTAATTTTAATATTCAGGTCTTTGGCGAATCTTAATCCATAAGTTGATGGCAGCATAAATCCAATGCTTTATCTGCTTTGACTCACTTGAATCAAACGTCGATAAGCCAAGAAAAAACATAAACTGCCTATCAGCCCCAGATATATCAGTTTAGGCAAAATCAGTGCGGTCGGTACACCCATCTGATTCAGTTGAATAAACATCTGCACCATTTGGGTAGAAGGCAGTATCTCAGCGATCACTTGCATCCAGATGGGCATAGCTGCATGTGGCCAGGCAGCACCGGATAAAAAAAATAGAGGGATAGAAGTAAAAACAATTACATGTCCAGCGCGTTCCGGCATATCCAGAAAACTGGCAAATAGGCAGGTGATTCCAATCACAGTATAAACGAAAACCGGCACAGCCAGCAGCATGCCGAATAGGTTACCCCCTCGCGGATAATCAAATAACCAAAAGGTAAATCCAAATAAATAAAAACAACCCAGACAGCCAATGCTCAATATCGCTAAACATAGCCCAATCAACGCATTTGAGTTTAACTGCACTTTTCTTTCGCGGTACACCAGAATCAGCATATTCAAACCTAAAAAAATGGTCTGATGAATGATGAGAGGGGCGACCGCAGGAAAGACATAACTACCATAGCCGGAGAGCGGATTAAACAATGGAATCTGATGCACTGATAGGGCAGGAGAAAAATCTGAAACCTGGCCAAAACGTTCAGCATAGTCTGCCAAGGTCTGCTCAAGAGAGGTCGCTAAACCGATCCCCATCTGTTTGGTGACTAAAAAATTGGCAGCACTTAAGTACAGTCCTATTCCGCCCGTTTCACCATGCCTTAACGTTTGCGATAAATTGTCCGGTAGCAGCAAAATCCCATCCGCTTGTTGCGATTCAACCCATGTTTTGGCTTCGGCGAAATTGCTGGTAATCGCCTTGATTTCAACATTCGGGCTTTGATGGACTTGGCCAATAATCCGCGCGCTCAAGTGACTTTGTTCTGCATCAACAATAATAATCGGTAAGGCTTCGGCTTGCTGTGCCTGATAAGCAAAGGGATAAAAGAAGCTATAAAACAAGACCGATAAAATCAGTGTGGTAAAGATAGCGCCGTGGCTGGCAATATCTTTAAAGCTGCGCAGATAATAAAACCAAAGGGATTTCATCAGGCTGCTCCTTTGGCTATTTTCTTGAGAAAAATATAGGCTAGCAGTGCGTACACCACCACATAGGCCAGCAAGATCCATACAGCTTGCAGTGAGATCTGCACTGGACTGCCAATCATCCATTGTTCAGTTTGTAATTTGGCATAAGGAGTAAAGGGGATAATATTGGCCCAAAACTGGGTGAATAGGGGTGCATTATTTAAGGGTAAAGTCACCCCGGCAAAGCTCAATGATGACCCACCATATACAGCAATCAAGCCGAAAGATTTACTTAAATCTTGGGTGGCCAGCACCACCGTAGCGCTTAAAAATGCATAGGCGCTATACAGCAGCAATTGTGCCAATAAAATCAGACCAAGCGAACCGGCAACAAACCAGCCGCGAATTTCAATCATCCAAAACATCCACGCCCAAGTCCATAGACTAAAAATAGCCACATAGACCAGATTTTTAGACACTAAAGCCATCCAGATGGATGAGTTGCTAATCCAGCTTGTTAAGGTCTGCCGCTTCAGTTCCTGACCGACGGAAAATGCCACACAACAACACAGCAGTAAATGCAGAATTGCCGGAATGACATAGGGTTCCAGATAGAATTCATAATTCAGCTGCGGATTATACAGCGGAGATATTTTAATATGCGGTGACGGTGCTTCGAGAGAGGGGAGTCGGTTGCCCAGATATTGCTGTCCGCTAAATTCAGCGAGTGCTTGTAGGGTACTGACCAGCATGGCCGAGGAAATGGTATTTCCAATACTGAAATAACTCTGGTTAAAAGCAATACTGATGTCAGCATCCTGGGCACGAACCAGACGTTGCTCGGCACCGCTTGGAATATGGATATAACCCCAAATTTTATTTTGATTTAACAGGCGCTCAATTTCAGCTGTTTGTTCCGACACCGTAGCAATTTTAAGAGTATGATTCAGCGCCACATGTTGATAAATGCTTTGACTCAGCGCACTCTGGTCTTGATCAATAATCGCAATCGGTAAATGATCCGATTTCCCTTGAGCAAACATGCTGCTGAATAAAATAATCACCAGTGCAGGTGCCAGCGTGACCAGACACAGATCCCATTTTTCGCTGAGCAGATAGCGCAGTTCGCGCCATATACCCGTCCACATTATCGGGTCTCTTTCAGTTTAAATAACACGCTCATCCCGACTTTCAGTTCAGAAATTGCTGGTGTGGGTACAAGATGCAGCTTAAAACTGCGCACATCATAACCGCCGGTTTGACGTGTGGTCTTAATGGTGGCAAATTCACCTTCAGCACTGATCTGTCTAATTTGAAAAGTGGCGGTTTTATCTAGGGCGGGAATATAACCTTCAATACTGCTCATTTTCTGAAATGGGGCATATTGGTCTTCACGAATATTCAGGCTCACCCACATTTGATCTTCAATCAGGCTGACCACAGGGACTGCGGTGGCTACCAGCTCCGAGACTTTGCCATAGGTTTTAGACACCGTTCCGTTTACAGGTGCTACTAATTGGGTTTCTGCTTCTAAAGCATTGGCTTCATCCAGCGCAGCCTGGGCAATATCTACTTGTGCATCGGCAGAACTCTTTTGCTGCGAGGTGCTGCCACGTTTGGCACGTGCGTATTGCTGATACGCTGCTTCTGTCATTTGCGCCGCTGATTGACTGGCTGCATACAATTCATCACGGCGCTGGCGTGAAATCACACCTTCCTTCAATAAATTTGCACCACGCTCATAAGAAACTTTGGCTAAATTTTGCTGTGCTTTTAGCGATTGCCAGTTGGCATACAGACTGGCGATATTTTCTTCCTGCGAGCCACGTTCAGCTGTGGACTGTAAGGCCAAAGCCGATTGTAAGGCTGCTGTAGCTTGCTGTTTTTTGGCTGCAATTTCCGGGCTATTTAAGCGAACCAGAACATCGCCTTTTTTAACTCGCTGACCTTCTTCCACATAGATTTCTTCAATCCGGCTTGGCACTTTGGTGGCCACCTGAATCGTTTCAGCCTCGACACGACCTTGCAATTCAATCGGCGTCGGTTGATAGCTTTTCCATAATCCAAAAATAATCACGGCCAGCAGAATAGGCAGCAACGCCAGCAGTAGATATTTTTTCTTTTTGGAGATTTCAGGAGGCTGCTCATCGGTCGAGGTCGTCGCGTGATTTTCCTCTAGCGTTGCTGATTGGGTCTGTGGAGCGGGAGAACTTTCTGTTTCGGTAGATGAAACCGCTTCATTCACAGGATCATTGGGTTTTTGATCGTCGTTCATGTTCGGCTCCATTAGCGAATATAGTGAGTATTGGTGTGTTGAATATAATTGGGAAATTCGGCAATCGAGCCATGGCTTTGTAACAGGGTGGCCAGTGACATCACATATTTATAGGCATTCAAGGCAGTTTCGGCTCGTAGCCCGCTAAGCATGTTTTGGGCATCAATGACCTGTGTTGCTGTTCCGATATCCTCTTTAAAGGACAACTCTTGAATGCGTAAATTTTCCTGCGCAGCTTTTAGATTTTGTTCCAACAAAGCATGACTTTGCTGTGCACTCAAGGCTTCGCTATAAGATTTATAAATCAGGTTTTCAATCTCTTGCTGGGTGCGTGAGGTGAGCAGTTCTGTGGCATAGCGTTTGAGCTCGGCCGCCTGAATATTTTTGTTTTTATCAATCCCTGAAAACAGGTTATAGCGTGCGGCAACACCGACAATCCAGTTTTGATTCTGATCCAAACTATATTCACCAAAAGCAAAGACATTGGGTTTTTTTGCTGCTTGCTGAGCTTTGACATTGGCTTGTGCTAATTGGGTATCTAGCTGCATTTTTTGAATCAGCGCAGAGTTTTGACTAAAGGTTTTCAGTAGTTGATTTAAGGCCTGTGGCTCGGTCTGATTGACAAATAAAGGTGTCGACAGTTCAGTGATACTGCTTTGTTGCAGCAGATTATTCAGTTGAAATAGACTGGCATTTAAATTGGTTTGCATATTTTGCTGACTGCGCTCGGCATTATTACGTGCCACTTCAAACTGCATGCGCTGGCCTTTGCTAATAAAACCTTGCTGTTCCATTTTTAAGGCATTGCGATAATGCTGTTGCATGGCATTCAGATTAAATACTGCTGCTGCATGGAGTTGCTTTTGCAGTTGCACATTAAAATAACTTTGAATCAGTTCGAAACGCTGCGTGTCTTGTTGCTGTTGATTACTGAGCTGACTGCGACCGACCTGAATATTGGTAATTTCCTTGGCGCTATGAGTCAAACCACCGGTATAAAGCGGCATCATTATGGACACGGTAGGACGAATCACTTGATCTTCGAGTACGACCTTGGAGGTATCGGGAATTAAGCCTACACCGTCATGAATCGGTTGTTGTAAACCTTCTTTTAAAGGATTGGCAATATTCGCAGCTAAATTAAACTCATCAATTTTATTATTTAAGCCATTGGTGAGAGATTGCTCCAGGTTGTTTTTAAGAGCACCCAAAGGAATATCTAATTCATTACGAAAGGCATAAGCACGCACATTCAGATCGACACGTGGTAATCCCAAACCTTTTACCGCTTCAGCTTCAAGTTTCGAGGCTTGTTCCAAGCTTTGATAGGCCTGACTGCTGTAAGAAGACTGCAATAACTGTTTTTCGGCGTCTTGAAAACTCAAAGTCTGGGCGTATAGACTCTGGCTATTCAACCATAGGCCTGACAATAATCCACACCCCAAAAATAATTTACTTTTATAGTTCGTCATATTCATGCAAGCAGATGGCCAAAGTGAAGAATAAGTTGATTTGTGTACATTATAAATCAGTGGTTTGCAGCTCAGTAAGGGGCATGGTTGTAGTATTGTTTATTTTACATCTGTCCAGCATTAAGGACGCTTGCGCGTCCTGACTAACTTAGGGCGGTTCTTTTGAAATTTTCATCATTCATGCAAAAATCTAAACAATCTTTTAAAACCCCTACGGCTCTATAAATATGCTCCGGTTTATCCAGATAAATTTGTCCATTATTTAACACTTCTAGACCCGCTCTATTTAATTCAAGTTTATGTCTCTCATCAATGGGAACAATAAATTGAACAGTAGGACGTTTTCGGTTCACATCATAGCGGAATAACCATCTATTATTTTTACTTTGATACAGAATGGAATAATAGCTCTCCGTATCTTTTCCGGTGAGTTCATGGTCTGGAAAAAGTTCATGGATAATATTTTGTAAGCTTTGTTCATCTACCGTGGTAACAATTCTTTGATTCTGAGGATTTATAATGTCTTGTTGAAGATTTGAGGGAGTCGGTTCTTCTGAAACTTCATCAGTCCTTAATTCAGTTTGTTGCTCAATGGGTTGTGCTGTAATGATGGTGGGTGCAGATAAGCCTTTTAAAACCGTATCGCTAATTGCACGTTCGACTGCTTGTTTAACGAAGGGTTGAATTGATTCAAGGAATTTTGTATTGAGCTGTCTTGGAATATTGGCTTGCTGAGCAACATAACGTACAAAATCAATATCGACTTCATTAATTGATTTTTTGATTACCGCTTTAAACTGTTGGATATACTGATTCTCTTCGGCAAAAAATCGTAATTTTTCTACATGGAAATTATCATGTTTGAATTCTGCTAATTGAGTCAGTTCTTCGGCTTGATGTTTAGTGAAATCAACAACCAGAAAAGGTTTTTCATCCATAATATTTGGATTAATGAGGTCAGTGAAAAAACGCCATTCACGTCCATTGGTAATGACGCCAATGGTCACTCCCAGAGTAGAGTTAAAATATCGGGAGAGTTGTGGTGCGTGATTTGTTAAATTACTTGCATAAGATTTGGCTTCAATAAACATAACCGGTTGACCATTACAATATAGCGCGTAGTCAACGCGCTCTGTTGATTTGACACCAGGAAAATCAGCGGCAAACTCTGCCAGTACTTTCGTTGGATCATAAGGACTGAAGCCTAAAATATCCAGAAGTGGCAATATAAGTGCTTGTTTGGTGGTTTCTTCAGTTGAGCAATGCGCACCGACACGTTTAACATGCTCAATATGTAATTTGAGGCGATTAATAAAGTTATCCATTTTTTCCCTACTTATAATTTTTCAGATTATTTTTTAATCATTGTGAGTTCAT
Source organism: Acinetobacter sp. YH01008 (assembly GCF_013420435.1). Classification (NCBI taxonomy): domain Bacteria; kingdom Pseudomonadati; phylum Pseudomonadota; class Gammaproteobacteria; order Moraxellales; family Moraxellaceae; genus Acinetobacter; species Acinetobacter sp. YH01008. The sequence continues at coordinate 306,393 of NZ_VOYD01000001.1, forward strand.
CATAATAGTTTTATTTTTAAACTCAAACATTTAATAAAAATAGGCATAATAAGTTTAATTAACCCTATAAATGGTCAACTTATCTTGTGAATCTACATTGATTTTTTGACTGTAATTACAGTTCGAGATTGAAATAATTTTGTGCAAGACCTTGCCAGATATGGTTAAATGCCATCATTTTATTGTGTCTCACATAGATAAGGAAAACTCATGCGCGCGTACAACTTCTGTGCTGGTCCTGCTGCATTACCGACTACCGTACTTGAAAAAGCTCAAGCTGAAATGCTTGACTGGCATGGCAAAGGTCTTTCGATCATGGAAATGAGCCACCGTAGTTCCGACTATGTGGCCGTGGCTGAAAAAGCGGAAGCAGACCTACGCAAACTCATGAATATTCCCGAGAACTACAAAGTATTGTTCTTGCAGGGTGGCGCATCCTTACAATTTTCGGCAATTCCATTGAACTTGCTGGGTAAAAATAACAAAGCGGACTATATCCATACCGGAATCTGGTCTGAAAAGGCCTTGAAAGAAGCGCAACGCTATGGCGATATCAATGTGGTAGAAGCAGGTATCAAAATTGATGCTAAACATGCCATCAGCGCGCAAAGCGAATGGAAGCTGTCTGCCGATGCCGCCTATGTGCACTATGCAGACAACGAAACCATTGGTGGTCTGCAGTTTGCTTCTATTCCTGAAACAGATAAGCCCCTTGTTTGTGACTATTCATCAAGCATTTTATCTGCGCCACTTGATGTATCAAAATTTGGTGTGATCTATGCAGGCGCGCAAAAGAATATCGGCCCAGCGGGTTTAACCCTGGTGATTATTCGTGAAGATTTACTGGATCAAGCCAAAGCTGAAATTCCAAGTATCTTAAAATACTCAGATCAAGCCAAAAATGGTTCTATGGTAAATACGCCGTCGACTTATGCATGGTACTTGTCTGGTCTGGTATTTGAATGGTTGCTGGAAAATGGCGGTGTAGAAGCCATGCATAAAGTGAACCTGGAAAAAGCCAATCTGCTTTATGGTTATATCGATCAAAGCGATTTTTATGCCAATCCAATCTTCAAAGAAAATCGTTCAATCATGAATGTGCCATTTACTTTGGCCAATGCAGATCTTGAAAAACAATTCCTGAAAGAAGCAGAAGCCCAGCATTTATTGAATCTTGCGGGTCACCGCTCTGTCGGTGGTATGCGTGCCAGTATTTATAATGCAGTGCCATTAGAGGGCGTACAAGCCTTGGTGAATTTTATGGATGACTTTGCAAAACGCAATGGTTAATCCCTGAAATGTAAAAACCCAGCATAGGCTGGGTTTTTTTTATGCATTCGGTTATGTCAGGGAATTTAAAAAATAAAAGTATGCAGGGTAAAGCCGCAGATCAGCATTCCCAACATGAAAAAAAGGCATGACATCATATCAATATTATAGCGAGAGCTAAGATGATGCTCGACCTGGTCTAATGTTTCTTCTTGCACGATTTTCATAGATATTTATTGTCCGATCTATTTATCGTTAATACTATTTGTTGTGAGTATTTTTATCATAAAAAATTGATTAAATAAAGTACATTCTTGATTAAAGTTCATAAATTTTCATTTTATTTAAATATCAGCTTTGGATTTGTCTGAACTTATTCGTATGCGAAATCAAAGTCTTATTTTTACAAGATTTTTAGGATTCGATTGCATGTATAAAATGAATTCATGTGAATTTAACAATGTGGATAACTCGATTTTTTAAATGATTTAAATAGGTTATTAAGCTAGAAAAAATGGGTAAAAAATAATAAAAAAAATAAAATTAAAAACAGAAAATACGGATTAAACAAAGAAGATCCCCATCAAAAAGAAGACCTTCTTTGTTTATTTTAACTTAAGCCGATTTTCTATAAATATTGGCCTGAATCCACAGATTTCCACGAATATATTGACCAATCTGGAAATTTTTATGCTGCTCATTCCGCGTTGCAATCCGGATCAAGGTGGCTGGTTGACCTTCATCATGAATCAGCGTGACATCATACAGGGTATAGTCCTGATCCATAAACTGCATGGCAGTTTTACCGACAATATTGCCCTGAAACCAGGCTTCATCTTCCTGACCCATGGTTTCACCATAAAGATAAGCCACCATTTTAGAGAAATCTACAGTAACAGGTGCTTTATCTTCTTCTGAGTGTGGCTGCCAGGCATCAATCTGTTCCTGCAAATTATCGGGTGCCACGCCCTGGTTGGCTGCCAGAATATCATTCAAGGCACGGTGATGCTTGATCGAAGCCGGATCATCCACCACCAGATGTTCATGGTCAGCCACTGCTTCAAGCTCATAGGCCCAAGCATTCAGATTCACCACATAGGACTGGTCTTTTTCATAATGCGGATGATTGACGCTATACAGACTATCGAAAGCATAAATAATATTGTTGGCACCCAGATTCAGACGTAATACCGCCTGAGTATTGGATTTGCAGGAAATAATTCGGTCGATGGTCGCTTTGACCTGATAAGGACTATCAAAGCAGGGGAATGCAGTTTTTACTGCTTGCGGCTTATTATTTTCTATGGCGATCACTTGGCTCAATTGCACCGCAGCTTTGCTCGGCCCCTGAATCAGCCAGGTATTTTCATCCATATCACATTCTTGTGTGCAAATGCCCATCGGCATAATAGGCGCATCAAGAGCTTTGCCTAACCACTGTGGCACATCTGTACCTGGATTCTCGGTGAGTAATGTCCAGTGTTCGACGTGACTACCGAAATTCTGATCATCAATGGTGATGATCTCTGGGCTATTCTGATTTTTCATATGCACAATTGATCTTGGATGACTTATTTATAGTTAATCGAGGGTCATTACGATTTTTCAAGTCAATCGAATGAATTTTCAAATTAAATGCAGTCAATTTTTTTTCTAGACTGAATCACAGTTACGGCTCAAATCAAATAGATTCAAAAAAACATGAGCGACAGCAGCGATGAAAATGCAACGATTTAATCATCAACCTGATCCTCTCAATTTGCTAGAATACCCAGGATTTATACCTTAATGGGAAACCCTGTGTTGCCATTCAAACTTTGGGTCGATGCTGATGCATTACCCCGTATTTTAAGAGATGTGATTATCCGTGCGTCGGATCGCTATCAGTTGGAAGTGACTTTTGTGGCCAATCAGTCGGTGGGCATTACGCCTTCAGTCCGGATTAATTCAATTCAGGTGATGAGTGGCGCTGATGCTGCAGATAAAGAGATTATTCTGCGCATGAAAGAGCATGATATTGTCATGACCCAAGATATTCCCCTGGCGGCAGAAGTGATTGAAAAGGGCGGGATTGCCATTCATCCACGCGGTGAAGTGTATACCACGGCCAATGTCAAAGCACGTTTACATCTAAGAGACTTTATGGATAGTTTGCGTGGTGCCGGTGTGCAAACGGGTGGGCCACCTCCGATTTCAGAGCGGGATAAGCGTGAATTTTCAAGCGCACTGGATCAAACCATTCAAAAACAAAAACGTAAAACATCTGCACTTTAAGAGCAATCGCGCATGCCAACACACACCAATATGGTTGTGACCTATCTTTTATTGGTTTTTATCTGGGCCACTACACCGCTAGCCATTGTCTGGAGTGTAAGCGATCTGCATCCGCTCTGGGCACTGGCACTGCGATTTTTTCTGGCATTGCCTTTTGCATTTATCTTGTTGTGGCTGTTTAAAACCCGTTTTCCTGTCGATTCTCTCTCGATGCACAGTTATCTGGCTGGAGCTTGCAGTTTTATTGGCTCGCAGATTTTTACCTATCTGGCCACGGATTATCTCAGCTCAGGCATTATTGCGCTGATGTTTGGTCTGGCACCTATTATTACCGGATTGATTGGCCGTTTCGTGTTTCAGCTCAAGCTCTATCCTTCACAGTGGTGCGGGATGGCGATTGCCCTGACTGGTTTGGCGGTGATTTGCCTCGGTGGCAAAGACCAGCACATTCAGCCAATCGGTATTGGTCTGATGCTACTGAGTGTGTTTATCTATTGTGTTTCGATGTTTTGGGTCAAAAAAGTCAATGCACCCTTACAACCGATGGCGCAAGCGGCCGGTTCCATTGCAGTTTCAGCAGTCATGGCCTGTGCCATGTTGCCATTTATCTGGCAATTTGCGCCAACCCAAATGCCTCAGGCAAAATCACTGATCGGGCTAGGATATGCCGTGGTGATGGCTTCGCTGATTGCCATGTTCTGTTATTTTAAACTGGTACAGAAAATCAGGGCGACCACCTTGTCTTTGACGACGGTATTGACTCCAATGCTTGCTTTATTCGTAGGTGTGCTTTTGAATGGTGAAAGCTTGTCGGGTGAGGCCTTAATCGGTGTCGGTATTTTGTTGACGGGTTTATTGTTGTATTTTTCCAGAGAAATTAAAGCGAGCTATGCAGCTCGCCTTCCATCCAGTATTCACAATGACTAAATCAGTGATTTAAGCAAAGTTGGCTTTGACACATTCACCCAGTTTGACACGGTCTTGTGGGTGCATGGTAATGAAATAAGCACCGGTCCGGAATTTGCTATTTTCTTCTTCACGACTGTAGGCCACCTGGGCGGTTGCCGCAATATGGAAGAAATTTTCCGGGTGGCTTAAAGTCACGTGCAGATAGGTGCCTTCAGTGATGGGGCGGTCACTAAAGAAACTAAAACCGGTTTCCGAAAAGTTCACCTGCTCTGGTACAGGTAACATGCTTTGTACAATTGCGTCATACAAAGAACCGGTAATAAGGTTTAATTTTTGGTTGAATAAGGATAAGATTCGAGCAATTTGTTGATCTTTTTCAGATAATTGTTCTAATTCGTAGTTAACCGCATGATCAAATTGATCTAGCTCTGCAAGTAGTAGAAAATAGCGGGGCAAGACAAAGTTAGAGTCATAAGGATCATTTAAGGCAACATCATCGGAAATAATCTGATAATTAATTCGTAAGGCAGCATCGATGCGAGACATAACGCGTCTTTCCGTGTATCCGTTTGGATGCTGTACATTTTCCATAATTTATTACCTCGGACTAGATGGTTATGTTTAAACCAATCTCGCTGTATATAGGGTTGAAATATACTCGCGCACGGCGTAGTAACCACTTCATTTCTTTTATTGCATTGGTCTCAATGATCGGTCTCACGCTCGGTGTAGCAGTCCTCATTACAGTTTTGTCTGTGATGAATGGGTTTGACCGAGAGTTGAAAAATCGTGTCTTGGGAATGATACCTCAAGCTACTGTTTCTTCAACGCAAATTCTAACAAATTGGCCCGAACTTGCAAAGCAGATTGAGCAGCATGAGCATGTCCAAGGGGTCGCACCATTTACCCAATTACAGGGCATGCTGACGGCACAGGGACAGGTTGCCGGGATTATGGTCAGCGGGATTGAACCCGAGTATGAGAAAAAAGTATCCATTATACAAAACCATATGGTCGAGGGCAGTATTGATAGCCTGAAAAAAGGTGAATTTGGTATTGTTCTGGGCAAGCAGATGACCGATGCCATGGGGGTCGGTTTAAACGATAATATTACTCTGGTATTGCCAGAGGCGACCCCTTCACCAGCAGGTGTGGTGCCTCGTTTCAAGCGCTTTAAAGTGGTGGGAATTTTCAGTATTGGTGCTGAAGTCGACTCGATGATGGGATATATCGCTTTAAATGATGCTTCAACTTTATTGCGCCTACCTGATGGTGCACAAGGCGTGCGTTTAAAACTGGATGATATTTTTGTCGCACCGCAAGTGTCTCAGGAAATCGTGCGGGATTTACCATCCAACTTCTACGCATCTGACTGGACTTATACTCATGGTAATCTGTTCAGCGCGATCCAGATGGAAAAAGCCATGGTCAGCTTGTTATTATTCCTGATTGTGCTGGTTGCGGCATTTAATATCGTTTCATCACTGGTGATGGTGGTGACGGATAAAAAATCGGACATTGCGATTTTACGGACTTTGGGTGCTTCGCCTGCCACCATTACCAAAATCTTTATGGTGCAAGGCACGGTGATTGGGGTGATTGGGACATGTGCCGGCGCAATCCTCGGGATTATTGCAGCGACCAGTATCAGTAGCTTTATCGGCTGGTTAAACAATACTTTGGGTCTGAATATGTTTGATGCCTATTTTATCAATTATCTACCTTCTTATTTACGCTGGCAGGATGTCTTGGTGATTGTCGGCTTGTCATTGGCCTTAAGTTTTGTCGCGACGATTTACCCCGCTTTACGTGCAGCAAAAATTCAACCGGCAGAGGCTTTGCGTTATGAGTAATCTGATTTTAGATGCCCAGAATATTCACAAATCCTTTACCGATGGCAAAGCCACCGTCGATGTGATTCGAGGCTTGTCGCTGCAGGTCAAAGCAGGTGAGTTTGTCTCAATTGTCGGTTCGAGTGGTTCTGGTAAAAGTACCTTATTGCATGTTTTGGGTGGACTGGATCGACCAACATCAGGGCAAGTGATGGTCAATGGTCGCCGTTTCGATACCTTGTCCGAAGCAGAGCGCGGCTATGTGCGCAATGAGCATTTGGGTTTTGTGTATCAGTTTCATCATCTGTTGCCAGAATTTACGGCACTGGAAAATGTAGCCATGCCCCTGATGCTCCGCGATAATGTGAAGTTTAAAGAAGCCAAACAGCAGGCTGAATACTTGCTGGAGCGGGTTGGTCTTTCGCATCGTCTGACACATAAGCCAGGTGAATTATCTGGAGGTGAGCGCCAGCGTGTGGCCTTAGCGCGTGCAGTGGTGGGCAAACCTAAACTGATGATGGCGGATGAACCGACCGGAAATCTGGATCGTAAGACTGCAGCAAAGATTTTTGAACTGCTCACCGAATTGCAACGTGAATTCAATATGGCGATGCTGATTGTGACGCATGATGAACAACTGGCACATGCTGCAGACCGAATTTTACATATGCAGGATGGTCTGTGGGTCACACCCTAAATCAAGAGAATATTCGCATTTGATTGAAGCTCACTCCGGTGGGCTTTATTATTGGGTAAAATAATAACCATAAAGAATAAGATCCAATGTTGCAGTGGCTGTGTATCGGCTGGATTTTAGGTCTGGCCTGTATGGGGAAAAGTTTTCTGTCTGTTCAACTGAGCAGCACGGTCGTTCTAATCGCGGTATTACTGTGGTATCTGGGTTGCCGTAAATTAAAGCACATTTTCAACACACCATTCCGTAATTTGGTCATGACTGGTTCAAGCCTGTTGTTAGGATTATTTCTAGGCCATGGCTATGCCAATCTGCAACTGTCTGAACGCTTGTCGACGCGTGAACATGAAGTCTCCGAAAAACAGATCGTGGTGCATATCAAAGACCTGAATAAGCTTGGTGAGCAGAATATCCAGCAAGCTCTGCATGTGCTCAGTCCTGATGGCAGTACAGTTAAATGGATGGGCTTTTTGCCTGTCCAAGAACCCGTGACTCAATCCAGTTTGATAAATGCGCAGATAAAGCAGCACCTCCTTGAACTTGGACGATATTACTTAATTCAAGGCCAAATCCGACCTCATCATAGTTATGCCACCCCCGGATCTTTTGACGCTGAAAAGTGGGCATTACAGCAAAATATCATGGCCGGTTTCCGAATCAAGAGCATTCAGGAGTTACAACCGCAACAACTTTATGCGCTTGGTCATGGCAAATATTTACGCCAGCAGCAAAATTTAAGTCCGCGAATTTTACTTTGGGTAGAGCGGCAGCGACTGGCATTAAGAGAATTCGTAGCCAGGCAACCCGTACAGCATAAAGGTTTGTTATTGGCCTTATTAAGCGGTGATGAAAGCCTGTTAGATCCGGCGACAGAGCGACAATTCCAGCGTTTTGGTATGAGCCATTTATTAGCCATTTCCGGGCCGCACGTTCTGATCTTTGCCTTGATGGTCTGTGGTACTTTGCAATATCTGATTTCAAGATTTATGCCGCATATTTATCTGAAATGGCCAAGGCAGTATTTTTTGAGCCTGCCTTTTTTACTGTGTGTCTTGCTGTACTGCGCCTTTGTGGGCTTTGAAATTCCAGCGCTACGCACTTTATTGATCTGCGTGATTGTGACCTTTACCTTGTTGTTCAGGCAAAGTGTGCAAGCTTTAAAATTACTGATTCTGAGTGCTGCCTTATTATTGCTCTTTGATCCTTTCAGTATTTTGTCGGCTGCATTCTGGCTGTCTTATGGGGCCTGCTTTGTTTTGCTGCGAATCTATCAGACCATTCAGCAGCAACCGCGTCAGATAGAACAAACCTTATTACAACGGCTATATTTTGCGTTGAAAGTGCTGCTGGAATCACAATGGAAAATCTTTCTGGCACTATTTCCCTTGATGATGCTGTTTTTTAAGCAGATCGCCTGGATTACCCCATTCAGTAACCTGGTCGCGATTCCATGGATTGGGCTGCTGATTGTGCCTATAGATATTCTGGCGACTTTGTTGTTTTTTATTTCAGAGCCACTTTCCAGTGTGGTATTTCAATTGAATGATGTTTTCATTCACATGCTGCTGGCATTTCTGGATCTGCTTGATCGGCTGTTTGCTCCACAACTGATTCCGGTGGCGATGAATGTCTGGATGATTGCGCTGTGTATTCTGGCCTTAATGATTGTATTTTTACCGCGTGGCCTATTGCCCAAAAGCTGGACGGCACTTGCCTGTGTGCCGCTGTGTATTCCTCAGCTCAATCAGCATGCATTTCAGCTCTCTATTCTGGATGTGGGGCAGGGACAAGCAATTTTTCTTCGGGATGGAGCGCGTAGCATGATGATCGATATGGGTGGCTATTATGATGAAGAAAAATTCAGTATCGGTCGACAGGTGATTCTGCCATTTCTGTCTGTGCAAGGTGTGGGTAAGCTGGATCAACTGATTTTAACCCATCTGGATCAGGATCATAGTGGCGCTTATCACAGTATTAAACATCAATTGAAAATTAAAGAAGTATCGTCCAATCAGATTCCTGAAATAGCGCACTCCTCCCGTTTTCAGTTCTGTCATCAAGGTCAGCAGTGGCAATGGTCTGAAGATATTCAGTTTAAAATTCTGGCACCTCGGCAGCAGCAGTTAAATACAGCCCATTTCAATAAAAATGAACGGTCTTGTGTGGTATATCTGCAAGTTAAAAATGCCGGGCCTTATCAAAATTTTTTACTCATGGGCGATGCGGGTTGGGAGACTGAGTATCAGCTGCTCCAAGATTATCCTGAGCTTAAAGTTGATGTGCTGGTGCTTGGACATCATGGCAGTCAGCACAGCTCAGCCTATCAGTTTTTAGAAGTTTTACAGCCTAAACTGGCAATTGTTTCGGCAGGGAAATTTAACCGTTATGGCCATCCGAGCCAATTGACTCAGCAGCGGCTCAAAGCCCTCAATATTCCGTTACTGAATACGGCAGAGCAGGGTAGTCTGCACTTTCAGCAACAAGGTTCCAAACTGATACTTTCTGCCGAACGGCATCAATGGCAATGGTTATATCGTCAGTCTTTAAATTACTGATTCTAGAGCAGGCTGATCTTTAGGCAGAGCTTGCATTCTCAAGGCGTTCACTTTGGCCAAAGCCTGTTCATGCTCCAGTGTATAAAGATTACCCAAATCTTGATGCGCATTGAAGCGTTTATAGCTCCAGTGATAATGTTCAGGATGGCGGCGGATTAAATCTTCAATACTGTTGATAATAACTTGCGTACCCTGATTGGCATTGCCACTATAAATTTTCTCATCAACTGCCTCGATGAAGATATCAAAACCATCTTCGGTATTCCGCAGGGCATATAGAAACAGGGCGCGGGCTTTGGTCTTTTGAATCAGCTTGGCACTTAAATTACTGGTGGCCAAAGGCACCCCAAAATACGGTATATATTCACCACCGACATTTGGGGTATGGTCTGGCAAGATCACGGTGGTGCCACCTTGTTTTAAGGCCTTAAAAATCTGACGGACGCCAGATTCATCGGTCGGCACCAGATGTGCCTGTTCGCGGCTACGCGCAGCCCGTACAAACTGATCCGCTGCCTGATTTTTTACAGGTTTATACATAATGGTCATGGAAGTAAACTGGGCGACATAGGCATTCATGATTTCCCAGGTACCAAAATGTGGCACGATTAACACCAGGCCTTTATTTTGTGCCAGTGCATCATGCAGTAGATCTTCGCCAATGACGCGATGCACCCGTTTGATATTTTTCTGATTAGTTGAGCCCCAAATGGTAAAAAACTCGAAATATGACATTAATTCATTGCGAACCGCAGCACGGTTAATACGCTCACGTTCGTCATTGGACAGTTCAGAAAGGCTGATCTCGAGATTGAGGCGAATGATTTCCGAAGTTTTGGTGACTTTGAAACTGTTCACAATAAAAGCCAGAAGACGGGCCATCCATCGAGAAACCGGAAGCGGTTGGCGGCTAATGTATTTGAGTAAACCGTAAGCTGAATTCCGTGAGTCCTGTTTGGTCATTGATTTCGTCTAAGTACAATAAAAAGAGAACAAAATTTATTATAGGCGAAAACGTTTTGTTTAGACAGAATTACCCGATTCAGTGTATATAATGGGTTCAATATAAATCAATTTATTGGATTATTTATGTCCGATTGGCCACCAAAACCTGAAAATCAAATACAAAATACGCAACAGCCAGTTCAACCGACTGGTCTGGAATGGAAATTGCTGGAAAAAGCGGTTTTAGCTTCGGTTGAAGAGCAGCGCCGTGCGCGCCGTTGGGGAATTTTATTTAAATTCCTGACTTTTGCTTATCTGCTTGTGGTGATTTTGGCACTCGGCAAGAGCTGTAGTTCAGTTTCCTCAGATGCCAGCGCTGGCGCAGGTGCTCATATTGCCGTCGTCGATATTATTGGTACGATTGCTGCCGACAAGCAGAGTGTCAACAGTAGCAATACGATTAAATCGCTGAAAAAAGCTTTTGAAAATAAACAAAGTAAAGCCGTAGTGCTGAATGTCAACTCGCCGGGTGGTTCACCGGTACAGTCCGATGAAATCTGGCAAGAAATTCAGTATTTGAAAAAGCAGTATCCCGAGAAAAAACTCTATGCAGTGATCGGTGATACCGGTGCTTCGGGTGCTTATTATATCGCTTCTGCTGCGGATGAGATTATTGTCAATCCATCGAGTTTAGTTGGTTCGATTGGTGTGATTATGCCAAATTATGGCGTGAGTAATTTGCTGCAAAAGCTTGGTGTTGAAGATCGCACCATGACTTCAGGTGACAATAAAGCCTTGCTGTCGATGACTCAACCAGTCGATCCTGCACAAAAAGCCCATGTACAAGGTGTCTTGGATAATGTGCATAGTCACTTTATTAATGCGGTAAAACAGGGGCGTGGTAATAAACTGAAATCAACCGATCCTACGATTTTCTCTGGTTTGTTCTGGACCGGTGATCAGGCGGTGAAACTAGGAATCGCAGATCGGATCGGAAGTTTAAATACCTTGAAGCGCGAACTGAAAACTGAAAGAGCCTTGAATTATACCATTGAATATAGTCCATTTGAGTCCGTATTGGGTCGCATGGGCTCATCGATTGGTGACGGAATTGCCACTTCAGTTGCGCAGAAACTTCAGTCAGAAAACAGTACGACATTGCAATGAAACCATTGATTCATTTCGCGCACGCCAATGGCGTGCCATCGAAAGTCTATCAAAAGCTGTTTGATGGACTGCAAGATGATTACGATATTATCTATGTGCCGCTCTTAGGGCCTGATAAACGTTATCCAGTGGATAACCATTGGAAAAGCCTGACTCGGCAAGTGATTGACAGTATTGTGCGTCAGTCAAAAGGTCGACCGGTGATTGGTTTGGGACATTCTCTAGGATCAGTATTAACTTTCCAGGCTACCTTGCAGCGTCCCGAACTGTTTTCGCAGATGATCATGCTGGACCCGCCGATGATTATGGGTAAAGAAGCCTTTGCCTTGCATCTTGCGAAAACTTTGCGCTTAAAAGCTTTGGACAGAATGTCTCCGGCAGGCCTGTCCAAGCGCCGTCGTGATCATTGGGATTCACGTGAACAGGCAGCAGCGTTGTTGCGTCCTAAAGGTTTTTATCAAGACTTTGATGCCGATTGCTTCCAGGCCTATATTGAGCATGCCTTGCAAGATGATCCGATTCGGGGCGGAGTAGAACTCACCATCCCTAAAAAGGATGAAGTGGCCGTGTTTAGAACCAATCCCTCACTGTGGTGGTTGCCTCAGGCGAAACCGAAAGTTCCGGTACATTTGGTCGTGGCTGAGCAAGGTCCATTTCTGGCCCGCAAGTTCCCGCAGCAGGTCGAAAAGAAATTTGGTATTCCTTTTACCGTGGTAGAGGGAGGACATATGTTTCCATTGGAACAACCCGATCAGGTAGCGGACTTGGTAAAGCAATTGATTCAGCAACAATCTGTTTGAATCATTAAAAAGAGAATATAAAAAACGCATCCGAGGATGCGTTTTTTATATTTAAATGATGTTAAAACTTGCAGAATTGAACAGGTTCTTGCATTTTCTCGTTTCGATATAGCACACCGTCTTCAGTGTATTGAATCGCACCGCTGCAAATCCATTCTACGACTTGAGGATAGATTACATGTTCAAGGCTATGCACACGCATTGCCAAACTGTCTACCGTATCGTGGTGAGAAACCTTGAGCACACCTTGAGCAAGCGCTTGGCCTGCGTCAAGTTCAGCCGTGACATAATGCACCGTACAGCCGTGCAGAACATCACCGGTATTGAGTACACGCTGATGGGTATGCATGCCTTTGTAATAAGGCAATAGAGAAGGGTGAATGTTCAACATTTTCCCCTCCCAGGCTTTTACAAATTTTTCACTTAAAATTCGCATAAAGCCGGCAAGTACCACCAGATCCGCATCCCAGTCCAGCAGTTGCTGATGCATCACATCATCAAACGCTTCTCGGTTTGGATATTGCCTGTGTTCAATAACTGCAGTTTGAATTCCTGCTTGTTGCGCACGCGTTAAAGCAAAGGCTTCAGGTTTATTGGAAATCACGCCGACAATTTGCCCTGAAAGATTGGCATCAATCAAGGCTTGTAGATTTGATCCGCTACCTGAAACAAGTACAGCAATTTTAATCATGCGAAATTATGCGAAGATCACACGAATTTTTTCGTCTGCACCTGCAACCGATTCAGCATTGTCTTGAATCTGACCCATTGTCCATGCTTTCTCACCAAGACCGTTGAGTAATTCAACAGTTTTGTCAGCTTCATTTGCATCAACCACAAGCACCATGCCGACGCCACAGTTAAAGGTACGATACATTTCAAACTGCTCTACACCGCCTTCACGTTGTAGAAGTTTGAATAGCTCAGGCCATTCCCAAGAAGATTCATTCACAAGCGCTTGAGCACCATTTGGAAGGACGCGAGGTAAGTTACCTGGCAAACCGCCACCGGTGATGTGCGCCATTGCGTGTACATCGACATGTTTAAGCAATTCGAGAATCGATTTGACATAAATACGGGTTGGTTCCATTGCAACATCTGCAAGTGGGCGACCATCAACGATTTGAGTTAAATCAACATTTTTCACGTCTAGAATTTTACGAAGCAGTGAGTAACCGTTTGAGTGCGCACCTGAAGAAGCAACACCAACTAAAACGTCACCGGCTTTGACTTTAGAGCCATCAATAATTTTGCTTTGCTCAACGACACCGACACAGAAACCTGCAAGATCGTAATCTTCGCCTTCATACATGCCTGGCATTTCAGCAGTTTCACCGCCGACCAGTGCACAGCCAGCAAGCTCACAACCAGTACCGATACCAGTGACAACATTTGCAGCAACATCCACATTCAAATGACCAGTTGCATAATAGTCGAGGAAGAACAGTGGTTCAGCACCACACACGAGAAGGTCGTTAACACACATTGCCACCAGGTCTTGACCAATTGTGTCATGACGGTTCAAATTCAATGCTAAACGTAATTTTGTACCCACACCATCTGTGCCAGATACGAGAACAGGTTCTTCATAACCTTTAGGAATTTTACAAAGTGCACCAAAGCCACCTAGACCGCCCATAACTTCGGGACGTGAGGTACGCTTAGCGACAGATTTGATACGATCGACTAACGCGTCGCCCGCTTCAATGTCGACACCTGCATCTTTGTAGCTTAAACCAGTATTTGGGGTAGAAGTTGAGTTGCTCATAATGAAGTCTCCGCATTCGCGGTGGCGATTATAACCTGAATATATAAAACTCTTATGGTATTTCTGATCTAAAATGCTATCTTTATTGAAATATTTTAATTTTTAGAATGATTAATAGAGAAAAGGCGAAACTTTATGGTAGATCGCACATTGCGTCGCGTGTTTATCCTAGCTGGGATAGCTTTATTGTTATGGACTTTATACTTATTAAAACCCGTTGTAATTCCATTTGTTGCAGCACTTTTAGTGGCTTATCTATTTAGCCCGCTGGTGGATAAATTGCATGATGTGGGTCTGCCGCGTTGGCTTTCTATTAGTATCGTTTTTATCGGAATCGGAATTGTACTGACCTTGGCCATCTGGTATTTAGTGCCACTGATCTGGCAACAGTTGATGTATGCACGTGACAATATACCCGCGATCATTGGATGGATTAATTCGACCTTTTTACCATGGTTGTCCAATACCTTTAATGTCGTTGAAATGGAAATTGATACCAATCAGATTTCTGATGTGGTCATGAATTATGTACAAACCAATTATAGCGCAGACAGTATTCAGGCATTCTTGTTACGCCTTGCTCAATCCGGAATTAATTTTCTCCAGATTGGCGGTACGATTGTCTTAATTCCCATCATTGCCTTCTATTTCCTGCTGGATTGGGATCGTATGCTGGGGAGTTTGCGCCGCCTGATTCCACGTCCTTATGAAAAAAGTACACTAAAAATTGTGGGCGAATGTCATAGCGTGCTGGGTGCTTTTGTTAAAGGGCAGTTTCTGGTCATGATCTTGCTGGGAATTGTCTATGCGGTGGGCTTGCAACTGATTGGTCTTGAGGTTGGATTGATTATTGGTATGGTGGCAGGTCTGGCCAGTATTATTCCTTATCTGGGCTTTGCAGTCGGTATTATCGCAGCGGTGATTGCGACCTTACTGCAATTTGGGATTGACTGGTGGCAACTGGTATTGGTCGGCATTGTGTTTATGGTCGGACAGGCAGTTGAAGGTTATATTCTGCAACCATTCTTGCTGGGCGATAAAATTGGTCTTTCTCCTGTTGCCGTAGTATTTGCCGTATTGGCAGGTGCACAGCTGGCAGGCTTCCTGGGAATGCTGATTGCATTACCGGTGGCAGCCGTCATTGTGGTACTACTGCGGCATGTACGCGAGTACTATGAACACACAACATTTTATGGCGATCGGGCCATTGTGATGCAAGATGCCTCTACCGGTTCAATCAATATCGAAACGGCAGACTTAGATGTTGATATTGAAATGAAAAAGCCAGAGAAAAAACCGCTGCAAGCAGAGGAGAACTCAAGTAAAATTCATGATCCCCATGGTAAAGACTCATAAGGCCAAAAAATCATATGCGTCAATTGCAGTTAGATATAGAACCTCAGCTTGATGCCCGAATCAGTGATTTTTCAGGGCCGGGTTGGGGGCATGTGATTGATGCAGTGCGTCAATTACATGCAGGCTTAATCAGCCGTTTTTATGTCTATGGTGGGGCGGGTACAGGAAAAAGTCATTTATTGTCTGCTATCTGTGACTCTTATCTTGAAGTAGGGAAATCTGCGATTCAGGTCTCTTTACTTGAGCTTCTAGATGCGCCGACCGAGGCGATTACCTCGCTGGATCGTTTTGATCTGGTCGCACTCGATGATATTGAAGCGATTAGTGGTGTGCCGCATTGGCAGCGCGCAGTCTTTCATCTGATTAATTATAATAATGAAGGCGGCGGACAGCTGGTATTTTCTTCACGCTTTGCGCCGATTGAACTTAAGCTTGAGCTACCAGATCTACAGTCACGCTTAACACAAGCGGTGAGTACCCGTGTGCCGAGTGGTAGTCTTTATGCTGATCGTTATGCGCTGGTTTCATCCGTACTGGATCGTCGGGGGATTCATTTAGATCCTCAAATTTTTGACTATTTGCTGAGTCATGGGCCACATCAAACTTCGGTACTTCTTCAGAGATTAGAGCAAATTATTCAACTGCTTAAGGGAGAAAAACTGAAGGTCAGCAATGCCAATCTGCGACAGATTTATGCCTTGATTGACGAATATCGGTAAATCATAAAAATTCTTGAGTAATTACTCAGTCTATGCCACAGTAAGGCAAAATAATTCACAGTTGCAAGGATTCTGCAACTTTAGAAGAAAAAGAAAGAAATAAAAATTAAGGAGAAGGTTATGCTCAAGAAGAGCATAGGCATGGCTTTGCTGTGTATGGCAGGGCAGGCATATAGTGCAGATATTATTGTAACCACGACAGAAGATATTGAAAAAGATGACAAGGAATGTTCACTTCGAGAAGCCGTTGAATATATTAACCGGGGCTTAGCCAAAGAAGGTTTTATGGGATGTGGTGGAGAAAATTCATCCAGTACCATTATTTTAAAAGAAAAAAATACTTATGTGCTCAATAAGCATATAGCAATCAAAAAATCTCTAAGCATTCGGTCTGTAGCTGATAGCGATGAAGAATTCAGTACAACTGAAAAAACACTGGGTCTGCATAATGCCCATATTCAAATGCAAGGAACTGACAATCTATTTCGCCTTAACAGCACAGATACACTGGTTCAGCTTAACTTAAAAGAACTAGACCTCGAAGGTTGTGGCAAAGCCAGTTGTGCTGAACAAGGTGGTCTGATTCATAATAAAGGCCAAGTGGTGGTTGAATATAGCCGTTTATTTAATGGTGCAGCCAATTTGGGTGGGGCAATTTATAATACGGGACAATTTGGTCAGAACTTTCTCAGTCGTGTTGAAATTAAAAATAGCCTGATTGAAAATAACAAAGCACAACGAGGTGGCATTTTATATAGCGAGTTGCCAGCTTTCCTTATCAGGCAAAGTGTCCTTAAAAATAACCAGACCTTAAATAACTCGGCGGCCAATATTTATAGCGCCGGGCAGTTTGCTGACACAGAGAATCTTCAAAACATTAGTGCCGAAGTATTAAGTAGTACCCTATTAAAAAATAAGGGGACACTCATTAATGTCATGGACGGGATGGGATTAAATAACCTAACGATCGTTGATAATGCTGATACTGCTTTACGTATGAATGCCCCGGCTGGCAGGGCTTATGTGGCAAATAGTATTATTTTAAGAAATGGTGCACAGGACTGCCAAATTGAAACCGGCGATAAAACCCTGATTCAAAACAATCTGCTGACTGTGTCCTGCGGTACAGGGGATGCTGTTGCTCCAAATGAGCTCTGGAATGGTACACAAATCTTAGCCGAAGCTTCAAATAAGAGTGAAGGTGTTTGTCAAACCTTGAGTGAAAATAGCACAGCTATACTTTGTCCATACAGCGTTGCTAAAGGGCAATTTCTTGGTTATATGCGTCCACGTATTTTATTAAGTCATAATCAGGTCAGCGACTCATCTATTGTAAATAGAGGTACAGCGCTTAATCTTGCAGCCCCGACAGTGGCATGTGAAGCTGCTGACCAGCGTGGTATCAACCGTTTAATGGATAATCTGTTCTGTGACCGTGGTGCGATTGAAATCACTGTGCCAACCTCAGGGAGTCTGGTTGGACAAGACCTGTTAAAAGGTGAAATTGCCAAATTTTCAATTGAATCCTTTTTGGGTGATAGTGATTTAATTCCAAAAGAACAATGCAATGTCATAGTTGGTCAACAGCCGACAGGTGAGCCTTGGCAAGATGGATGTTTGAAAGTTGTGCAAACTAAAACAGAGTCCAAAGGTAAAACACGCATCGATATTCATGGCAATGTGGTGTATACCCCAGATTCGACTTGGCATGGGGCAGATATCTTCGAGCTGCAAGTGGTAACCACATCCACGCGATTTAATAAAAGTAAACCTTATCTGACCATTACCACTCAAATCGTGCAGGAGCCAAAAAATGAAATGGAAGACAAATCAGTCAAAACTTCAGGTGGCGCATGGGGCTTTGGTGGGCTACTGATTTTAATTGGGTTAATGGGTTTGCGCCGTGAATTAAAAGATTAAGGAAAAATCATGAAAAATTATAAAAAAGGACTGCTTGCGGCCATGATTTTATCTGCCATGAGTTTGATGGCAGCCGAAGAAGATAAAACCATCTATGTCACCACTTTGGTGGATGAAGACGGAGAGAATAGTAATGCCTGCTCTTTGCGAGAAGCGATTAAAACTGCAAAACTAGATAAATCCTATGGCGGATGTAACGTCGGCCGTACGCTTCGGCTAGATGGTTCAGCCCCAGACGTGATTCAGCTTGAAGCGGGTGAATACAAATTAGACAGCGAACTTGTCATTGAGTCCGCGCTCAAAATTTATGGAAAAACGCCCTTTAGTTATACCAGTCGTAGTCCGATTACGAATTTATACCCAACCCGTGATGCTTTAAAAACCACGATTTCAGGTCAGGGAAAAACCCGTCTCTTTAACAGTATGGCCAGTCAATCCAGTCTGGAAGTCTATCATCTCATCTTAAAAGATGGTTATGCGGCAAAAAATACACAGGATAAGGGCAATGGCGGTACCTTTTATGTGGCGGGCCCCTTAAGCATTAATAGCAGTGAAATAGTAAATTCCCGTGCAGATGCAGAAGGGGGGGCTATTTATACGGTGGCGATGAATACCGAAAGGAGTGTGATCATCCAGGATTCGCTGCTTCACCAAAATAAGGCAAGTTCATATGGTAGTGTGCTGGCTATGGATTGCCAGGGGAATTTAGGGACGACTCAAACCAATGTAAAAGTTATTTCTAGTAGTATTGTTAAAAATGGGTCAGAAAATACGGCCAGCATTCTTGATTTTTGTGGTTATGCAACCGTAGAGTTGAATAATTCTACCATTGCCAAAAATACTGCGAGTCAGACAGGACATATTTTGCGTATGACCAATCAAGCTAATCGCCCTCTCAGTGCCTTTTCCAGTTTAACTGCCTTAAGTAATACTATTGTTGAGAATGCAGCTCAATCTACTTTATTTTATGACAAAACAGGTTCTAAATATTTCTATTTTAATGTTTTAGCATTTAATCAGGGCTTATCTTGTGAATATGCCTTAAATCAGGGGAATCCGACTAAGGAGCAAAGCGTCGTATTTACTACTGTTAAAAATGCCATACAAACCACTGGACTATCACGTTGTGTATTGCCAGAGTTAGATGCGGATGAAACTTCAAACAATCTTGATGTTTCTGACAGCACGATAAACAACTTATTAACAGCTTATATTGAGCCTGCAATTGATAACCGTTTTCTAGGCATGTATTACCCACGTGATAATGGAACAGTTACAGATTTGGTAGATGTGGGGGTAAGTGGCTGTGCTGAACAGGATCAACGTGGCATTGATCGGGTGGCGGGATCTACTCTTACCTTAAATCCAGATGCAAAAAATAGCTGTGAAATCGGTTCAATCGAAATCCGACGTCTGACCGCAGCAGATATCACAGATCTGAAAAATAGCAGCTTGGTCGATTTGAATAATTTTTATCAGGACAATATAACTGACATCAAAAGCATTATTGCAAATAAGAATACGGCAGCAGAGGAAATACCTGGGTTAAAGCAAGAGTTAAAAGAATACGAAGATTTACTTAAATATACCAAGCAATATCAGCAATACCGTGCAATTTATGTCAATCCCTTTGTGCTGGCCATGCCTCAGGAAACCTTGATGGGTAATACGGTTCAAACCAAAGTCTTGAATGCACAAAATTATGATATTAGTGTTAAGTCTTTAGGAGTAGGTGAGTTAATTGGTACGGGTAGTTCGACCAGTGTGAAGGGTGATCCGAATGACCCCAATCTTAAGTGTGAATGGAAGCCTGATCTCAACCGGATCATGATGTATCGTACCGATGGGAAAATGACCAAGGCAACAGATATGGAATTCTGTAGCTATACTCTCAAAGATAAGGCCACGGGGATCAGCAGTGCTGGAATTTTAAAAGCAGCTTTTAACAATATTGCACCGATTGCCAAGAGTGATGAATATTGGATTAGCCCAGAGAATAATCTGACAGTGATTGTGAATCCACTTGAAAATGATAGTGATGATGGTGATGGGCCTCTACCTTCAGGAAAGTCGGCTTTTTATCAGGATAAAGAGGGAAAAGAGATTCCAATTCGTATTGTGAAGATTCCTGCCGGAGTTTCTCTTAATGCAGAGCGACAAGGCCCTTGTCCTGATACTTATCAGCGCGAGACCTGCTATGGTGGAAAGCTGACATTTAGTGTGAGAAATAACTTAAGTCAGGCAGATTACAGCATGCAGTATACGATTTTTGATGCAGATGAAAAAATGTCTGAAACAGCAACGATCCTGCTACGAAATACGGTAAAAAATGCCAATACGTCATCAAGTGGTGGTGGTTCATTCGGAATTTGGGGACTATTCGGATTATTTGGGCTGGTCGTTTATCGCCGTCTAAGAAAATAAAACCTAATTGGAAAATTCAAAAGCCTCCATTTGGAAGAATGCTGATCAGTTAAGGAGTTTAGAAATAGACGCTTTAACTTTTTAGTGGTTCACGATGGAGTCTTAAGGTTTTAAATCAAATATTTGTCCTATCATTTGTGACTTTGGTTTTGCCCAAATGAGAAGCGGAGTTTCACAAGGAAGGCATCTTGCGGAGCAATACACCTCATGCATCCAACAGTTGCGGATGACTTTTCTACCTGGCAAATATGATCATGAATTTAAAAAAGAAAATGCCAGTCAATTGCTTAACTGACTGGCATTATCCATTTAGAGGCTTTTTATATGGGTCGCTTAATGCGAGCTAGAGGGTGGTTGAGTCGTTTGCTGGTATTTGAGAATGTACTCTTCCCGAATGGCAAGTCGTTCTTCAGGTTTGGCATTTTGCATGCGTAAGCCAAGTTCTCGACGTTCCTGACTGCTCATCATTTGCCAAGTCTCACGCATTCTTTGTTTTTCAACCTCAGGAAGCTGGGTAAACCAGTCCATACGCTGCTGTAAGCTGACGCTCTGCTGTTCTGGAATTTCCTTAAGAGACTGATAGCGTTTAATAAGTGCCAACTGTTCGGAATCAGAAAGACTATCCCAGGTATCGGAAACCTGAGTATTCGCATCTTTAGAAAAGATCCAAAAACGTTCAAATCCTGCAAAACTGGTTTGCAGAAAACTGAATGCACAAAAAGCAATTGCCAATCTTTTAGCTGCCATGTGGAACTTTGTCCTCACCTAGAACCATTAGCATTTCTAAATCTTCAAGCATTTGTGGGGACAGTTTCGGTACTGACACCATTTGGGTTTGCGGCTCATTGTGGCTAGAAATATTGGGTAATACCGCAACACCTGCAATTGCTGCTGCCAAGGCAAAACCTGACATTTTTAAAAATGCAAAACGTGAATGTTTAGAATCCTGAATTTCTTCAAGAACATGGTGCATGACAACAGGTTTGTCTTTATGTTGTTGTGCCAGTCCATCGAGTTTGGAAGTTACTTGTTTTAAGAAATCATCTTGATTCATTCGGATGACCCTCCCAGATATGGATTTAAATGTGCCAAAGAGGCACGTAAGCCTTGAATAGCACGGTGATAATGAGTTTTTACACTGCCTTCTGAGCAGTCCATAATTTGTGCGGTGGTATGCGTATCAAATCCTTCCCAAGCTCTCAGCATAAATGCCTGCTGCTGACGTACAGGTAGTTTGGCAATGGCTTCCTGGATTTCTTCAGCTGTCACTGCCTGATCCAGAAAGTCCAAAGGCGTCGGTGTAGCTTCGTCCACGATATCCTCAAGTTCAATTTCGTCATCATCCAGACTGACTTTCTTAAAAAATGAAAACATCTGACCACGCCGTGCTTCTTTACGACGCCAATCCTGTAATTTGTTGTTCAGAATTGTATAAAATAGGGGATACCATTCTTCAGTACTTTTTTCCGCATAGGATTTATGTAAGGAAATGAAAGCTTCCTGAACCAGATCCATGGCAATACCATGATGACCTTGAGTTGCACTTTCCATCATCACCAAGGCGCGTCCAGTCACATCTTGCATAAAATTCTTCAGACGTGCTTCAGCCGTACTCTTCAGAATACTTACATCGTGTGATTGCAACTGTTTTGGTGCTAAATCCATAGAGATGGAAAATCCTGTCATTGGACACCCACCATGATTCCCAAGTTCATAATCATATAACGTTGGGAATTATGGTTTGGTTGACAATTAAGTTTATTATTTTTGTAGTGTAATCTATTTTATAAACAGGCAGGGCCGAATTAAAACACTGTAACCTAAATCCCTAATTAGATACGTTGACGTACCATTTCAAAGAAACAGATCGATCCTGCAATCGCAACATTTAAGGATTCCTGACCCCCCGGCTGCGGAATACTGACAGCTTCTGCGTGTTGCATTGCATAATCAGAAACGCCTTGACCTTCATTGCCCAAGATCCATACGCAAGGTTTACCTAAATCTTTTGAGTACAGACTTTCGGCACGATGTGAGCTGGTGACGTATACAGGAATTTGAAATTGCTCAAGAATTTGTTCAAGTGCAATATTTTCAAAAGTTTGCAGCGTGAAGTGTGCGCCCATACCGGCACGTAATACTCGTGGTGACCAAAGTGATGCAGAACCTTTGGTGCAGACAATCTGTTCAATACCGGCTGCTGCTGCAGAGCGAAGCAGGGTACCAACATTACCCGGATCCTGTACATTTTCCAGAATTAAAGTGTCGGCTTTAAAATCCAGTGCATAATTTGCTGTCGGTAAAGTGACCACAGCTAAACAGGCTAAAGACGTTCCTAAGGTGCTTAAATCTTTGTATAAAGATTCGCTTAAAACAAAGACCATCCCTGTGTATTTTGCGAGAATTTTCTCGAAATCAGGATGGGAAAGTGCATGTTCAGTGGTAAAAATCGAATCAATTTTACGGTTTTCATGCAGCCAGGCGAGAGACAGATGCGTGCCTTCCAGCACAGTTTGCCCCTGTTTTTTACGATAGGTGTTTTGTTCAATCAAACCACGTAAGTGTTTAATTTTTGGATTGTCTTTTGAATCAAGAAAAAAAGTTGGCATGGGAGATATAATCCACGGTAGCCGATTCCATATCGGCTACCGCTATAAAAAATTAGTTATGATAGCTGGTCACAAGATCAACTTCGTTTTTAGAACCGATAATCACTGGCACACGTTGATGTAGATCGGTTGGTTCGATCTCCAGAATACGGACACGGCCTGTGGTGGATGCGCCGCCAGCCTGCTCCATGAGCATACTCATTGGGTTGGCTTCATACATTAAACGCAGACGACCAGCTTTAGCCGGATCTTTAAAGTCGTATGGATACATGAAGATACCGCTACGACAAAGAATACGGTGAATATCGCCCACCATACAGGCAACCCAGCGCATATTGAAATCTTTTTCACGAGGACCGGTTTTGCCTGCTAATAATTCATCGATATAACGTTGTACTGGTGCTTCCCAGTGGCGTTGATTCGAGGCATTGATCGCATATTCTTTGGTATCTGCAGCGACTTGAATCGCTTCAGAAGTTAGCAGGAATTCTTGAATTTCCGGGTCAAAGGTAAGGAACACTACGCCTGCACCGACAGTCAATGCCATCATGGTCGATGGACCATACAGTACATAACCTGCAGCCACTTGATTGACACCGGCTTGCATAAAGTCTTCGGCCTGAGTCACGGCATTTTTCGCAGGAAGAATCGAGAAAATCGTACCGACACACATATTGATGTCGATATTACTTGAACCATCGAGTGGATCGAACAAGACCAGAAATTGACCATTTTCTTGTGCAGGGGTGAATTCATCCAGTTCTTCTGAGGCCAAACCACCGACATTCGGGTGTTGCTGTAAAGCATCAATCAGATAATCATTGGAAATGACATCCAGTTTCTTTTGCTCTTCGCCTTGAATATTTTCATGCTGTGCACTTCCCAATACACCCGCTAAAGCACCTTTTTGCAGCAACAGATCGATGTCCTTGCAAGTGTTTGCAATCGTTTCAATAACTTGTGCAAGTTCAGGTGTGAGATTCCCGCTTTGTTGCTGTAAAAACTGGGATAAGGTGCAGTATGACATAAGGGAAAACTCCAAGACTTAAATCGGGAAAAAATGATCAAAACGATATGCGGCTATATTTTAGATGAGAACGTACTAAAAGAAAAATTAAACTGGATTATTTGTATCGATTTTGCCCTTGCAACTCCTGTGGAAAGTGCTATGTTGAAGGCAAGGGAAAATTGAGAATAGGAGCACAGATATGACAACATTAAAGTTTGATGCGACTCCAACGCCAAGTGAAGGCATTACTTTAGATGATATCTCTGAAGACAAGATGAAAGAAGCCTGGCGGGATTATGAAGCAAAACCAGAGTACAAACAATTCAATAAACACGACCTGATTGAATCGATGCAAGCAGTTGAACCAGGCCAGACCGTAGAATAAACAGATTTGTTCATTCAACCCAATAAAAAACACTCAATCATGAGTGCTTTTTATTTGATACGCCAGCATTGAAAGTTATTTCAACAATGGTGGTACCGCTTCATAATTAATTTCAACACGGCGGTTTTCTTTCCAGGCATTTTCATCATGACCTGGATTGATTGGCATTTCCTTACCATAGCTGACGGCTTCTAATTGAGCAGCATTTACACCAGTAGTCACCAGGAAGCTTTCAACAGCTTTGGCACGACGCTCACCAAGCGCCATGTTGTATTCACGGGTACCACGTTCATCGGTGTGACCGGTGAGTGCGACACGTGAGTTGGCATTGGCCATCAGGAACTGTGCATGTGCTTGTAGGGTACGAAGATCTTCATTGCTGAGTTCAGTACTGTCATAGTCAAAATGTACGACACGTTTTGCCAAGAAAGCCTTGTTTTCCGCAGTGACACCCTTTGCCGATGCACCCGCCATGTTTTGTGCATTTAATGCAGCATCTTCACTTAGACCTTGCGTATCCACTGTGGTTGAGCTGGTTGTATCTAAGCCGCCGGTTTGAACTTCAGCGGCAGGTTTACGGCTCGCACAACCTGTCATGACGACAGCTGCTGCTAAAAGTGGTAAGGCAAATAATTTTACTTTGTTCATCTTCATCTCCATGAAGTTTGATTATGGGGTAAAAGGTTTATACAGATACCAATGTTATTTTGGTGCCCAAGCCGGTTCACGGACTTCGCCCGTTTCACTTGGCAAGTTCATACGGAAACGACCATCTAGTGACATGATCGACAGAAGTCCGCGCGCGCCTTCACGTGTGGCATACACCACCATCTGGCCATTTGGCGAGAAACTTGGTGATTCGTCTAGAGTTGTTGGTGTCAGAATATTATTTACACCAGAGTTCATGTCTTGAACGGCAACCCGATAGTTACTGCCGCTTGGACGATGAACCAATGCAAGTTTCTTGCCATCTGCGCTCAGCGTACCACGTGCATTAAATGCACCACGGAAGGTCAGACGTTTATTGCTACTTGAAGCGAGATCATGGCGATAAATCTGTGGAGATCCACCACGATCAGAAGTAAAGATAAAGGATTTTCCATCTGGAGCATAACGTGCTTCGGTATCGATCGCACTGTCATTGGTCATACGTTGTAATTGACGTGTTTCCAGATTCATCTGGTAGATTTCCGGATTGCCATGCATGGATGCAGTAAACAGCATGCTCTTGCCATCTGGAGAGAAACTTGGCGCGCCATTTAAGCCACGGAAACTGGCCAGTTTTTCGCGTTGTCCTGTAGCCAGATCCTGTACATAAATTGCCGGACGTTTGGTTTCAAACGAGACATAAGCAATTTTTTTAGCATCCGGTGTCCAGGCTGGAGAAAGAATCGGATCACGCGAAGTCAAAATGGTTTTTGGCTGTTCGCCATCGGTATCGGCAATTTGCAAGGTATAACGTTGTTCTGGTGTTGCTGGATTACGCAGTACATAAGCAATACGTCCAGTAAAATCACCTGGAATGCCAGTTAATGCCTGATAGATGGCATCACTGATCATATGCGCTGCCTGACGGGTACGTGAGGCTGGAACAGTTAGTAATTCATTTAATAGATATTGTTTTTTTTCGATATCGTATAACTGATACTGAATTTCAAAAGAACCATCCGCTGTGGTTTTTGATGAACCGGTCACGACATAGGGAACGCCAGCGGATGCCCAAGCTTCTGCATTCGGGTTATTTAATGTGGCAGTCGCAGGCAGGTTTTTTGAAGCACTGGTAAATCTGCCTGAACGATTCAAGTCATTTTCAACAATAGGATAGATGCTCTGATCCTGACTGAATGGCACAATGGCGATTTTAGGTGCTGCCTCAGGTGCCTTGGTAATTTCCAGATGCAACTGGGCATAGGACTGAGTTGCCAATACAGGACTTAAAGCGCCAATGATTGCGAGGCAGAGTAGGTGTTTGCGAGTCTTTTCCATCATTCGTTATTTACTCAAATCAACGGATTTATTGTATAGGTAGCTTGGGCTACATCATCGCATGGATTTAATAGAATAAAACCAGGATTTTATGACCAAACTGTTATGACACTGTGAAAAATGAATATTATTTAATCATATTAAAGTGAAGTTTAGCTGAAAAAATCAAAGCCATCACCTCAATAATGTGTGATGGCTTGGTTTTTATTGTGCGGTAAAGGTTGATGTAAAACTTCGTGCTTCTCGGCGTGCATCTGGATCTGAAGGCATCGGATACGGCGCAGCAGCCCGCACCGCAGCTTCGACACTGGCTTTCATGTCTGCATCACTTGAGTTCACGATGACAGAAACCACACCGCCATTGTCATTCAAGGTCACACGAGCAGTAGCGCGCTGACCTGACGATCCCACTGGGGTATCCCAAGCACGTTTAATTTTATTTTCGAAATCACGTTTTGCAGTAGACGCAATCCGTTTTGATTCCGCTTTTTTCTGAGCAGCTTCTTCAGCGGCCTGTTTGGCTGCTGAAGCCTTGGCATCTGCCTCTGCTTTGGCTTTTGCATCCGCCTCAGCTTTTGCTTTAGCTGTCGCCTCTGCTTTGGCCTTTGCAGCAGCATCGTTTTTGGCTTTTGCATCGGCATCCGCCTTACGTTTTGCATCCGCCTCAGCTTTTGCTTTAGCTGTCGCCTCTGCTTTGGCTTTTGCATCCGCATCTGCCTTACGTTTTGCATCCGCGTCAGTTTTTGCTTTAGCTGCCGCCTCAGCTTTGGCTTTCGCAGCGGCATCGGCTTTTTGTTTGGCGGCCAAATCCGCTTTTTTCTGAGCATCTAATTTGGCTTTCTGTGCAGCGTCCGCTTTACGCTGTGCATCGATTTCAGCCTTACGAGCAGCTTCGGCATCTGCCTTGGATTTTTGTGCTGCCTCCGCTTTTGCTCTGGCTGCTGCCTGTTTCGCCTGTTCGGCAGCTTCGGCACGTTTCGCTGCTTCAGCAGCTTGTTGTACAGCCTTGGCTTGCGCTACCTCTTTGAGTTCCTGCTGGGCTTTTTGTGTATCCACTTTCGGTGCAGGCGGAGCAGCAGGTGTGGCAGGCGCCGCTGTCGGAATGACTGGCGCAGGCTCAGGACTAGGTTCAGCTGTTTGAGTAATTTCTTCTGCGACATTTTCATGTGCAGTTTCCTCAAACGGCGTTTCTTCTCGGGTGACCGGTTTGAGGTCCTCAGGTTTGATCAGGACCGTTTTAATCTGCTTCGGCGGTTCAGGTGGTTTACTCATGCCAAGATAAAGTAAACCCACCAAAGCCACGGCATGGATTCCTAAGGTGAATCCAATCGCGATGGCTTTTTTCTGAAATGGTGGTTTTTTATAATCTTTCATACATTATTCTAATGGCTGGGTCAGTAAACCGACCTGAGATAAACCGGCATCCTGCAGGCTGGACATTAAGGCCATGACATCGCCATAAGGACGGGTATTGTGGCCATTGATCACGACATTCAGCACTTTATTGTCATTTTGTGCCTGTGTTTGCGCTTCAACAAGGGCAGCAGTCAATTCATCCAGCGTAACTGGGCCAGTGGCCTGATTTTTATGTTCTAAATAATAGGAACCATCTTCTTTCAGGGTGACAATGGTCGGTGCATCTTTAGATTCAATCGGTAGCCCATTGGCCTGAGGTAGGTCGACCTTTATGCCACTGGTGATCATGGGTGCGGTGACCATAAAGATCACCAGAAGCACCAGCATCACATCAATATAAGGTACGACATTCATGTCACTTTTCAGTGGCTTTTTAATACGCTGAAAGCGTCCTGAACCTTGAATCGCCATTAGTCTTTGTCCTGAGTTATGCCCACGGACTGACGTTGTAGCAGTGCCACCATTTCTTCGGCAAACAGGGCACGATCAGAGTAAACGGTTTCACCTTTGGCCGTGAAATGGTTAAAGGCCAACACCGCTGGAATAGCTGCGAACAGGCCAATGGCAGTTGCAATCAGGGCTTCAGCAATACCAGGTGCAACCGTCGCCAGTGTCACCTGATCGACATCTGCCAGGCCAATAAAAGCGTTCATGATGCCCCAGACGGTACCGAACAGACCAACATAAGGTGCAACCGAACCAATACTGGCCAAAGCACCGAGTCCTTGCTCCAGATGACCTTGATCACGGCTCAGGCCGACACGCAGAATACGCTCTGTTCCTTCAATGGACTGGGCAGTCGGTGCATGGCGTTTTTTCAGTTTCAGGAACTCACCCAGACCCTGATAGAAAATATCTTCAAGGCCAGTGCGTTTAGAATTGAGCTGGGCATTGTTATACAGGGTATTCAGTTCAGCGCCAGACCAGAAGATTTTCTGGAAATGTTCATCATCGGCCTGGGCTTTTTTATAACTCATATAGAGTCTGGCAATCAGATACCAGCTATATATTGAGGCTAACAGAAGAGAAAGCATCACCAGTTGTACGACAGGGCTTGCTTGTAAAATAAGATCTGAAACTTGAAGAGATGATTCTAACTGAGTCGCCATAGTTGTTACGTGTGCCAATAAATTTTTTAGTCTTGTTCCAATTCTTTTTGAATTAGTTCGCGTATTTCATCCGGGAGTCGACGTGGTCGCATCTCTGCACTGATACATGCCAACTCAACCTCACCCGATGCAAGCATGATTTCACCACGATAAATATTTTGTTGCAATACAAATGATGAAGCTTTACATGAAATCACACGTGCAGTAACAGTAATTAAATCATCCATCAGGATGGGGCGCATATATTTGACATTAATTTTGTGTACCACAAAATTATATTCTGCCTGTTGCCAGTAATGACTGACTCCGGCAGCACGCAGCCATTCGGTACGGGTACGTTCCATATAGCGAATGTGGTTAGCATGGTAGACAATACCACCTAGATCAGTATCTTCAATATATACGCGGATATTGAATTCAAAATGATTCGCCATAGTTTTGTTCCATGCAGATGTTCGAAATTTTTGCTTGTTTTTTGGAGAGAGGAAAATCCTTGAATTTGCCGGATTCCTGTCCAAAGTCAAGCAATTTAGCGGGACAAAGTTTAGCATTTTGAGTTTTGAGACCAATGGCACAAGATGTCAAATCTGGCTAGAAATAGTCAAGAGGAAGCGCAGAGCACCTGATAGCTCATTTATAAAACAGCAGAAGATGATGAAATGCGCGAGCTCATCAACTCGCGCATTTTTATAGCAGGCAATTAACCTTTATTGTTCTGTTTCCAGTTGGCCTGAACCTGTTCAGCCACTTTTGGATAATCCAGAATAAAGCGCACATGACTTTCGACACCGGTTTTTAAGGTCGCATCATCGACAATAAAGTTCGGATTATGGTTTGGCGCGGCTTTAGCCGGATCTTGATCGGCCGGCGTGGCACCGACAAAGACAAACAGGGATGGCATGAGCTGGCCATAGTAAGCAAAGTCTTCACTCGCACTGGCATTATTATCCAAGACATGCAATTTATCTTCACCATGGACTTTGGCCAGGGTCGGTTGCATCAGCTTGGTCAAAGTTTTGTCATTGGTGGTGACCGGGGCATAAGGCGCAATTTCGACTTTCACCTTGACATCGTTGGCTGCTGCATTGTGTTCTAGCATCTTCGGTAAGTCTTTTAAAATGCCTTGACGAACGTCTTCACTATTGGAGCGAATAGTCCCGACCATATTGACCTGATCTGGAATCACGTTACCGGTGGTACCACCCTGAATGCTGCCAATACTGACCACGCCCATTCCTTTGGTCAGATCCGCTTTACGGCTGATCAAACTTTGCAGATTGGTGACCATCTGGGCAGAGGCATAAATTGGATCTTTTCCTGCCCAAGGCATCGAACCATGAACCTGACTTCCATTGACCTGGATGCGTAAATGATCGGCACTGTTTAAAATGGCACCATCTTTGTAGAAGATATTGCCACTTGGCATACCGGCCATGACATGCATACCGAAAATGACTTCAGGTTTTGGATTTTTCAGGGCGCCGTCCGCAATCATTTTACGCGAACCAATCTGATCGCCTTGGGTAAAGTTATCAATATCTGCACCACCTTCTTCGGCTGGCTGGAACACAAATACCACCGTTCCTGCAATTTTATCTTTGTTGGCGGCCAGAACTTTGGCTGCACCCAGTAACATGGCGGTATGCGCATCATGACCACAGGCATGCATCACATAAGATTCTTTGCCCTGATAAATGGCTTTTTGTTTGCTGGCGAATGATACCGGTGCAGTTTCCTTAATTGGTAATGCATCCATATCTGCACGCAATGCCATGACCGGGCCGGGTTTACCACCTTTTAGTACACCGATCACACCCGTTTTGGCATAACCTTTTCGTACTTCAATCCCATAGGATTTTAATTCTTTTTGAACCAGTTCCGAGGTTTTAAATTCCATATTCCCCAGCTCAGGATATTGATGAATATGCTGGCGTAATTTTATGGTGTGCGCTTCAGCCGTTTGTACAGAATCATCAATCCAGTCGGCCAGACTGAGTTGGCTACAGAAAAGAAGAGGAAGACAAAGGGAAATCTGCTTATACATATTCATACTTGGGGAGAACCTTAAGAATTTTAAATGGTTAAAGTGATTCTCTAGGATTGCATATTGATTTAAATTTGACCAAAACTCTCTAAGTATTATGATAATACCTTTAAGGTATATTGCTTGTTAGACCTTGTTCTAAAAGAGCTTTATGAATACTTTTACATTGTAAAATTATGTACCCTTATTTATTTTCTATATGCTAAAGGTATCAAAATTATCAATAAGACAAAATAAAAACAAATATCAAAAATAGATCAGGACAAGATTCCGCGACAATCATTAACGCAACCTTTGGGCGAAAATGATGAGTTGTGGATTACTCTAGGTTTAGATGAAGACTTAGACGAAGCCATGCGTAAATCGACACGCGAAGCAATCCGTTTTTTGGTCAATGAATACGGAATTTCAGAAGAAATTGCTTATGCATATTTAAGTGCTGCAACGGATTTTAAAGTATCGCAAGTGGTAGATAAAACCAAAGGTATTCACGCGATGATTCGTAAAGCGGACTTTTAGGAGTTTAAGAAAAAAGAGAAGTAATTTTTTTATTTAGTTTTTTGTTTTGTGCTTTTGCCAACTGATTTAGACATGTCAGTTGGCTTTTTCTTTTGTAATGGTTTGAAAATTTTTAGAATATCAATAATAAAAATTTATTGAAATGAAATGGGGAAATTGTGGCAGAGCAGAATAATAATGCAGTGATGATTTCAATTGCCATGGACAGTGCCACAGCAGCCTTTTGATCAAACGGCAAGTGTTGTAGAGAATCCAAATAGAAAGATGGAGCTTGATCTCAATCATTCGACAGATACGACAGCAATTTCATCATTTACTTTATCTGTCATTATTGCGCTTATTTTAGGTAGTTTCGCAACTTGGCTTGCTTATTGGTATGGACGTAAGAGTTTTCAACTCACAGAACTATCTTTTAAAGTAGTAAGTGAAGATATTAAAGAAGCAGCAGAATCTCATAGAAATATGACTAAACAACTTATAGAAAGTCAAGAAAATTTAAAAAGAGTTGAATTACAAGAAGAATTTTATAGAGGTTGGAAACTTAAGTTAATAGACGATCTTGCTGTATTGAAACCATTAGTGCATAAATACATTACATTGTTAGGCTCTGTAGCTTTAGTACTAAATGATGTGAAAGACTGGTTCAAAAATAATGAATACGAAGATATGCGTTCAGAATTAAAGAGTTTAGAAGATGATATATTCCCTTTAATAGCTCGTATTAGTACTCATTTAAAAATGTTAGTAGAGGAAGATCATGAATTAGTATCTGAATGGGACGAATTTGAGCGTTATCTCACTCAGCTACAAATCATGTGTATTACCGCGGTAATTGATAAAGAAGGTATTGCTGATAGTTTCAAAGCTCTAAACATTGTAGTAGATTCTCTTATTCAAAATTTGAAATCTATATTCAATAAAAAAGCAGCCTAAGCTGCTTTTTGAATCACTTTTCTTTTGGCTCAGGTGGTGTCAATCCAAACTGTAAATAGGCCATATTGGTGGCAATACGGCCACGTGCAGTACGCATCACATAACCTTGCTGAATCAAATATGGTTCAATCACATCTTCCAGCGTACCAGAATCTTCTGCCATGGCAGCAGCCAACGCTTCAACACCAGCAGGGCCACCATCAAAACGTTCTAATAACATCGATAGATAACGGCGGTCTAAAGTATCTAAACCATCTTTATCGACTTTGAGCATGTCCAAAGCACGTTGCGCCATATCCTGATTAATTTCACCAGTGCCTTTGACCTGAGCATAGTCACGTACACGACGCAATAAGCGGTTGGCAATACGCGGTGTACCCCGTGAGCGACGGGCAATTTCTTTTGCGCCATCACCGGTCATGGGTACATCCATCAGGTTGGCTGAACGTTTGACAATGTGGGTCAAATCTTCAACTGAATAAAATTCTAAACGCTGTACGATGCCGAAACGGTCACGCAAAGGAGAGGTAAGCAGACCTGCACGTGTGGTTGCTGCAACCAGGGTAAAGGGTGGCAAATCCAGTTTGATTGATCGTGCAGCAGGCCCTTCGCCAATCATGATGTCGAGCTGGTAGTCTTCCATCGCTGGATAGAGAATTTCCTCAATCACCGGTGAAAGACGGTGGATCTCATCAATGAACAGGACATCACCTTCTTCCAGATTGGTCAGCATGGCGGCCAAATCACCGGCACGTTCTAGCACCGGACCTGAAGTCGACTTAAGATTACCGCCCATTTCGCGGGCAATAATATTCGCCAGCGTGGTTTTACCCAGGCCGGGCGGGCCAAAAATCAATGTATGATCCAGCGCTTCTTCACGGCCACGGGCGGCACCAATAAAGATTTCCATTTGCTCTCGAACCACAGGCTGACCAATATAGTCATCGAGTGAAGTTGGGCGGATGGCACGATCAAAATGATCTTCTGGTTTTTCAGAACCACTGATGAGACGGTCTTGCATATCTTTTGAGTTAATCTCTATGGTTTATTTGAGGTGAATAAAGTCATAGCCTCAAAATGCTTTAACAATTCGTATGCCATTGTGCAGGCATGCTCTTACTTTTGACAGGGCAAAAGTAACAAAACCCTTTGCAGAAATAATGGCACATCCTATGCCATATTTCTGCGGCAGCATTCATGCTGCCTTCTCATCTTCATTTTGCAGCGAATATTTAAATCAGTATTAACGATTCATCGACTTTAATGCAGCGCGGATAATGTCGCTGGCTTCAGTGTAATCTGCTTTAACCGCATTAATCAGTTTTTGCGCTTCGGCAGGTTTATAACCCAAAGACTGTAATGCAGCTTCTGCTTCAGCCACGGCTGAATTGCCCATAAACTGAATCTGTGGTGCAGTTGAATTGCTTGGCGCAGCACCTGAAGCCATGGCTTTAAAGCGGTCACGTAATTCAATCATTAAACGTTCAGCGGTTTTTTTACCGACACCGGGAACTTTGACCAAGGTATTCACATCTTCATTTTCAACGGTATGAATCAGCATTTCCACACTTAAAGTTGAAAGAATACCCAAGGCCATTTTGGGGCCAACGCCGTTGACTTTGAGTAAGGTGCGGAAAATGGTTTTTTCCTGCGCATTGATAAAGCCATACAGCAACTGTGCATCTTCACGCACGGCCAGATGGGTCCAGAGTGTGACTTGTTGTCCTTTTTGCAGCTGGCAGAAAGTCGTCAGCGGCGTATCAATTTCATAACCGACACCATTTACATTTAACAGTACGGTCGGTGCTTCTAAAGCCAGTACTTCACCAATCAGACATCCAATCATCTTTTATCATCACTAAATTCAGTTTTGCTGCATAGTAGTCAGCATTTTCCGGAAAGGCAAAATCTGCCGCTGTAAAATAGATGATTTTATTACAATCATCCTCCTATACAGCAGAATATTTTATAACAATCCGGCTTTATTGCCTTGTAATTCCTGCGACAGGTTATAAGCCTGATGATCAGAAAATTTCGAAACAATATCCAGCACCTGCATGATATTGTCATAATGGCTGGCGCTAAAATTCGCCCCTGAACGTTGCAGAATCGACATCAAGCGCTGTTCTTTAAAACTCAGGTTTTTATGCGGCGTTGTTAAGGGAATAAAGGCATCCAGAATATTTTGCAAACATTGATGCGCAATAATTTCCAGGCCGGCTTTTTGCGGATGTTCAAAAATTTTATCCCGTGCCAGTTCTTTGGCGCGATTAATCCCGATTTCAATGTCCGCAGTACAATATTGCAATAAAGTACCTTGTAACTGACCCGATAAAATCTGGTCATGATGACGGGCAAAAGCCGTTGTCACTTCATCGACCAGACGTTTCATGACCCGACCACGCAAGGCGGCAATTTTTTGCTGCCAGGTGGTATTGCTCATGGCGATTTCAGAAGGAATACCATAATCACCGAGCAGATTTAAAAAGACCGGCTCAACTTCGTCATAACTGAGCATATTCAGGCTAATACCATCTTCAAGGTCAATCAGGGCATAACAGATATCATCAGCCGCTTCGAGCAGATAGGTCAGTGGATGACGGCAGTAATGATATTCAGCTAACTGAATCAGTCCGAGTTGTTCTGCAATCTGCTTTAAAATCTCTTTCTCGGCCTGATAGCAGCCAAACTTGGCCCGATTGCTGGCAGGTAAATCGACTTGAGATGCCATGGTTTTTGACAGCCACGGATATTTTAAATAAGCCCCTAACGTGGCATAAGTCAAACGCATGCCGCCATCATTGGGATGGTAATCGATTTTGGTCAACAGGCGTAGACCTTGGGCATTGCCTTCAAACTGACGTACATCGGCTTCTTGTTCAGGACTGAGATCTTTTAAAAAATCGGTATGCGATGCATCGTCGAACCATTCTCGAATGGCATATTCACCGGCATGGCCAAAAGGGGGATTACCAATATCATGTGCCAGACAGGCAGCCTGAATAATGGCACCGACATCGGCCGGGGAAATCCAGGGCGGTAACTGATCTTTTATTTTCTCTGCGGCCAGCATCCCGAGTGAACGCCCAATACAGGACACTTCAAGTGAATGTGTGAGTCGTGTATGAATACCATCGTGCTGGGTTAAAGGGTGAACCTGAGTTTTACGGTTCAGCTGGCGGAAACTTTGTGAAAAAATAATACGGTCATAATCTTTGTGGAACGGGCTACGTGCCAGTTCAGTACTTTGCTTTTTACTACCAATCCGAACTGTCGAAAGCAGCTCTAACCAACGCATTTGAGTCATTTATCATTATTCAATTCTTTGCTAAGTGCATCATGCCAAAAAAGTAGCAACAGCACTAGAGTGCTGCGACATGAATTGTCGGAACAAACAAAACTCTGTGGAAATTTCAGCTGAACAATCGCTATAAAAAAACAGGTCATATTGACCTGTTTTTATCTCATGATAGAAGTGGACTAAAGCAAATCTTCACCACTGATCTTGGCTTCCTGGATGTCTTTATAGACCCCCATGCAAATGACGAACAAAATCATCGTCGCCACCAATGGCCAAAAAAGTACATATAGGGTCATAAATTGACTACTCATCTGAAATCTCCTTATTTACTTTTCTCAGATACCTGGTGAAATTCAATCACCATCTTATTGATTTGTTTAAAATCAAATCGTTCTTTGCTATTCATTAAAGTCAGTACTGTACAGACAATGGCGCTGCTGCCATAGGCGGTCAGGGAACTCAATAGCGTGCCATAATCACGCAGGAAGCCGATGGTCCATGGAAGGAAGCCAATACTGGCCAGAATACCGACCACCAGGCCGACTTTCTTGCCAAAGAAGCCAAAGCTCATCAGACCCAGTACTACACCAATACCGATGGTGGCCATAAGCTCAAAACTGAGTGCGATCAGACCCTGAATTGGCAGCCATTCAAATCGAACCACCAGAAAGCTTAAAAATGCGATACCGACAGACCAGTTAAAGGCACGGGCATTGACCTTGTCCCAGTACAGGCTGGCAATCACCGGGAATACGATGGCACCCCAGAGTGCACCGACGAAAATCAGCATCGCTAGAATGTCGAATTTAAGCGTGGCAATTAAAATACCGAGCATGGTGGCTACAATCATGGTCATCCGGCCAATAAACAGCATTTTCTTCGGATCAGGACGATTTTTAGCAATCTGTTTGCCATAAATATCGGTCATTACGATGGCAGACAGGGCAGATAAATCCGAATCCGCCGTTGACGAAAGCGCGCCAATCACCATGACAAAGAGTAAGGCCACCATAAATGGAGACAGATACGTTGCTGCCATTTGTGGAATCAGGTTGTTCAGGTTGCCATCAATCGGCTGAATCCCGGCAAATAGTGCCAATAATCCGAGCATTCCCAAACCGACGACAATCGCGGCATAACCGATGGTTGCAGTAATGAAGCTGGGTTTGATCAAGTCTTTACGCACTGCAAACAGGCGTTGGGCGATGGTCTGGTTACCAATCGCATAAGCCAGTACCGCCACAAAAAATGGCGCACCCTGTTCTAAAAATGCGGTTTTCGAAAAGAAATCCAGTTGTTCCGGTTGCAGATTATGCATGCCGGTCTGGAACAGTGAAGGGCCGCCCAGGGTGAAAAATAGCGTCGGAATAATGATCACTGCCGCCACAATCATGGCGACCAGTTGCCCAAAGTCGGTAAATACCGAGGAGCGGAAACCTGACCATAAAGTATAGGACAGGACGCCAATTCCGGTAATCAAGACCCCATGGATAAAGCTGAGGGGAGACAGAATTTCAACCAGCGCACCTGCTGCGGTAAAGTTTACCATCAGACTGATCACGCTTCCGACAATATTGGAGCCTGCCAGAATCATCTGGCTCTGGTTGCCATGCCGTGCATGCATGATTTCTGCCAAAGTGTGTGCATTGGGTGCCAGGTCGCGGAAACGTTTGCCGAATGGGTAGATAAATAAAATCATCAGTGCACCCCACAAACCATAGTGTAAGGCACCGGAAACACCGTATTTATATCCGGACGAAGCTGCTGCATAAAATGAAGCGGCCCAGATCCAGGTGGCGGTCATACTGGCCGCAGACATTCCAAATCCGATGGAGCCATTCGAGACCATATATCCATCGACATTTTCATTTTTTTGCTTAATGCGTAACGACAATAGAAAGGTGATGCCATAGAAAAGCACCATCAATAGTACAGTTGCTGTACTAGTGAATTGAAACATACATACTCCTTAAGCGGGTCACCTTTTGTTTTTGAAAATTAAATCATTGGCAACAGATTAAGGCTCTAGATTAGACAGAGCAGTGAAGCTACAGAAAATAAAAAAACCAGCGTCTGAATATCAATTGGATATTCATATCTGCAGCAGAAAAGAGGATGATTCATGCGTCCTGAATGTGGACATTTCCTCAGCAATTGGCGTAGAGGTTAACATAAAATCATCAAATTTACTGATGAAGTCATTAATTATGTAGATTCTTTGCTGATATAAGGCTATTTTTGATTTCAACATCTTATCAAATATAGATTTGTTGTTTCTATATTTTTATAGGAATTACAGGTATTTATTGCATGGTTTTTTATTAGAATAAAGATGGATGTCAGTCAGAAAATGAAAAAGTAACAAAATTTTAATATTGCTTATTTTCTTCATTATGAGTAGTGATTTTTTTAATAATAGCCTAAAAAACTTTCATTAATTCATGTCTGATGATGCTTATATATTCTGAATTTTTGCATAAGAATAGAGACCGAGAATCAGTTTGAATTTAAGCTGTATATTTTCAATTGATTAGCTTGAAAATAACCTATTTCATAGAGGTAAAATAAGAAATTTTTAAATAAATTTGCTAAGTCAATATATTAATAACAAGAGGCTTAATATCCTGGAAATTTATTTGCTAAAATAGATCTATTAATTTTAAGTTTAGCTCTTTATTAGAAACTATGATTGAGGCTTATATGTGAGATTCAGGTATCTTTAAATAGAGCTCAGATATTAAGATGAGTGAGCGGGATAATCTGGGCTACCGGATATTATTGAAAGTTGATTGAAGCAGGCGATATAGTTTGCTCATACAGACAGGCTCGAAAAGGGAGAACAGCGGGGCAGAGTCTTAAATCCTGCAATGGAGCCCGGAATGGGGATAGCTGGATACAAAATTATTTCAGTAGTGCAACTCGCCGACAGAGAGATGAGCTAAAAAATGAACTCGACTGTTTCAGTCTATCCCGAGAAGCTTTAGCCTAGCCTTAATAAGTTTTTTATAACGGCTCAAGAATAAGTTCTGTACGCATTTTAAGTGGTCTTGCTGTTGAAAAATAATACAATTTTCTTAAGTGAAATTATTGTTAATCGGTTTTGATTTTTCTTTAACAAATTGTGTTAATCTACGCGACTACATTCAATTTTCCTGCCTGAAAATAAACACAATATTTTAAAAATACAGAATATTTCAGCCGTAGTTTTCGTATTTGCCATCTAGCCGATTTCCTTATTTCACAGTAGAATATGCGCTCTCTCAAGTCACATTGTGGCATGGTTGTTCAGACCATCCCGTGGAGCCAAAATCAGCATGTTTATCGTTGCCGGTGCACCCGCACATTCTTCTTTTAAGAAAACTCAACTATTATCGCGTTTGACGTCAATTAGTTCTGTTCAATCAATTGAAAGTCAATGGGTCTACCTCTTTGACCAAGCGCTCAGCGAGCAACAACAGCAATCAGCTTTACAGCTTCTCAACGATGGGCAATCTTTTGAATTGCACCAGGCTGCAAGTGATGAAATCCAAATTTTAGTGACACCGCGTGTCGGCACCATCTCGCCTTGGTCTTCTAAAGCTACAGACATTTTCAAAAACTGTAATACGCCGGTTCATCGTCTTGAGCGCGGCGTTTTATTTACGTTGAAGGGTCTAAAAGACGTATCAAATGAAGTTCAACAGATTTTGCATGACCGTATGACTGAAAGCGTATTCAATGCGATTGAAGAGGCTGCGGTACTGTTTGTTGAAACAGCACCAAAACCACTGAACTCGATTGATATTCTGGGTGAAGGTAAAGAAGCACTGGTTAAGGCCAATAATGAATTTGGTTTTGCATTGTCGATGGAAGAAATTGATTACCTGACTGAAGCGTTTATCAAGCTGGGTCGTAATCCAAATGACATCGAACTGATGATGTTTGCACAGGCAAACTCTGAGCATTGCCGTCATAAAATCTTCGGTTCTGAATGGACCATTGATGGTGAAGTTCAGCCATTGTCATTGTTCCAGATGATCAAGAATACTTATAAAGAATCACCTACAGATGTATTGTCGGCTTATAAAGACAATGCTTCGGTGATTGTCGGTTCGGATACCCAGCGTTTTTATCCAACCAAAGAAGACAATGGCCAGCAGGTTTATAAATATAAGAGTCAAGCCGCGCATATCTTGATGAAAGTGGAAACTCACAACCATCCGACAGCGATTGCACCATTTGCCGGTGCTGCGACAGGTTCGGGCGGTGAAATCCGTGATGAAGGTGCGACCGGTCGTGGTGGTAAGCCTAAAGCAGGTTTAACCGGCTTTACAGTATCTAACCTGAACATTCCGGGCTTTGAACAGCCTTGGGAAGAAAACTATGGCAAGCCATCGCGTATGGCATCGCCGCTACAAATCATGATTGAAGGCCCATTGGGTGGCGCTGCGTTTAACAACGAATTTGGTCGTCCTGCCTTAAATGGTTACTTCCGTACCTTTGAACAAAACATCAATGGCGATGTTAAAGGTTTCCATAAGCCAATCATGATTGCCGGTGGTTATGGCAACATCCGTCCAGATCACGTTGAAAAAGATCCAATCTTGCCGGGCGATTTATTGATCGTGCTCGGTGGCCCTGCCATGCTGATCGGTCTCGGCGGTGGTGCAGCATCTTCTGTAGACAGCGGTAAACTCGGCGAAAACCTGGATTTCGCTTCGGTACAACGTGAAAACCCGGAAATGGAACGCCGTTGTCAGGAAGTGATTGATACTTGCTGGCGCATGGAAGACCAGAACCCGATCGTGTCTGTACATGATGTGGGTGCAGGTGGTGTATCGAATGCCATGCCTGAACTGGTGAATGACCATGAACTCGGTGCGGTGCTGGATCTGCGTAAGATTCCATCGCTTGAACCGGGCATGTCGCCTATGGAGATCTGGTCAAATGAAGCGCAAGAGCGTTATGTACTGGCGATTCGTCCATCTTCTTTAGAATTATTTGAATCGATCTGTGCGCGTGAACGTTGTCCGTTTGCGGTACTCGGTGAAGCAACTGAAGCGCGTCACTTAACCGTTGAAGATCCGTTATTTGGCAACAAGCCAGTGGATATGCCAATGCAGGTAATGCTTGGTGGTACACCGCGTATGAGCCGTTCATATGAAACCATTGAACGCAAAGGCGATGATTTCGACGCGGCTAAAGTCACAGATCTGAAAGATGCGATTTATCGTGTTTTGAAAAACCCGACAGTGGCTTCTAAATCATTCCTGATCAGTATTGGTGACCGTTCGATTACTGGTATGGTGGCACGTGATCAAATGGTCGGTCGCTGGCAGGTTCCGGTGGCGGATGCTGCGGTAACAACGACAAGCCTAGTAGGCTACACCGGTGAAGCGATGGCGATGGGTGAACGTCCACCAGTCGCATTGCTCAATCCTGCTGCATCGGCACGTTTATCAGTGGCTGAATCAATCTCGAACATCATGTCTGCAAAGATTGAAAAAATCAGCGACATTAAATTGTCTGCAAACTGGATGGCTGCTGCAGGTCAACCGGGCGAAGATCAAGCGCTATTCGAAGGTGTAAAAGCCATCGGTATGGAAATGTGTCCTGCACTCGGTATCGCGATTCCAGTTGGTAAAGACTCATTGTCTATGCGTACTACTTGGAATGACGAAGGTGAAGACAAGTCTGTGACTTCACCAATGTCAGGCGTGATTACTGCATTTGCACCTGTGACCGATGTTCGTAAAACATTGACCCCTGAATTGAAAAATGAAGAGTCGGTACTGGTTCGTATTGACTTGTCTAAAGGTCAGTTCCGTCTAGGTGGTTCGATTCTGTCTCAGGTGTATAAAGCAATCGGTTCTGTGACGCCTGATGTCGACAGCTTCGATGACTTCAAAGCATTTTTCGCTTTGGTTCAAGACTGGAACAACCGTGGTCTGATCAAGGCATATCATGACATCGGTGATGGTGGTTTATTGGCGACTGTTGCAGAAATGATGTTCGCATCACGTTTGGGTATAGCACTAGAAGATCAGTCAACTGCAAGCCTGTTTGCAGAAGAAATCGGTGCAGTGCTTCAAATTAGCAAAGCAGATTGGGCAGCATTAGAAGCTGAAGTTGCAGCATCTACCCTGAAAGATGCAATTGCAGTGGTTGGTACTGTAAATACTACTGACCAATTGTCTGTAAATGGTCTAGTACTTGAACGTGCTGATCTGCAAGTGGCTTGGACGGAAGTATCCCACCAAATCCAGCGCCTACGTGACAACGTACAAACTGCGGATCAGGAATTTGCTCTTATCACTGACAAATCTCATGCAGGTATCATTGCGAAACCGACATTTGATTTGAATGAAGCGATTGAAGCGCCGTACATTAATTCACGTCGTCCGAACATGGCGATTCTGCGTGAGCAGGGTGTCAATGGTCATATCGAAATGGCAGCAGCATTTGATAAAGTCGGCTTCAATACCGTTGACGTACATATGAGTGACTTGCTGGCAGGTCGTATCAGCCTGGATGATTTTGAAGGCTTAGTGACTTGTGGTGGCTTCTCTTACGGTGACGTGATGGGCGCTGGTGGCGGCTGGGCAAAATCAGTATTGTTCAATACTAAACTGCGTGACCAGTTTGAGAAATTCTTTAACCGTCAGGAAACCTTCTCGCTGGGTATCTGTAACGGCTGTCAAATGTTGTCTCAGTTGGCTCCGCTGATTCCGGGTGCTGATGCTTGGCCACGTTTCCACCGCAATACTTCTGAAGTGTTTGAAGCACGTGCGGTGAATGTTCGTGTGGAAAAATCAAACTCTGTATTGCTTCAGGGCATGGAAGGTTCGATTCTGCCGATCGCTGTAGCACATGGTGAAGGTCGTGCGGTTGCAACTGCGGAAAACTTTGCTGCGCTCAACGCATCGAATCAGGTGGTTCTGCGTTATGTAGATAGCTTGGGGAATGCAACACAACATTATCCATTGAACCCGAACGGCTCACCGGAAGGTATTACCGGTGTAACCTCTCAA
Source organism: Acinetobacter sp. YH01008 (assembly GCF_013420435.1). NCBI lineage: Bacteria > Pseudomonadati > Pseudomonadota > Gammaproteobacteria > Moraxellales > Moraxellaceae > Acinetobacter > Acinetobacter sp. YH01008. The sequence continues at coordinate 349,346 of NZ_VOYD01000001.1, forward strand.
GACGGTCGTGCAACAATTATGATGCCGCACCCTGAACGTAACTTCCGTGCGATTCAGCATTCTTGGAAACCAGAAGACTGGGATCAAGATGGTGCTTGGTTACGTATGTTCCGTAATGCACGTAAGTTTATTGGTTAATCGATTTTAGATGATGAAAAGGGGTCGCAGTAGCGGCCCTTTTTTTATGTATATTTCGGAGTTAACATCGTTTAAATAATTCAAATAAGTAACCAGTTTAGATCATGAAAATGTTTACATATTTTATCTTTGCATTATTGTGTTTTAGTGCAGATTATAACTTTGCAGATGGTGCATATTTAAAAATAGAAATAACGGCAATAACCATTTTAGGACTCGTTTCCTATAGTCTGGTTTATTTGACTCTCTTCGAAAAAATGTCGGATGAGCTGTATAGTCCACATTTAAAAATCATCTTGTGTTTAGCCTTGCATTTGATCGCTGTTGCGATCTTTTATATGAAATATCGTAAACACTACAGATCTACTAAATCATGAAAATATATTGAGATTCAGGATAGATGTTGAGCTTTTTGACAATGATGATGCATATAAAATAAAGAGGTACCTCATGCCAAGAATATTTATCAGATTCTCAAGGTGCATTTTACTTATTTCACTATTCACATTGGCGGGGTGTGATACATACATGTGGCGAGCTAATATCAAGCATTTAGATGAAATAAAACAAAGTGGTTATTTGCCGAAACTCAATCGTGATCGCGATATCGAAGGCCCTGATGTGAATCAAAATGGAATTCGTGATGATGTTGATCTTTATATTGAAAAGAATTTTATAAATATGGAACAAAGACAGGCGGTAAAACAATTGGCTATGGTTCTGCAAGAGAGCTTATTACTCGATACTTCTCAGCAATACCCGCTACGAAAAATTGCATTTGAAAAATCGCGCGCGATAGGCTGCATTTACGAGCGTTTTTCTCAAGATACTTTGTACAAACCATCCAATGTCGTTCAGCATGTCATTGCAGTCACCACAAACACAAAACAGCGCTTTAAGGCGTATTTAGCTTTTAGTAAAGCGATGGATGGTAAAAGTATCACACTTCCAAATGAGAACTTATGTAATGAATAATTCAGGCTTACAGCAAAGTCACTTCTCATGTGGAAATATCAGAAAATTACTAATCATTAATTTTCTTAATTTTCAATAAATAACATTTAAAAATATTAACTTAATTATACTTTATGGAAAAATAATTTAAAAATATCTATAATTACTTAATTCGTATCCACCTTGGGGTGGATTTTTGCTTTTTAAGCATTCTGATTTTTTAATTTAACTTCTCCCACTGAACTTGGTTTAGATTTTGCTTTCATATTGTATATAAAGTGCTATGGTATGTTTTATGCACAACTTTATTGCACTATAAAAGAAAGATGGAATAGATCAGTTCAGTATCAATTCTCAAGTATGAGGTGATGACATGGCTAAAACACTTAGAATAATGGATAAGGCGGCAATGCGTCAGAAAGGTTGGATGTTGTTTGCTATTGTCGTAGGACTACAAATATTGTTTGTTGTGGGCAGTTATTTACTTCAAGGCTCTTAATTATCTGATTTAAAAAACCACCGTTGAGGTGGTTTTTTCATAAATTGTTAGACTTACTTCTTTATAAGAATATTCGTTACTTTGAAGGATGAGGGATATATTCCGTAAGGTAACCAAAATCCTTCGTCAGACTGATAGAATGACTATATCCCACAGGCTGACAGGTGACATCCATGTCGATGGTCAATTAAATATGATTGATGGAATAGTTAGATTATGAGTTGAACCTGCTTCAATACCGCCTTTAACGTATTTTCATAATCAAAAGATGCATTGGTACTGTCCTGATAACGCCAAGCCACATAACCATCTGGACGAACCAGCACCGCACCTGATTCATGAACTTCAGACTTGGCATTCCAAGTACCATAGACATCACGATACTCACGTGAACCAATCTGAATTACATCTAAATAAGGTAAATCTAGAGTCTCGGCAGCCAATCTCCAGCCTTTACCTGATAAACCTGTCAGTAAGGTAAAACGGCCTTTACCGCTAATATCCAAAGTGGATTGCTTTTGGCCTTTGCTATTGATTAGCCAGGTATGTGGAACTTTGGCACCTGGACGAGTCGTGGCTTGCAGATAAAGCTGTTCATCTTTTTCAAAGATCTCGGGCTCAGTTTCACTCATCACCGCATTTGAGCTATAGCGCTGATTCAGTTCAACACCTTGGGCATTAAATTCAAAATGCTTAATTTCAAGTGCTTCAAATAACTTTTTACGAATTTCGGCACCTTGCTCATCTTCAGCAAAAATACGTTCCAGCATCTGTTTTTGCGTAGTGATGCCTTGGTCAAAACCAAAGACTTCTTTTAAATGCTTATAGTCAAAACGGGATTGGTTGGCACGTGCGACAATCTGCTTGCCTACAGGCGCACGTTCAGAGGTATATGAATCGAGGAGGAAAGGTGCGGCCCAACCTTTGATTGCATAGGCGAGTTTCCAGCCGAGGTTAAACGCATCCTGCATACAGGTATTTGAACCTAAACCGCTTGAAGGCGGGTGACGGTGTACAGCATCACCACCACAGAACACGCGGCCTTTAGAATATTCAGTTGCCCAAGTCTGGTTTACATACCAGTAGGACAGTTTTTGGATTTCGACATCTTCCACTTCAGCGCCAACAAATGTATTCAGACGCGATCGAACCTGCTCGTCAGTCACTTGTGGCTCGCCTTTGGAAATATCAAAGCCCCAGCCCATAATCCATTCATTCCAAGGCGTAATGGCACGTAGCAAGCCCATGCCGAGATCACCAAAGCTGGCTTCAGGATTGACGATCCATTGCAGAATCGCAGGGCGGTGCTGAACATATTTGCTTAGATCGGCTTTAAAAGTCACATAGACTGTACCCGCACGCGCCATCACACCTTCGAGTGGTAGCTCAAGTTGCTCAACCACTTTTGAGCGTGCGCCATCCATACCAATCAGATATTTGGCTCTTAAACTAAATTCTGTGTTGGTAATCCGGTTCAGGAAAGTAGCGGTGACACCATTTTCATCCTGAACATGCGATAAATATTCAGTATTGAAGTTATAGATTGCACCGCGCTCACCGGCATTCTTGACCAGTAAGGCTTCCATTTTCGGCTGAATCAAATCCACCAATGGACATGGACTGCCTTTGATATAGTCGCCATGACGTTCATCACCTGTGCCCCAAGCGCTTAAACGGGCAATTTCTTCACCGACCAGACTGGTGGTAATCAGGCTTTCGCCCATGTGTTCCCACGGTGTCGCAATTTCTTTGACTTGTTCTTCAATGCCTAAATCACGTAATACTTCCATGGCACGCTGATTGGTAATATGCGCACGCGGACTATTGGCCAGCCAGTTAAACTGTGTGAAGAGTTGAACTTTGACCCCATAATTTGCCAGTGCTAAACCTAAGGTCGATCCTGCAGGTCCTGTGCCAATCACCAATACGTCAGTATCGTAATGCTGTGTCATACATGACTCCATGTGTCTGTCTGAAGAACAAGATTTGAATATATTTACAATCCAGTGTAGTGAAATTCAGGCAATACAATAGGAGTATTCATATAAACTATAGGTCTATTGAGATTCTTACTACTTTCTCGTTTGGCAGCTTAAAATGCCTGAGAATATGCGGCTGAGTTTATGGAACTTCGACATTTACGTGCTTTTTTAACAGTAGCTCAGGAACAGAGTTTTACCAAAGCAGCAGATAAGCTGTTCACGGCGCAGCCTTCTTTAAGTCAGCAGATTAAGGATCTGGAGCAGGAAGTCGGTGTAATGCTGTTTGACCGTTCATCCCGGCAAATCAAACTGACCGATGAGGGGCAAGCTTTTCTGATTCATGCTGAACAGGCGCTTGAAAGTGCCAAACTGGCAGTTGCCGCGGCGCGTCAGGTGGCGCAGCAGAAAAATAACCAGATCCATATTGGCTTTTTAAATGTTGCAGAACTGAAAGTGATGCCAAATATTCTGGCCAAACTGAAGCAGAATATTCCTGATTTAAAAATTCATCTGCATAGTCTGACCTGTATGGAGCAGATTCAACGCCTGAAAAATGCCGAGCTGGATTTGAGCTTTACCCGCTATTGTCTGCAACATCCCGATTTTGACAATATTCATTTAATGAATGAACAGATTTATCTGGTGGCAGCCGAGCATTTACATCCCACAGATCGGCCATTGAAGTTACAAGAACTGAAAAATCATCAGTTGATTATGTGTGAGCAAAATGCTTCGCCGGTCTTTTATGCGCAGTTGAATCACCTGATGTCTTTTGAACAATTGCAGCATGACCAAATGCTGTGGGTTACCAATGTGTTGCAACATATTAACCTGATCAATATGGGCATGGGTTTTAGCTTCGTCCCGGAATATCTGCTGCGTTTTTTAAATGAGCATGTGAAAATCGTGCAAACAGATCAAGTCCTGCCACAATTAGGACTTTATGCAACATTTAACAAGAATTCTCATAATTCCGCATTGAATATTATTACCCAGGCACTGGACAATAGATCTTAAATAAGCCATTGAAAAAGGTTGAAGGGAAACATGCTAAAACTCATTTATTATGTACCAGATGAACATCTTGAAGTGACTAAGGAAGCCTTATTTAAAGCGGGTGCAGGCGGCATCGGAGATTATACCCACTGTGCCTGGCAGGTACTGGGAACAGGACAGTTTAAAGCGCAGCAAGGTGCAGATCCTTATATTGGTGAAGTCGGGGAATTAGAGCAGGTTGAAGAGTGGCGAGTAGAAATGCTGGTTGCTGATGAAAAGGCGGTCGAGGTCGCCAAAGCTCTGAAAGCAAGCCATCCTTATGAAGAGCCTGCTTTTGAGTTTATTCAGCTCCTGGATATTAAAGTCTAAACGTGCAACCTTATTGCTGCTAGAAGTAATGGTGCGCATCGTGTTTTAGCGTACCATCAGCTTATCTGTTTAAAATGATTAACCTCCTTTTATGAGTATAAAATCAGTCATCATCATAAAAATAAAACAGGAAAATAATAATGCAGTGGTCAAAACAGCTCGGCAATATCCTCAAGAATACGCTCAGTAAAACTATCAAACATGGTGCGGGAATCCTGCATAGCCACATTCCCTATTCTCATGACAATCCCTATCTGGATGGCATATTTGCGCCACAACGACAGGAGCATTTTGCTACTCAATTGATGGTAGAAGGGCAAATTCCTGTAGAACTGGAAGGTGCGCTGATGCGGATTGGCCCGAATCCGATCACGGTAAAGAACCCACGAAATTATCACTGGTTCACCGGTGATGGCATGATTCACGCGCTGAAACTCAAAGCTGGTGAAGCACATTGCTATAAAAGTGCTTATGTCGGATCGGCCAGTGTGCAGAAAAAATTGCATAGACCACAGATTTCAGGGAAAATGCGTGGAATCGCGGATGCGGTCAATACCAATATCATCCACTTTGCCGGGAAAATCTGGGCACTGGTCGAAGCGGGGGCTTATCCGATCGAAGTAAATCGTGAACTGGAATCAAAATGGCATCAACTTTTTGAAAATGATCAGGATTTACCGTTTACGGCTCATCCGCATATCGACCCGGAAACAGGAGATATTCATGCGGTTTGTTATGATGCCTTGAATCATCATCAGGTTTTTTATTTACATATTGATGCTCAAGGCAAACTGCAACATCATGTCGAAATTCCAGTCAAACATGGCCCGATGGTGCATGACTGTGCCATTACTCAATCTCAGGTGCTGATTCTGGATTTGAATGTCAACTTTTCTATGCGTAGTGCCTTAAAAGGCTCACTATTACCCTATCAATGGAATCCTAAACATCAGGCTCGTATAGGTATGCTGCCTTTTGGTGGCAGTGCGGCAGACATCCGCTGGTATGAGATTGATCCCTGTTTTATTTTTCATACGGTCAATGCTTATGACCTGAACACAGGTGATGTAGTGATGGATGCAGTGGTACATTCCAAGGCACTGGTCAGTTCCATTCAGGGACCAATAGAAGATCAGGAGATTCGGCTGGAAAGATTGATCTTCGAGCAGCAAACAGGAAAAGTCACTCGAACTGTATTATCCAATATCAAGCAGGAATTTCCGCGGATCAATGAAGCCTATACAGGGCGGCCTTATCGCTATGTCTATAGTATTTCCTTTGCCGGCTTTGATGATCCTTATCATGTTAGCAGTAATACACTCTTGTACCATGATCTGGAAACCGGCAGTACAGCAAGCTATTCCTTTGGAGCAAACTGGGTTACAGGTGAGGCAGTTTTTGTCGCCCGAGAAGGTGCTCAAACAGAAAATGATGGCTGGCTGATGTCTTATCTACACGCCTTGGATGGCAGTCCATCGAAAGTGGTGATTTTAGATGCGCAATATATTCAGAAGGGGCCTATTGCCACGATTCATTTACCGGTTCGTGTACCCGTCGGATTTCATTGTAACTGGATGGATGACCGGAAATTGAGAACTTATTATTCTTAGATTTTGATGATGCATAAGCACTTTGGGTGCTGGCACAGTCTCATATCGCGTGAAGATTTAAATCTTTATTTAATAGGTTGATGTTACTTTGAAGGATGAGAAGGGTAGGTCTAAATTAACCGAGATCCCAGGTTAGGCAGAAAATTCATTTCTGAATCTCTGCCTAAGAGTGGTATTCATATCGCCAAGAATATCAAATCAAAGATTTATTCTTCTATTGCTACTGTTAAACTTTCTGGATAAATAACTCACGATCAAAACGGTATTGCGGGAAGAACACGCCGTCTTTGGCGCGTTCACCTGCACCAATCACCATGACTGGATATTGCTGATCATTTAAGCCCAAGAGATCGCGTACCATCGGTTCATCAAAACCTTCCATCATGCAGCTGTCAAAACCATAAGCACGTAAGGCCAAGACCAGATTTTCGCAAGCCAGTGCCGTTGTTTTGGTTGCCCAAAGTTTGGCATCACTTGGACTAAAGGCAGAAACAGGCATCTGTTTATCTAAAGTGCGGGCAACTTTGAAAGCCACTTTTTTAAAGTTGCCAAAGACATTTAAATAACCGGTTTTATAGTTATATGGAATGTATTTATAGTATTTTTTGATGGCAGCTGGTGCTTCCGGATATGGAAATTCATTGACATTCCGTTTGGCCATTTCATCAATACGGTCGGTACGTGCCACACAGATAATCAGCTCAGAAGCCGTTTTTGCTGCCAGTTGGCTCATGCAGGCTTTGACCAGTCGCTTTTTCTTCGCCGGGTTTTGTACCACATAAAATGTCCAGGGCTGCAAGTTTGACGAATTGGGAGCCAGCAACGCCAGATCCAGACAAGCATCAAGTACATCTTCTGGAATTGGTTTTTTGGTAAATTTACGCACTGAACGACGACTTTCGATCACTTTACGGAAATTATCGACATCAATATCCTGTGGAGCAGGTTCATAATAACGTTTTTTATCAGGATTGGCGCTATCAATGGTTTCAGGAGACTGGGCAATAATGGATGAATTTTCAGTAGACATATTCTTTATTCTTACAGGTAAAGGAATCAATGAGGCAGTCTAAACCAGCTCATTGAGATCCTAAGTTTGAAAATTAGTTGAATTGTGTGAAATCAGGTTTACGTTTTTGCATAAAAGCTTGTACGGCTTCCAGCATTTCCGGAGAGCCAACGCGCTGCATGAAAATTTCTGCTTCATGGTCGATGCAGGCCACAATTTCATCCAGATTATGTTTCATCAAGGCTTTGGTTTGCTTCAAAGACGCCAAAGGTAATGCTGCTAAAGTCTGCGCCTGTTTTTGTGCAGCCGCATAGGCATCTTCTTCAATACTATTCACCAGACCGGCACCGAGTGCTTTTTCGCTATTGAATTTTTGTGCAGTCAGCAATAATTCAGCCGCTTTATGATAGCCCGCCTGCTGAATCAGCAATTTGCTTGAAGCGCCTTCAGGCGATAGGCCCAGACTGACAAATGGAATCTGGAACAGGGCAGTATTGTCACTATAGACCAAGTCACAATGCAATAAGATGGTTACCCCAATCCCGATTGCAACGCCACGTACCGCTGCAATTAAAGGCTTGGAAAACTTGGCAGCCGCTTTGAGTAAAATAAAGGGCGGGCCTTCAGCCGCAGGGGCCTGACCTTTCTTGGCAGCAGATTTCATGAAATCCTGCATATCATTGCCCGCGCTAAAGTCCGTGTCCTGACCGCGTAACACCACCACACGCACCTGATTGTCCTGATCTGCTTCATCGAGCGCTTGAGCAATCCATAAATACAGCTCGCTGTATAAGGCATTTTTCGCTTCCGGGCGATTGATGGCTAAAGTGAGTACGCCATGTTCTAAATTCGCATGCAAATGCTCATGAGGTTGTTGAATACAGCTCAGTGTCATCGTACTATCCTTGCTTTAAAACTTAATTTGATTTTATGAGATTGATTATGTCGCATATTTATTGGGGCGGCACAACTCATGAGTCATAAAAATGATCTGTTATGAACTATACATTTGATTATCTGGTTTTCATTGGCCGTTTTCAGCCTTTTCATCTGGCGCATATGCAAACCATTCAGATTGCTTTGGAACACAGTCAAAATGTGATTTTGGCCCTTGGTTCTGCGCAGAATGAACGCAATATCAAAAATCCATTTCTGGCTTCGGAACGTGAAGCCATGATCCTTGCAAATTTTAGTCCGGAAGATCAGGCGCGGATTCAATTTGTAGAAGTCATTGATGTTTATAATGATGAAAAATGGCAAAAACTGGTGAAATCGCTGATAAATCAGGCCATAGAACCGAATGCCAAAGTCGGACTGATTGGACATTTTAAAGATGATTCTTCATATTATTTAAAATTTTTCCCGGAATGGGAAATGGTCGAACTGGAAAGCCTAGAAGGTGCTTTATCCGCTACGCCGATGCGTGAAGCTTATTATCGCGGTGAAATTCAACGGGATAAATTTCCACAAGGCACGATTGAGTTTCTAGAGCAATTCCAGCATACCGAAACCTATCAGCAACTCAGTCAAAAATTTGTCCAGAAGGATAAAAGCAATCTGGCCTGACTCGATCAGATGGCTAGAGGCTGATTCATGGTGGTCTGAGCATGCTGTTTTAAACATTCACCCAGAATCGCCAGAGCAGGAGACTGCTGTTTCCAGTGATGCCAATACAAGGGGACTTCAATTCGCATTTCACCGGAAAGTTCAATCAATTGTCCTGATTCCAGCAAATGCCGGGTTTGATAATCCGGCAACCAGCCATAACCCAAGCCCATGACAATGGCATCAAAAAATGCATGCGTCGATGGAATAAAAAAGTGAGGATATTGTGCCGGACTCAGGCCAAATTCTTGCTGGATATACTGGGTATGCAACTGGTCTTTTTCATTAAACAGAATCGCCGGTGCGTGGCGTAAGGCATCACGATGTATTCCTTGTTGAAACCAGTTCCGGGCAAATTCAGGCGTGGCAACCAGACGGTAGTGCATTGGTCCAATCCGCTCGGCCAGACAGCCTTTCATGGCTTTGGCTTCAGTGCTCAAACAGGCATTGACCAGTCCGGCTTCCAGTAAATGATGGGTTTGTGATTGGTCATCCAGTTGAAAATGCAGCACAATTTTATGCTGGATCAGTTGGGCTTGTAAGGTCGGCAATAACCAGGTCGCAAGTGAATCGGCATTGGTGGCAATATTCAGACAGTAAAAACCTTCCTGTTGTACCTGTCCGCCCAAATCCTGCATCAAATTCTGTTCTAGCAAACGCTGATGCTGTAAATAATGCAATAAAGTTTGTCCAGATTGAGTCACGCGACAAGGCCGGTCTCTCACCAGCAGCAAGTGTCCCAATTGTTTTTCCAGACTCTGAACACGAAGGGTCACTGCTGAGGCAGTAATATTGAGTTGTTCTGCCGCCAGATCAAAACTTCCAGTTTTTGCAACCGCGTAAAAAGCATCACATTGTTTCGCATTCAGCATCGCTACAATCTAAGAAAAATTTAGTTAAATTGATATTAACTTAGTTTTAATGAATAGCTTCCTTTTTGTTGAATAATTCATGTATTCAAAAAAGGGGAATGTGATGTTCAGTTATATGGTCAGTGGCTTTGCTGTAGGTATGAGCCTGATTGTCAGTATCGGGGCGCAGAATGCCTTTGTACTAAAACAGGGTTTAAAACAGCAGCATATCTTCCTGGTCTGTTTGACGTGTGCCTTGTCTGATACTATTTTGATATTATTAGGTGTTTTTGGTTTTGCTCACATCATTGAACATTATCCAAATGCGGTTATGTTTTCTAAATATATTGGCGCAGGATTCCTGTTTTATTATGGTCTGCAACATGCAATCAATGCATTTAAATCAACAGAAGTTTTGGCTCCAAGTGATCAAGTTACAGCACATTTTTTACAAGTGTTGATGATCTGTCTGGCATTTACTTGGTTAAACCCGCATGTTTATTTAGAAACCGTCATCCTGATTGGTTCAATTTCAACGCAATATAGCCTAGGAAAATGGTGGTTTGCGCTTGGTGCTGTGTGTGCATCCTGGTTTTTCTTTTTTAGCTTGGGCTATGGGGCAAAGATATTGACACCCTGGTTTCAGCATCGCCATGCCTGGAAGGTTCTGGATGCTCTCATTGCTTGTACCATGTGGATCGTCGCAGGGTCATTAATTCTCAGTATTTAATTCAACTGGTAATATAAAAATCCTCAATTGAGGATTTTTATATTTTGAGCAAGAGAATGCGAGTAAGGTCTGTAATTGATATTTGTCTAGACATTCTGTTTTAAACATTTTTCAAAGAGAATCACAATAGAAAATAGAGTTTGCAGTGCTCGCTGTGTAAGCAAATTTTACTTCAGATTTTGTTGAAATATATGATCATATTTAGGAGATGAATTTTAAAATCAAAGTATTAACAGTCTCCATTCGATGAGCATACTTCGATTAGGCCATTTCTTAAAAATAAATACTAACGATTATTTTTTCCATTAGTCACTAAGGGTTTTACAAAAACTTCAGTTAACTGGTATAAAAATAACGAAAACAAAAATTCTAAAACTGAAAAGAAAATTTAATTTCAGCTTGAAGCGTGTACCTAAATCCGATCAATAAGAAATTAAACAAGGTGGATTTAAAATTGAAAACAACAATAAAAACTGGACTGATTGGCCTGGCAATCTGTTTATTTTTCAGCAGTCAGGCTTTTGCAAAATCATGGACGCTCACTCCTAAAAGTGATGTCGGCTTTGAGATCAAGTCAATGGGACTGACTGTGGTCAAAGCCAAGTTTAATCAGGTGCAATCCAGCATGCAGTTTGATGCCAAAGCACCGCAAAATGCTTCAACGCATCTGGTCATGGATGTCGAGAGTTTGAGTTTTAATAAACCGTTATTGAAACATATGATTTTGGGTGAAGACCTTTTTTATGTTGAAAAATACAAAACGGTAAGTTTTAAAAGTATCCAGTTTAAAGACCTGGGCAATGGTAAATACAATGTTTTAGGCAATTTGACTTTGCGTGGTGTGACCAAACCGGTGATTTTTGAAACAACCTTTAAGTCGAGTCTGTCTAATGACAACTTGCTCGAAGTCCAGGCATTTGCAGTGATTAACCGCAGTGATTTCGGCATGAGAAAGGGGATTGCAGGCGTAGGAGAGAAAGTGAATCTGCATCTCTCGGGTCATTGTGAAGTTAATTAAGGATGTCTTAAACAGTCTTTTAATAGATCTTTTATGTGGTCGCTTTTAGCTTAATAGACTGCTGCATGTCTATTGCTTAGCTTTAAAAATTGAAGCATAGAAGACATATAAAATGCTTGTATTACATCAAAGTAATCACAAAAAAAGCCCGATTTTTTCGAGCTTTTATCCTTGCAGGAAATAGTCAATTAAGCACTTTGCAGAGCTTTTAAATCTTCCAGGACTTGTTCGGCATGACCTGCGGCTTTGACTTTACGATATTCTTTGACCAGTTCGCCGTTATGGAAAATAAAAGTCGAGCGCTCGATCCCCATGACTTGTTTGCCATACATGTTCTTTTCTTTAATCACATCAAAGTGATTACACAGCACTTCTTCTTTATCACTGATCAGATTAATACTCAGATTCTGCTTTTCAGTAAAGTTTTGATGGGCTTTGACCGAATCACGAGATACGCCAATAATGGTGGTATTTAAAGCATCAAACTGGTCTTTTAAACAAGAAAATCCGACGGCTTGAGTGGTACAACCCGGAGTAGAATCTTTAGGATAAAAATAAATCACCAGCCATTCTGTATCCAGCTGGGTTAAATTGATTTCAGCTGTCGTTGCAGGGAAACTCTGGTCAAGCAAACTGATGGCAGTCATATTAACTCCTGTTTTATTTAAATTTTTCAAAAAAATAAGCCACATTATAGTGGCTTATTTCATCAAAGAATAATGAGATATTATTTCTTCGGCGCAGCTTGAGCTGATTTCATTGCTTCTTCAGTCAAAGTTTTCAGTTTGCCTGTTAACTGTGGACCAAAACATGCTTGCAGGTCTTTATTCTGCTTCTGTACAAAAGCTAAAGTTCCAGGACTTTTCTTCTGATTAATGGTGCTTTGGATTTCCCATTTTTGTGCATTGGTTAGTTTACCATCTGCTTCAACAGCGCAAGTACAATATTTACTGACTTCAGCAGCGGTCAGTTTTTTACCTTTGCCAGTTTCATCTTTACAAACATTGATCAATGCAGATTTTACATTGGTGCTTTTATAAGCTTGTTGTAATTTGTCATCAGCTGCCTGAGCCGTTGTTGCGAACATAGCAGCAGCTGAAACAATTGCTGAAAGCACGATGCTTGATTTTAAATTCTTCATAAACTCTACCTTGTTATTACGGTATATAACGTGTCGGGTCTTCAACACCTGCGTCCGCAAAACCCTGTTTACGTAAACGGCAACTGTCACATTTGCCACAGGCACGTCCTTGGTCATCTGCTTGATAGCATGACACCGTTTGACTGTAGTCTACGCCATGTTCAATACCTAAGCGAATAATATTTGCTTTGGATAAATGTAACAAAGGTGTTTCAAATTTGAGCGCCTGACCCTCTACGCCAACCTTGGTCGCAAGGCGTGCCATGTTGGCAAATGCGTCAATAAATTCCGGTCGGCAATCCGGATAGCCCGAGTAATCAACCGCATTAATTCCGATCACAATTGCTTCGGCTTTAAATACTTCCGCAGCGGCTAAAGCATAAGACAGGAAGATGGTATTACGTGCCGGAACATAGGTAATCGGGATACCGGCTTGTTCATGATCAGGCACCTCAATGCTATGATCGGTAAGGGCTGAGCCACCCAGATTGCCCAGATCAATATTAATCACACGATGTTCCACACCGGCAGCTTGAGTCAGTGCTTTGGCTGCATCCAGCTCTGTGGTTGAACGCTGACCATACTTAAAACTGATCGCGATACATTCGTAGCGTGCCTGTGCCCAAGCCAGACATGTAGTTGAGTCTAATCCGCCAGATAACAGAACAATGGCACGAGGGCGCATAAGCTGATTCTCCAAAAAAGTAACTTTACAAAAAATTAACGACCAGTTTCATCATTCCATAACAACTTGTGCAGCTGTAACTGGAAACGAACAGGGAGATGGTCTTCTAAAATCCACTGAGCCAAATCACGCGCCAGTTGCGGTAAACGAACCGCGCCTTTTTCAACCGCAAATGCAGGCGAGAACCAGACTGTACTGACTTTCTCTTGAAGCTGATACTGTTCAAGCTGCTGCTTTGACCATTCATAGTCTTCACGGTTGCAGATCACAAACTTGATTTGATCATGTGGCGTTAAATGATCCAGATTGGATAACAAATTTCGTGCAACTTCACCTGAAGTTGGGGTTTTTAAATCTAGAACTTTGGAAACGCGCGGGTCTACTTTAGCAACATCTAAAGCACCACTGGTCTCTAAAGAAACCTCACAACCTAAATCAGCAAGGCGCTGCATTAAAGGCAGGGCATTCGGTTGAGCCAGTGGTTCACCACCGGTCACACAGACATAGGGTGTTTTAAAATCGAGCGTGGTCTGAATAATTTCATCCAGAGACTGACGCTGACCACCTTCAAATGAATAGGTGGTGTCACAGTATGTACAGCGTAACGGGCAGCCGGTTAAGCGGATAAAAACCGTTGGCAAGCCCGCAGCATTGGCTTCACCTTGTAATGAATAGAAGATCTCCGTAATGCGTAAACCCGCAGACGGATCAGAAACTGGAATTGCGGAAGAACGAAGCGTATTCATAACAAAACTAACCACTGAGAAATAAATAACCGGGTATAAAAATAAAAATCCCTACGATCATGACTGATCGTAGAGACGGGGAGCGCTTGAAGCTCCGAGGAACACCAATGTGCCCTCTAAGTTAAGACATATTAGTCTTCGCGTAATAGATCGTTCAGGCTGGTTTTAGAACGAGTTTGCGCATCTACTTTTTTCACGATAATCGCAGCATAAAGGCTGTAAGTACCACATTTAGAAGGCAGACTACCTGCAACAACGACTGAACCTGCTGGTACGCGACCATAGTGAATTTCACCAGTGGCACGGTCATAAATCTTGGTCGATTGACCAATGAATACGCCCATTGAAATTACAGAACCTTCTTCAACGATCACGCCTTCAACGATTTCAGAACGTGCACCGATAAAGCAGTTATCTTCAATAATAGTCGGGTTGGCCTGAAGTGGTTCAAGTACACCACCAATACCAACACCACCAGACAAGTGAACATTTTTACCAATCTGTGCACATGAACCCACAGTTGCCCATGTGTCCACCATCGTACCTTCATCTACATAGGCACCGATGTTGACATAAGAAGGCATCAAGATCACGCCTTTAGCCTGGAACGAACCTTTACGCGCCACCGCAGGAGGAACTACACGTACGCCAGCCGCTTTGAATTGTTCTTCAGTCCAGTCTGAGAATTTAGTATCTACTTTGTCATAGAAACGAAGATCACAAGCTTGCATTGGTTTATTGTCGTTTAATTTAAATGATAACAATACCGCTTTCTTAATCCATTGATGAACAATCCATTCACCATCGATTTTTTCAGCAACACGTAAAGTACCATTGTCTAGACCAGCAATTACGTCCTCAACTGCTTGACGGATTTCAGCAGGGCAATCTGCAGCTGTGAAATTCGCACGATCTTCAAACGCTTTTTCAATGATTGTTGAAAGCTGCGACATGATCTTCCTTCCAGAAAAAATTTTCTAGATTTTACACTATATTGCATTAAAAATAGTTGAGCAGACTGAAAATAGATGAAAAATAGCCAAAAGTGTGGGAAGTTTGAAATAATGAACGTGATAAGTGTTATTTTTCATTATTTTAAAATGTAGTAGAAGTGTTAGAAAAAGCCAGGTTATCAACAAGAAAAACTAATTTGTATCAAAAAATAACAAAAGATCAGCAAAACATGAATAAAAAATATTTTTTAAGTCCTTTATATTGAACCCATCACGAATAACTAATGATCAAAATAAGTTCTTTTGAGGAGAGAAATAATGAAGTCTTTACATAAAATTTTAGCAGTTTCCATTTTGGCTGCAGCAGCTGGCTCTGCTATGGCTGCTGATGAAACAATCGTAACAGATGAAGGTGTGGCATCTTTTTCTTTCTTTAAACCTGCAGCTGTTCGTGCTGAAGTCGGTACTACCGGTTATGGTGGGGCAATTTCTTGGAATGCCAATCCATATGTCGGCGTGACTTTAGGTTATAACGGTGGTGACATTTCCTGGTCTGATGACTTGTCAATCAATGGTACAAAATATGACCTGGATATGGACAATAACTTGACCTATTTAAATGCTGAAATTCGTCCTTGGGCGAACTGGTTCTATATGGCAGCCGGTGTTGCATATGTTGACAATGATTATGGTCTAGAAAGTCGTACAGGTGCTGATGGTACTATTAGTGTTGATGGTAATCGATACAGAACAGTAGGAAGCACTACTGGGCGTGTGACAGGAGATTTATCTTACAAAAACAATATTGCACCTTATGTAGGGATCGGTTTCTCTCCAGCAATTACCAATCGTTGGGGTGTATTTGGTGAAATCGGTGCATATTATAATGGTAACCCAAGTGTTAATCTAACTCCTACAGGCGCATTTGTTCCAGTAGATGAGTTTAATCCAGATATTCCAGATTTTGATACTGCCTTACGTAATGAAGAAAACGAGATTCGTAATGACAATAAATACGAATGGCTACCAGTCGCAAAATTGGGTGTCAGCTTCCGCTTCTAAGTTTTAATCTATAAAAAACGAGCTTCGGCTCGTTTTTTTATGCTTTGTAATAAGTAATTTAAAAGTGATAACCCAGTTTTAAACCTGCGATCCAGGCACTATTGTCAGAAACAGCGGATAAACCCGCTATCTGGGGAGTAAGCGAATCAGATGTTGCAACCTCAGGTTTCTGAAATTTTAAATAATAGAGTCCTGTCGCAATATCCCAAGTATCTTGAATCTTGTAAAGATGAGCTAGTCCAATACCCCAATATCCATCACTCTGATTTAATGTCGAAGCCGGATTTCCTGTACCGGAATCCCATAAGAGTTCGATAGAGTTTATGCCAAAGGAGGGCCATTGATGCGCCAGACCGATTTTGGCAGACCATTGATCCTCACGATAATCAATCATCCTGAATGATTCTAATTCTGGGAATTCTAAGGCAGCATAGTCAATCACTACACTGAATTTAGGCGGCTGAATGACAAAATTTTGCCAGTTTAACCAGCGTAATGTGCCATAAAAGGCATTTTGATAAGGCAATCCTGTTTGAAAATCCAGATGGATGGATTGAGGGGTTTGAATCTGGGTATAGGGGGAGGGATTGGTGCCTACGACAATCGATTCAGCAGTTTTATGATGGTGAGCAATGGCTGAACGGTAAGTCAGCGCAGTTCTAAAAAAATATTCGGGTAGTTGATAACTGAATCCTGCAAGCCAGCCCCAAGCGGGATCTTGTTCAAATGTAGCCCGATAACCATTAAATATATAAAAGGTTTGCCCGGATAAATATAAGCTTCCTTCCAGACTTTGATAACTTAGCCCTGTATAAAAATTCCAGTGATTATCCGGTTGGAAGCCGATTAATGATGTGAGATTGTGGCTATCAAACTGGATAGTCGCGGCTTCAACAGAAAGCGCTTCACCTGCAAAAACAGGATTATAACTATAAGCCACATCTACATGATAAGGCTGATCATAAATCAGTCCCCATGACAGTTGAGGGTGAAGCTGTAATTTTAAGGCAACATTAGAGATAAATTGCGTACTGGCAAGTTGGCCCGTAGAAAAGTCAGTAATACCCAGTTGTTGCAGCTGCTCGGTATGCTGTACCTGACCGCTAATATCAGGGCGAACCCAAGCCAATGAAATTTCAGCATAATGATTTTTTTCAAAAAAAGACTGAATACTTTGATTGGACTGTTCAAAAGCAGCGCTATAACCTGACCCAGAAAAAGCGCAGCCCATACAGAAAAGAGCAAATTTGCTGTCGATCATATTGGTATAATTCAATTTATTATTAATGTGATTATGCTTGATATTTATACAGATTATCCACTTGAAAATAATAAAGAGGCTCGCTGGCCTCTTTGACTGAAAACTTATATATTTTTATTCGTCTGGATAGGCGACTTTTTTAAGCGCTTTAATATCGGCATCCGGCGAGCACAGGGAAATAAACTCGTAGCCATAACCACGTAGTAAATGTCCTTTACGTACCGCAATCCAGGTGGTATTCATGCCAAAAATATCCGTTTTAATCTGCTTTAAACGGTAATCACGCTCCGGGTCATAAGCGACATCGTTGACAATGCCGACGCCCATATTCATTTCCACATAGGTTTTAATCACATCGGCATCGAGTGCGGACATGACGATATCGACATCAAAGCCGGCTTCTTCAAAGGCAGTATCAATCTTGGAACGACCGGTAAAACCACCATGATAGGTAATAATCGGGTAATGGGCCAGATCTTCGATCCGGATCTGATCTTTAGTTGCAAGTGGATGATTTTGCGGCGTAATAATACTATGTTGCCAGTTATAATAAGGTACGCTGGCCAGATTGTCTTCAGTCGTCAGTGCTTCGGTTGCAATACCGATATCGGCTTGACCTTGCAGCAGCATTTCCGTGATTTCTACCGGGCTGGCCTGTTGCAGAATCAAATGTACTTTAGGAAATTCTTTTTTAAATTGGCTGACAATCGGCGGTAGCACATAGCGCGCCTGGGTATGCGTGGTGGCAATGGTCAAGGTGCCTTCATCAACTTTATTAAAATCATCAGCCAGTCGCTTAATATTATCGGCATCGACCAGCATGCGTTCCACAATCCCTAACAGTGCCTGACCCGGCTCGGTTAAACCCAGTAGACGCTTACCCTTACGGATAAATAGCTGCACGCCAAGCTCATCTTCCAGATCTTTAATATGCTTACTCACTCCAGACTGCGAAGTATAAAGTGCAGCTGAGGCTTCAGTTAAATTAAAGTTCTGTCTAACCGTTTCTCGTATAATTCTTAATTGTTGGAAATTCATAATTCTCTTTACCCTAGAAGAGGATGGGGCATTTCGAAGCCCCATCTTTTGGTCTTAAGCGACCTGATTTTCAAATAAATGCAAGTTCACCGCACTTAACCACACGGTTTGATTGGGGCGGAATTGGTGTGCTCTTGCTTCATCAGGTGTCAGTAAAATTTCAATCAAGTTACCCTGACGGTCATTCAGTTCTGCAACGACTTTACCCGCAATCCATAATTCACGTATGAAGGTGGCCTGAATGGCATTGTCTTGTGGCTGTGCATGAATGCGCAGCTCATCAGGACGTGCGAATAAAATCACTTCACCTTGAGCAGCATTTTTTGCACCATCAAAGTGAATGCGATCTTGCCCGAGCTGAATAATGCCGCCGTTGTTCTGGCCTTCAAAACGATTGGCTTGACCCAAGAAATCAAACACAAATGGGGTTGCCGGCGTTTCATAGACCTCACGTGGCGAACCGATCTGTTCGACATTACCTTTGTTCATCACCACAATCTGATCGGCCACTTCCAGCGCTTCTTCCTGATCGTGGGTCACAAAGATCGAGGTGATGTGCAACTCATCATGCAAGGTACGTAACCAGCGACGTAATTCCTTACGGACTTTGGCATCCAGTGCACCGAAAGGTTCATCTAGCAACAGCACACGCGGTTCAACGGCTAAGGCACGTGCCAACGCAATACGCTGACGCTGACCACCTGAAAGCTGAGCAGGGTAACGGTCAGCCAGAAAACCCAGCTGAACCAAATCAAGTAAACGCGTAACACGTTTTTTAATTTCCGCTTCAGATGGACGGGTTTTACGTGGGCGAACACGCAGACCAAAAGCAATATTGTCAAATACCGTCATATGACGAAACAGGGCATAATGTTGAAACACGAAGCCGACTTCACGTTCACGTACATGAACATTGGTCGCATCCTGACCTTCCAGAATGACCTGACCGCCATCTGCAGATTCCAGACCGGCAATAATCCGTAAAAGCGTGGTTTTGCCGCAACCTGATGGGCCGAGCAGGGCCACCAGTTGACCATCTGGGAAATCCAGCGAGATATTTTTAAGTGCATGGAATGCACCAAAGTGTTTTTCAATATTTTGTACTTGAATACTCATGTTGGCATTCCTTAAGAAACTGTAGAATCTTGATTACGTTTGTCCTGTTTTTCCTGGCGCAGTTCCACCCATGTTTTTAAAATCAGGGTGACAATTGCGAGGAGAGCCAGAAGCGAAGACACGGCAAACGCAGCACTAAAGGTATATTCGTTATAAAGAATTTCGACGTGTAGCGGTAAAGTATTGGTTTCACCGCGGATATGACCGGATACAACCGATACTGCACCAAACTCACCCATGGCCCGTGCATTACACAGAATCACGCCGTAAATCAGACCCCATTTGATATTTGGCAGGGTCACTTTCCAGAAAGTTTGCCAGCCAGATGCACCGAGCACAATCGCAGCTTCTTCTTCTTCCGTGCCTTGTGCTTCCATTAATGGAATTAACTCACGAGCCACGAAGGGTACAGTAATAAAGATGGTCGCCAGGACAATGGCAGGCACTGCATAAAGGATCTTGATGTCATTGTCCATTAACCAGGACCCCATCCAGCCTTGCGTACCGAAAATCAGTACCAGCATTAAACCGGCAATCACGGGAGAGACCGAAAATGGCATATCAATCAAGGTGGTCAGGAAGGATTTACCCCGAAAGTTAAACTTCGCCACTGACCATGCCGCAGCGACACCAAATACCACGTTCAGCGGTACGGCGATTGCAGCAGTCAAAAGTGTAAGTTTGACTGCAGATAAAGTATCTGGATGCACCAATGCCTGTGTATAGACACCAATTCCCTGTTTAAAGGCTTCCACAAAAACCAGAATCAAAGGCAGGATCAGGCAGCTCAAGAAAAAAATCAGTGCAATAGTGATCAGGGTATAACGTACCCAGGTTGGCTCACGGGTTGCATCACGGGATTGTAGTTTTTCAGCTAGTGCATTGCTGTTGGTATTCAAACTCATCGTGCAGTTCTCCCGGTACGGCGGCTGGCCCAAGCTTGCAGTAAGTTAATCAGGAACAGCAGGACAAATGAAATCAGCAACATCACCACCGCAATTGTGGTTGCACCTGCATAATCATATTCTTCTAAACGAGAAATAATCATCAGTGGGGCAATTTCTGTTTCAAAGGGCTGATTCCCGGCAATGAAGATCACCGAACCATATTCACCAACACCGCGAGCGAAAGCTAATGCAAAGCCAGTGATAAGCGCAGGAAGTAAAATCGGGAAAATTACCTTGGTCACAATTTGTAAGCGATTTGCCCCGAGTGCAGATGCAGCTTCTTCCAGTTCAGTTTCCAGATCACTGAGTACCGGCTGTACGGTACGAACCACAAAAGGCAGGCCAATAAAGATTAGAGCCAGCGTAATACCAATCGGGGTATAAGCAACCTGAATACCAATCGGTTCAAGATACTGACCAATCCAGCCAGTCGGCGCATATAAAGAGGTCAAGGCAATACCGGCCACCGCTGTTGGCAGCGCAAAAGGCAAATCGACCAAGGCATCGACAATACGTTTGCCCGGGAAGCTATAACGTACCAGACACCAGGCCAATAACAGGCCAAACACCACATTCACCAGCGCAGCAATAATGGCTGCACTGAAACTGAGTTGTAGGGATTTTTGAATACGTTCAGAGCTCAGGATTTCCCACAAGCCTTCCCAGCCAATGCCCAGTGATTTAATAAAAACAGCAGACAGCGGGATTAAAACGATTAATGATAAATACGCTAGGGTAAAGCCTAGAGAAAGACCAAATCCTGGCAGCACTCGGGATCGCTGCGACATGATGACTCCTCAAAAGAGAGAAAGCTGGTTAAAACTAACCAGCGAAAATTAAAAAAAGAAATTGGACACAAGCATAATTTGCAACGACTAAAATGCAAATTTGAAATAATACTTGCTGTCATCAGTATTGCTGATATGTTGCATAGTCTTTTCTGAAATCAAATACTGGGCAAGTTCAGGAAAAGGGCCAAATCCTGAAGCGACATTGACATGCCCCACCTGTCCGAGATTAATCGGTTTGAGTTTCCAGGCTTTGGCCAGAAACTCGGCATCTGCATAGCTTAACCAGGGATCATTTTCACTGATTAATAACGTGGCCGGAACCTGAATCTGCACTTGCTGAAAATAATGGCTGTAATCGGTCTGGCTGTTACGAACGAAACCATTTTCCCCAAAACGTGCCGGATTGGCAGGCGCGACCAGAATCAGCTTTTTAACTTTAGCAGTCAATTCTGGATGTTGTGCCAGTGCTGCGACCGAGGTTAAACAGCCAAAGCTGTGCGCTACAATCTGTACATCATCTTGAATATCTTGCAGGGCTTTGACAAATTCAGTGATCCATTCCTGCAAAACGGGATGATTCCAATCTTTTTGTTGCACACGAGAGCATCGACTGAGCTGATGTTGTAAGCATGTTTGCCAGTGATTGTATTCGCTACCACCTACACCTGGAACAATAAGCGTATGTATCATGTCGATGCTCCTGTCAGATCAGCTGCGAATTACTTCGCGCTGTTTGCCTTCACAATCTGGTCGAAAATACCGCCATTCTCAAAATGCGCTTTTTGCACTTTTGCCCAGCCGCCAAATTCCTGATCAATCGTTACCAGTTTGAGTGGTTTGAACACATGATTATATTTCTTTAAAGCTACTTCACTGCGTGGGCGATAATAATGTTTGCCTGCCAGATCTTGCCCCAGTGGTGAGTACAGGAAGTTTAAATAACCTTGAGCCAGATGCTTATTGCCTTTTCTCGCTGCATTTTTTTCTACAATCGCCACTGGCGGTTCAGCCAGAATAGACAGACTTGGCGTGATAATTTCAAACTTACCTGGTTGCTCACGAATCGCTAAGTACGCTTCATTTTCCCAGGCCAGCAAGACATCACCGATCCCGCGCTCGGCAAAGGTGGTAGTTGCACCACGCGCACCTGAATCCAGGACTTTGGTGTTTTTATAAATTTGGCGAACAAATTCTTGTGCAGTCGTGTCATTGCCACCGGCCTGATGTTTGGCCCATGCCCATGCCGCCAGATAGTTCCAGCGCGCGCCACCTGATGTTTTCGGATTCGGGGTAATAATGCCGACACCCGGTTTCACCAGATCGCCCCAGTCTTTAATCCCTTTGGGGTTGCCTTTACGCACCAAAAATACGATTGTTGAGGTATACGGTGTCGAGTTTTGTGGCAGTTTCTTTTGCCAGTCTGCTGGCAATAATTTGGCTTTTTCTGCAAGCACATCAATATCGGCTGCGAGGGCCAAAGTCACCACATCTGCATTCAAGCCATCAATAACAGAGCGGGCCTGTTTACCAGAACCACCATGGGATTGCTTGAAGTTAATTTTTTGACCCGTACGGCTTTCCCAATATTTGCCAAAACTCTTGTTGACATCTTCATACAATTCACGTGTCGGATCGTAGGAAACATTCAAAAAATCACGTGCTGAAGCACCCAATGAGGTTGCCGAAATCACAGCAGCCAGAACCCCAAGTTTTATTGTTTTTGAAATACTCATTAGAAACCTCAATTTCTTACACGTTTTGTAACATAGCTGCAGAATAAACCTATTCTTTATGCGTAAAAAATAAATAAAAACGAATTTTATATGAAAAAAAAAGATAAGACAGAGCTGAAGTTATTGAAATGAGAATGGCCTTATCAATAAAGGCCATTGTTTCTGCTGGACTGCCTCATTATTTCGTATGATTTGCCTTTACAATTTGATCAAAGATCCCGCCATTATCGAAATGTGCTTTTTGTACCTTGGTCCAGCCACCAAATTCTTTGTCGATGGTGACTAACTTTAAAGGTTTAAATACGCTGCTATATTTCTTTAATACTTCGCTATTACGTGGACGATAGAAATTCTTCGCAGCCACAGTTTGCCCCGCAGGAGAATACAGATAATTCAAATAAGCTTTGGCCAGGTTTTCATTGCCATCTTTCTTGGCGTTTTTCTCTACAATTGCCACCGGTGGCTCGGCCAAAATTGACAGACTTGGCGTGATGATTTCAAATTTACCCGGCTGTTCACGAGTAGCGAGATGGGCTTCATTTTCCCAAGCCAGTAATACATCACCGATCCCGCGCTCAGCAAAAGTGGTGGTGGCTCCACGTGCGCCTGAGTCCAGCACTTTGGTCTGTTTATAAATTTGACGCACAAAATCTTGTGCTTTGCTGTCATTGCCACCAGGTTGATGTTTGGCCCATGCCCATGCCGCCAGATAGTTCCAGCGTGCACCGCCAGAAGTTTTCGGGTTTGGCGTAATGATCTCTACTCCAGGTTTCACCAGATCTCCCCAATCTTTAATCCCTTTTGGATTGCCTTTTTTGACCAGAAAGACGATGGTGGAGGTATAGGGGGTCGAGTTTTGCGGGAATTTTTTCTGCCAGTCTTTAGGCAGCAGACCTCTCGCTGCAATTTCATCAATGTCGGCCGCCAGCGCGAGGGTCACGACGTCTGCATCCAGACCATCAATCACAGCACGGGCCTGTTTACCTGAACCGCCATGCGACTGTTTATAGTTCACGTCCTGACCCGTGGTTTTTTTCCAGTATGCGCTGAATTCCTTATTAAAATTGTCATATAATTCGCGGGTTGGGTCATAAGACACGTTCAGGAAATCTTTTGCAGACACACTGAAAGCAGTGGCCGAAACCAGTGCAGCCAATACCCCAATTTTTAATTTACCAATATTCATTTTTGCCTCAATTTTTTTAGCTTTTGTTGGACAAGGCAAGAATAGCTGGAGATATTTTGCATAAAAAATAATTAAAAATGCATTTGATGTGAGTAAAAGAGATAAATCGATGGAGCTTATCTCTCAGTACTCAATTGTTGATTTGAGAGGCAATAAAATATGCTCTGTTTGAAAAATGCGAACCATGTCAGTGAGATAGAAGTACTCGATCGGGCCTTTCATTATGGTGATGGCTGTTTTAGCACGGCCCGGATTCGACAGGACCGGGTGGAATTATATGATCGTCATCTGGCACGTTTGCAGCTCAGTAATCAAAAATTAAGTTTGCATGCTGATTTAGCTCTGATTGCAGAAAGTTTAGAACTTTTACGTGAATCAGAAAGTCAGCTGAATGGAACATTAAAGATCGTGCTGAGTCGTGGAGTCGGCGAGCGGGGCTATAGTTTGCCAGAGCATCCGGCGGATCTGTGGGTATTTTATTATCCTCAAGCCCTACATGATTTAAAGTATGAACAGATCCAAAGTGGGGTATTACAGCAGGCACTGGGATTGACCATGCCGGGTCTGGTCGGACTAAAAACCTTGAATCGCCTGGAGCAGGTTTTGCTCAAGCAGGAGGCGGATCAGCGCGGTTGGTCTGAGGCACTGGTGACAGATGTACAGGGCGGGGTTGTCGAAGGGGTGAGCAGTAATTGTTTCATTTGTATAAACAATACATGGATTACGCCGGAACTTCGTTATAATGGCGTCTTTGGGGTGATGCGTGCAGAAATTCTACAACGGATGCAAGATCAGGGAATTGCCTGTCAGCAACGTTACATCGATATGGAGGAAATAGCCCATATTCAGAGTCTGTTTTTTTGTAATGCGCTAAACCCGATGAAAATTGTCACTCAATTTGAGCAGCGATCCCTGGATGGCGATGCTTGTATTGAACTTTTTAACCGTCTTCGATTAAATCAGATGTCTTAATATGTCAGCTTCCAAGTCTAAAGCCAAAAAGAACAATACAGCCAAATTTTCGTCACTTTTCAAAGGAATTGCCTTCGTCCTGATTGGACTTGCCTTGATTTTGGTACTGGTCTTAAAAAGTAGTTTGTGGAAAGACTATCCTGTAGACGGACAAAAACAGCTGCTGGCGATTGGGTCAGGGGAAACCTATTCTGGTTTTATTGACCGTCTGGCCAAAGGAAAACAGGTCAGTTTCCCGATTATTCTCAAGCTTTATCAGCGCATCCTGATTCATGACACCATGAAAGCTGGCGTATATGAAGTGCGCCAGGGCATGAGTATTCGTCAGGTTCTGGATATGATCTCCAATGCTGAAAATGCCCAGATGAACCGGATTTTGGTGATTGAAGGAACCACATTCAAACAGCTGATTGATGCTTTGAAGAAAGATGATCTGGTGACCAAAGAAGTGTCACATTTGCCAACGGCACAACTCCTTAAAGAGCTCAATATTCCATTTTCACATCCTGAAGGTCTGTTTGCACCGGATACATACTTCTTTGCTAAAGGTGAAACTGACCGTAAAATTTTAACCAATCTGTATCAGCGCCAGATGAAGGCACTGGATCAGGCCTGGGAAAAACGCGTGACTGATCTGCCCTATCAGAATAAATATGAAGCGCTGATCATGGCGTCGATCATTGAAAAAGAAACCAGTGTGGATAGTGAGCTAGAACAGGTTTCTGGAGTGTTCGTGCGCCGTTTAAAAATTGGCATGCGTTTACAGACCGATCCTACCGTGATTTATGGAATGGGCGATGCCTATAATGGCAATATTACCCGCAAGGATTTACGTACGCCGACGCCGTATAACACCTATACCATGTCTGGTTTGCCGCCAACGCCAATTGCACTGCCAAGTAAGAAAGCCATTGAAGCAGCCATGCATCCGGATAATTCTGACAACCTTTATTTTGTCGCCACGGGCAATGGCGGACATACGTTTACGACCAATCTGAATGATCACAATAAAGCAGTGCAGGAGTATCTGACCATTTTACGCTCGAAGAATAAGGAATGAGTATGTTTATTAGCTTTGAAGGCACAGAAGGTGTAGGTAAAACCACACTCATTCGTTCGATCTATGACGATTTTATGGCCCAAGGCAAAGATGTGATGCTTACGCGCGAGCCGGGTGGTACGCCGATGGCCGAGCAGATCCGAGCACTACTTCTGGCTGTGAATCATGAAGAAGCGATGGCGCATGATACCGAATTACTATTGATGTATGCGGCGCGTGCCCAGCATTTGGCACAAGTCATTCTGCCAGCCTTAGCAGCCGGAAAAATTGTACTCTGTGACCGTTTTACTGATGCCAGCTTTGCCTATCAATGTGCAGGTCGTGGACTCAGGGAAACAAAGCTGCAGTTATTAAATGATCACTTTGTGGCACGTATGCCGGACATCACCTTCTGGTTAGAAGCACCGATTGAACTGGGAATGAACCGGGCACGCGCGCGTGGCGCACTGGATCGCTTTGAACAAGAGAAAGTCACTTTCTTTGAGAAAGTAAGAGCCGGCTATGAAACGTTGTGGCAGCGTCATCCGGAACGGATCAAACGTCTGGATGCAACCCGTACACCGGAGCAGGTATTCGAGCAGGCTTTAAGTTATTTGAAGTCTGGTTTAAATTGAAATCCTGTTTATTTTAATTTTCACTAGGTAAATGTGTGAAAAATCTTCTATATTGAAGGCAATATAGAAGATTTTTTTAATAAGATGAAAACGACCAAAACCGAAATCCAACAATTTTTACAACAAGAATTTCCACAAAGCCTAGAAAAATGTAGGATCGAAGCCGTTGTTCCACGCGGCGCAACTTTGCTGTATCAGGTTAGCGCACAAGAGTTGCGTCCGGGTGGTACTGTTTCTGGCCCAACCATGATGACCTTGGCCGATCTTGCCTTATATGTCGCTATTCTGGGCGAAATTGGCCTGGTGGGTTTGGCTGTCACCACCAATCTGAATATCAATTTTCTCCGTAAACCTTCAGGTGGCACGGATTTGCGAGGAGAGTGCAAGCTTATTAAAGTCGGTAAAGTTCTGATTGTCGGGGAAGTCTGGATTTATTCAGTAGACCTTGATGAGCCAGTGGCGCATGTTACTGCGACTTATGCCATTCCACCTCAACACTAAACACCTGAAGAATAGAAGTTCAGTGATATAAATAGCCTAAGCTTAATTAAGTAGGTGAGCGCTAAAAGACAGGGAGATATGATTTAAAAATCATATCTCCCCAATAATCTAAATATTGACCAAGGGTGTTTCTACTTCAAAATTCACCGGATTTAGAATGGTCTTGCGTAATTCAGGCAATAATTCCGGATAGTCCAGCGTGAAATGCAGGCCACGAGATTCTTTACGCTGCATGGCACAGCGCACAATCATTTCTGAGACCAGCACCAGATTGCGAAGCTCGATCAGGTTTTTGCTGACCTGATAATCTTGGTAATACTCGGTGATTTCTTTTTTCAGCATTTCAATACGATGCAAGGCACGTTCCAGACGTTTGGTGCTGCGCACAATACCGACATAGTTCCACATGGTCTGACGTAGCTCATCCCAGTTTTGCAGAATCACCACATCTTCATCCGGATTGGTTACCTGTGAGTCATCCCAGATGGGTACGGGCGGAAAGGCATAGTCAGCATTGAAATGAGATTCGATATGCTTGGCTGCACTCATGCCATACACAAAGCATTCTAAAAGTGAGTTACTGGCCATTCGGTTAGCACCGTGCAGACCAGTATAAGAGGTTTCCCCAATTGCATATAGACCTGCGATATCAGTCTGGCTATGTTCATCGACCACAACGCCACCACAGGTGTAATGGGCTGCAGGTACCACTGGAATCATATCTTTGGTGATATCAATACCCAGTTCCAGCAGGCGGGCATAAAGCGTAGGAAAATGTTCTCTAACAAAGCTTTCATCCTTATGGGTAATATCCAGCCAGACATGCCGAATACCCAAGCGCTTAATTTCATAGTCGATTGCGCGTGCGACAATATCGCGTGGTGCAAGTTCGGCGCGCTCGTCAAAACGCAGCATAAAGCGTTCGCCATCGGGCAGACGCAGATAAGCCCCTTCGCCGCGCATTGCTTCAGTGATGAGGAAGGAGCGCGCTTGTGGATGATAGAGACAGGTCGGATGGAACTGGTTAAATTCCATGTTAGCCACCCGGCAGCCGGCACGATAGGCCATGGCAATGCCGTCACCTGTGGCAATATCCGGATTTGATGTATAAAGATAGGCTTTCATTGCACCGCCACAGGCAAGGGCGGTAAAGGGCGCTAAAAAAGTATGTACTTTTTCATTTTTTTCATCCAGCACATATAAACCTAGCGCGCGGTTTTCACCGTCTAGGCCAAGTTTATGTGAACAGATCAGATCAATCGCAATATAATTTTCAAAAATAGTGATATTTGATTTTTCTTGGGCGCGTTGTACCAAAGTAGTCGAAATTGCACGACCTGTGGCATCTGCGGCATGAATAATCCGGCGCTGTGAATGGCCGCCTTCACGGGTGAGATGCAACTGTTCCTGTTCATCCAGGGTAAATTGCACACCGTGTTTTAGCAGAAAGTCAACTGATGGTTTGCCCCCTTCTACCGTCTGTTTGACTGCGTCCATTTCACATAGCTGTGCACCTGCAATCATGGTGTCATCAATATGCTGTTCAATCGAATCCATTTTATCGAGTACTGCAGCAACACCGCCTTGCGCATAAAAGGTGCTGGCATCTGTCAGGGTGGATTTCGCTAAAACTGCAATATTAAAATGGTCCGGGAGCGATAAGGCTAAACTTAAACCGGCACCGCCACTGCCCACAATAATGACGTCAAATTGATGGGTAAGGGATGAATTAGACATGTCCATCAGCTAATTTTAAAAAAAGTTTGGTAATAACAGCGCTTTTTTGTGCAAAAGGCAAGCGTTGAAATGCTCATTTATTAATGAAAAAAATTAATCAAAGCCTTAACTTAGTGTTTTAATGATGAGATATTGTCCAGCGTGAAGCATTGAAACATATTATTACTTAAACTTTACAATGTTTGTGATAAAACCTATTTACATAAATTTATCAACAATTTGAGTGAATAATTTATATGAAAATTCTAGACTTAAAAAAAGGATTATTTGCAGCGACCCTGACCATGAGTGCTGCACAGTTGCAGGCTGTCACACCGGTTGATTTTTCAAATCTGGTCGAGCAGGTCAGTCCTGCCGTGGTCAGTGTCAATGTCGTTAAAAAAATGAGCGAAGAAGAACTCTTACAACAACAAGTTCCGGAAATTCTACGTCGCTTCTTTGGCAATCAGGTGATTATCCCTCAGCAGCGCATGCCACAGGAAAAAACCGGCTATGGCAGTGCATTTTTTACCAGTAAAGATGGCTATCTGCTGACCAACCATCATGTGGTTGAGGATGCATCTAAAGTCACCATTACCCTGAATGATCGCCGTGAAATTGATGCCACTGTGGTGGGAAGTGATGCACGTACCGACGTAGCTTTACTTAAGGTCACAGGTTCGAGTTTTCCAGAATTGCGTACCGGGGATGTAGGCCGCTTACGTGTCGGTGAGCCTGTGCTCGCGATTGGTTCGCCATTTGGTTTTGATTATTCGGCCTCTGCCGGAATCGTCAGTGCCAAAATGCGCAACATGATGGGTGAAACAGCAGTGCCTTTTATCCAGACAGACGTGGCCCTCAACCCGGGTAACTCTGGTGGGCCTTTATTTAACCAGCATGGTGAAGTAGTCGGGGTGAACTCGCGGATCTTCAGTGGAACCGGCGGTTATATGGGGCTCTCCTTCTCGATTCCGATTGATGTGGCCATGGAAGTGGCAGAGCAGCTGAAAAAGAATGGTAAAGTGACCCGTTCCTATCTGGGGGTCAGCTTGCAGGATATCGACCGTAATCTGGCAGAGTCTTACAACCTTTCTAAGCCTGAAGGCTCCTTAATTACTCAGGTTGCACCAAATTCACCCGCCGCACGTGCCGGTCTACGTGTCAGTGACGTGATTTTAAAATATAACGGCACTGCGATTTCACGCACCAGTGAATTATTAAACTATCTCAACCGTACTGCACCTCAGCAACAGGTACAGCTGGAGGTTTTACGTGATGATAAGCGCCGTAATATTTCAGCAACCTTAAGTACCGCACCGGATGATACCCCTGCAAAAGCCGGAGCACAGGCGCAGCCGAGCAAAGGACCTGTAATTGGTGTGGCTATTCGTGATTTAAGTTCGCTAGAAAAGGATCGACTGGAGATCAAAGGCGGGGTCATGATTCAGGATGTTCGTTCAGGTGGCATTGCCGCACAGGCGCGTATCATGCCAAACGATGTGGTGACGCATATTAATAACAAGGCAGTATTGAACGCAGAGCAATTTGTACAAGAAGTTTCTGAGTTGAAGAAGGGCAATGTGGCACGCGTTACGCTCATGCGCCAAGGGCAGCGTGCGATTGTCGGAATGCGTATCTAATTCTATTCAGATTTTTAAATATAAAAAACCGCTTTTGATGGGCGGTTTTTTATTATTTGCAATTTACCCAGCCTATAAATTCGGTAGACTCTATTCAGTTGAAAATAATGGAAAGGATAAGAGAAAAGTGACAGCTATTTTTGATCTTGCGTTAAAGGTGCAAGCTGAACATATCGATGGCTTGGGCCATGTCAATAATGTGGTCTATGTACAGTGGATGCAGGAGGTCGCCACAGCCCATATTGAAAAATTGGGATTGGGGTTAAAGGAATATGTGGAACTGAAACATGCCATGGTGGCAGTTGAGCATCAGGTGCAATATCGCAAGGCTGCTTTCGAGGGCGATGAAATTATTTTGCGAACCTGGTTGAACGATATCAATGCACTGTATTCATTTCGCCAATATGCATTTTATCGACCACAGGATCAAAACCTGTTATTTACAGGTAGTACGCAGTGGGCCTGTATTGAAATGGCCACTGGGCGTCCTAAACGCATGTCGCCTACCTTTACCCAAGCCTATCAACCTCTTTCTGATCAGATCAATCCTTATGATTTTTCAATAGTGTATCTAGATCAATAAGCGCTCACTTCTTTGGCACAGAGTTAGATATTTCAATCAGGTTTAGCAAAAACATGGTGTGATTTTCAAATTTTCATTGCAGTGATTGAGCTTGAGATCGCTGGACAGGTATTTTGGCAGAGTGGACAAAGCTAAAAATATAATTCTTTTTCTAGATCACCATTCTGCTATAATCCTTCGCAATTTCTATTCGGCTTTTGTTATGTAATATTTTTAAATTACATAGCGCGTTTTTTCTCAAGGTAACCCATGGCGCAAGCTAAAAAATCTGTTGATATTAAAAACATTCGTAACTTCTCGATTATTGCGCATATTGACCACGGTAAATCGACCCTCGCAGATCGCTTTATTCAGACCTGTGGCGGTTTGCAAGATCGTGAAATGCAGGCTCAAGTCCTCGATTCTATGGAGCTTGAGCGCGAACGTGGGATTACCATTAAAGCCACTTCGGTGACGCTAAACTATACCCATCCAAATGGTGAAGTTTATCAGCTGAACTTTATTGATACGCCGGGACACGTTGACTTCTCGTATGAAGTGTCGCGCTCGCTCGCAGCCTGTGAAGGTGCTTTATTAGTCGTTGATGCGGCGCAAGGTGTGGAAGCACAGTCTGTCGCCAACTGCTATACCGCGATTGAGCAAGGTCTGGAAGTACTGCCTGTACTGAACAAGATCGATTTGCCACAAGCTGAACCTGAGCGTGTGATTCACGAGATTGAAGAAATTATCGGCATTGAAGCGACAGAAGCACCGACATGTTCAGCCAAAACCGGTCTGGGCATTGAAAATGTTTTAGAAACCCTGGTGAATGTGATTCCGGCACCGGTCGGTGATCGCGAAGCGCCGTTGCAAGCCCTGATTGTAGATTCATGGTTTGACAACTACCTTGGGGTAGTTTCTCTGGTACGTGTAAAGCAGGGTCGTGTGCGTAAAGGCGACAAGATGTTGATGAAATCAACAGGTCAAACGCACATCATTACTTCTGTTGGGATCTTTAATCCGAAACATACTGAAACAGGCATGTTGGAAGCAGGCGAAGTCGGCTTCGTGATTGCCGGTATTAAAGATATTTTCGGTGCGCCGGTGGGTGATACCATTACCTTGGCAACCACACCTGAAGTTGCAACGCTACCGGGCTTTAAAAAAGTAAAACCGCAGGTTTATGCCGGTTTATTCCCGATTGATGCCAGTGACTTTGAACCGTTTCGTGAAGCTTTACATAAACTGCAAATTAATGACTCGGCCTTGTTCTTTGAACCGGAAAGTTCGGATGCACTCGGTTTTGGTTTCCGCTGTGGCTTCTTGGGCATGCTACACATGGAGATTGTACAAGAGCGTTTAGAACGCGAGTATGATCTTGATCTGATTTCTTCTGCGCCCACCGTAATTTATGAAGCGGTGATGAAAAATGGCCAGACGATTTATATCGACAGCCCGTCTAAAATGCCGGATGGTTCAACCGTAGAAGATTTACGTGAACCGATTGCCGAATGTCATATTTTAGTACCGCAAGAATATCTGGGTAATGTCATGACCTTGTGTATCGAGCGCCGTGGCATACAAAAAGACATGAAATTCCTCGGCAATCAGGTGTCGATTACTTTTGAAATTCCAATGGCAGAAGTGGTCATGGATTTCTTCGATAAATTGAAGTCTTGTTCACGTGGTTTTGCATCCCTCGACTATAACTTTGTCCGTTTTGAAAGTTCTTCATTGGTAAAAGTGGATGTGCTGATCAATGGGGAAAAAGTCGATGCTCTGGCGATGATCTGTCATCGTAATGACGCGCGTCATCGTGGCATTGCGCTGGTGGAAAAAATGAAAGACCTGATTCCGCGTCAAATGTTTGATGTGGCAATTCAGGCGGCAATTGGTGCGCAAATCATTGCACGTTCCACTGTAAAAGCCATGCGTAAAAACGTATTGGCCAAATGTTATGGTGGTGACGTGTCACGTAAGAAAAAACTTCTGTCTAAACAGAAAGAAGGTAAGAAACGCATGAAGCAGGTGGGTAGTGTTGAAATCCCGCAAGAAGCGTTCCTCGCTGTGTTAAAAGTCGAACGCTAGAAGAATAAGGATATAAGCCCATGGATTTTGATTTTAATTTGATTCTTGTTCCTGCGACGCTGTTTTTTGTCGCACTGTGGTTGCTTGACAAGTTTGTCCTGAAACAAAGACAAACTCGCGGCAAGGGCAATGAAAATTTTATCATTACCTGGGCTTATGACTTTTGGCCAGTACTGACGATTGTACTGGTGCTGCGTTCGTTCTTGTTTGAACCGTTTAATATTCCATCGGATTCAATGGTGCCAACCCTGGAAACTGGGGACTTTATTCTGGTGAATAAATTTGACTATGGGGTGAAACTGCCTATGGTCAACACTAAAATTATTGATACTGGCAGTCCAGAGCGTGGTGATGTGGCAGTATTCCGTTATCCACCACAACCGACCATCAGTTATATCAAGCGTATTATTGGTTTACCCGGTGATCATATTGTCTATGATCATGGTCAGTTGAGCATCAATGGTGAACAAGTAGCGAAAGTTCCAGTGGAATTTAGCCGTGAAAAAGATCGTCTGGATACACCCAATGCCATTTATCATAAAGAAACTTTAGGTCAGCATAGCTTTACCATGCGTGAGCTGGAAGGGGTCAATGTCGCGCGTCAGGCGCCTTATATTAACTTTGTGGAAAATGGTAAATATTCAAGTGAAAATGGTTTATATTGGGAAGTAAAGGTGCCAGAAGGTCATTACTTTGCGATGGGGGATAATCGCGATCAGAGTGCTGACAGCCGTTTCTGGGGGCTTGTTCCGGAAGAAAACTTAACAGGTCGTGCATTCTATATCTGGATGCATAAAGAACCTGGCTTTAAATTGCCATCGTTTGGTCGCAACGGGACAATCGATTAATTGTTTCAATCAGGAAAATAAAAAATGAGACATCAACAAGGTGCTTCGTATATTGGGATTTTATTTGCAATCGTGGGGTTTGCATTTCTAGCCAAAGTAGCGATTGCAGTGTGGGGACCCTACTTTGATGATCGTATGGTCGATGGTGAAATTGAGGCGCTGTTAAAAAGTGCGCCAGCCAATATAACACCAGAAAAATTCCGTCAGCAGATGGATCAGCGTTTATCAATGAATAATATTCGCGATCTGAAGTTTGATGAAATTGCCAAAGTTATCCATACCGATGGTTTGCAGATACACAAGAATTATGAAATTCGTAAAAATTTCATAATGAATATCGATTTAGTGATGAAGTTTGAGAAAAATTTTGATCAAAGCGCAGTCAAAACTCAATGATGAACGTCTTGCCAGACGGATCGGTTATCAGTTTAAACAAGCTGAACTGCTCAAGCTGGCACTGACCCATCGTTCAGTCAGTCATAAACAAAACTATGAACGCCTAGAATTTCTAGGCGATTCTCTTTTAGGGATGATCATTGCGAATTATCTCTTCACTGCCTACCCAAGCGAAAACGAAGGCCGGCTGACGCGTATGCGTGCCACCTTGGTTCGACAGGAAGCATTGGGGAAAATCGCCAATGATTTAAAACTCAGTCAGAGTTTAATTCTCAGTACCGGTGAATTGAAATCTGGCGGTCATCATCGCGAGTCTATACTGGCAGATACTGTAGAAGCCATTATTGGCGCAATCTATGTGGATTGCGCTGATCTCACTGTGTTAGAGCCGATTGTGTTAAAATGGTATGAACCGTATTTGGATCATATTGAGCCGACCGATCAGCTTAAAGACCCTAAATCACGTTTACAAGAGTATCTACAAGCACGTAAGAAACCTCTCCCAGTTTACGAGGTTGTAGATATTCAAGGTGATGCCCCTAATCAGCATTTTAAAGTGGAATGTGAGATTGAGGGATTACCGACCATGCAGGGTGAAGGCGCCAGCCGACGTTTTGCTGAACAAGCCGTTGCGGCAGATATTTTAAAACTTTTGGAGCATAAGTCTTAATGACTACTCATTCCGATCACATTGATGCTGATCACGAGTCGCAAAGCGACAGTCACGACCTGGTAAATCAATTTTTTAGCGCACAAGGCACCGAAATTCCGTCGGATTATCGCAGTGGTTTTGTCGCTATTGTAGGTCGCCCGAATGTGGGTAAATCTACCTTAATGAACCATATTTTGGGTCAGAAACTCTCAATTACCTCACGTAAACCGCAAACTACACGGCATAAAATTGTCGGGATTGATTCGCGTGAAAAGTCTCAGGCGGTATTCGTGGATACGCCGGGGATGCATAAAAAGGAAGTACGTGCCATCAATAAAATGATGAACCGTGCTGCCCATTCGGCTTTACGTGATGTGAATCTGGTTTTGTTTGTGGTGGATGCACAGAAGTGGACGCCGAATGATGATCTGGTACTGGAAAAGCTGAAAAATGCTGAAATGCCGGTGATTCTGGTGATCAACAAATTAGATACTTTTGAGAACAAGAACGAAGCTTTACCACTGATTCGTGAGCGTGAAAAGCTGATGAACTTTGCGGAAATCGTACCTGTTTCTGCACTTCGTGGTGCCAATCTTGAGCATTTACGTGACACGATTGCCAAGTATCTTCCGTTCCAGCCGCCATTGTACTCCCTGGATCAATTAACTGACCGTTCAGAACGTTTCCTGGCTTCTGAAATTATTCGTGAAAAAATCATGCGTCAGCTGGGTGAAGAACTGCCCTATGATTTAACCGTGCAGATTGAATCATTCAAAACTGAACAGCCAGTGATGAATGAAAAGACTGGTCGTATGAAGCCGGCCTGTACCTATATTGATGCTACGATTTTTGTCGATCGTCCGAGCCAGAAAGCCATTGTGATTGGTGAGAAAGGCGTTAAGCTGAAAAAAATCGGTATGGATGCACGTCTCGACATGGAAAAAATGTTCGAACAGAAAATCATGCTGACCCTTTGGGTGAAAGTCAAAGGCGGCTGGTCTGATGATGAACGTGCATTGAAAAGCTTAGGTTATAGCGATATCTAAGTTATAAAATTAATAAGCCCCTTTAAGGAATTTCGTGATGATGAAAGTGTTGGCAGTGCTTGCATGTGTTTTATTCTTGCAAGGCTGTATCCATAAAGTGGTCACGGTTCCTGTCAAGGTGGCTTATAAAACCACAAAAGTCGCAGTCAAAGGCACTGCGGCTGTTGTGGGCGCAGTCATCCCGGATGGAGATGACGACGATGATAAAAAATCAAAAAAAGATAAGGATTAAAGTGTCCGCTTATGCGTAACGAAGTACTGCATGGTTATTTGATTCATCATCGTAAGTACCGTGAGCGCAGCCATATTGTGCATTTATTTACTCAGGAATACGGTCGTATGGATGGCATTCTCCGGCAAACACCGCCGCCGCAATATCAGCCCATCAGTTTGCAAGCCACCGGAAAATCAGAACTCAAAAACTTTACCAAGCTGGAAATTGTCAATCAGCCGATTTTCTTTTTTGGCGATGCCTTTTTTTCAGGCTTTTACCTGAATGAAGTTCTGTTGCGTTTGTGCCCCCTAGAAGTGGAAATGCCGCAAACTTTTGCCAAATATGCAGAGACATTAACTGCATTGCAGCAATTATCAGAACAATCTAATCCTAATTTATACTTAAAACAGATTTTGCGGCAATTTGAACATATCTTGCTGGAAGAACTCGGTTATGGTCTGGATTTTTCCCTAGATGCTCATCAGGTACAAATCGATCCGTTACAACACTATTATTTTCAGCTCAATGCCGGTTTTATGCCATCGGCCAAAGCATTACGCTCTACCATGTCAGGTCAGCAGATTTTAAGTATGCTAGATCATGAAAATGGTGGGGATTTTAATCCGGAACAGTTACAATTGTTGACGAAACTGTATCGACAGGTGATCACGGCCTTATTGGGTGATCGACCATTAAAAAGTCGGCAACTCTGGATTCAAAACTCTCAATCTCAAACGTAGTTAGGAAAAGATTATGGCTGCATTACTTGGTGTCAATATTGACCATGTCGCAACATTAAGACAAGCACGTGGTACAACGTACCCAGACCCAGTCAATGCTGCATTGATCTGTGAGCAGGCCGGGGCAGAGGGCATTACCTTGCACTTGCGTGAAGACCGTCGTCACATTCAGGATGAAGATGTGCGTCGTATGCGTCCTGCACTGAAAACCCGTATGAACCTCGAGCTGGCGGTAACAGATGAGATGGTCGCTTTTGCCAAGGAAATTAAACCGCATCATGTCTGTTTTGTCCCTGAAAAACGTCAGGAAGTCACCACTGAAGGTGGTCTGGATGTGGTGACCCATTTCGAATCAGTCAAAGCAGCTACGCAAGAACTGGCGGCGATTGGTTGTGATGTGTCTTTGTTTATTGATGCCGACTTTGCCCAAATTGATGCAGCAGTTGCTTGTGGTGCACCGACCATCGAGATTCATACTGGGGCTTATGCCGATGCAGAAACGCCTGAAGCCCAGCAGACTGAGCTTGAGCGCATTATTAAAGGCGCTGAATATGCCGCATCGAAAGGTCTGGTAGTGAATGCCGGTCATGGTTTAAACCTCGATAATGTAACGCCAATTGCGGCGATTCCACAAATTCATGAACTTAATATTGGCCACTCATTAATTGCAGATGCTGTATTTGTAGGTCTGGCACAAGCCGTTCAGCAAATGAAAGCTGTGATTAAGTCAGCACGTTAAGATCAGAATCGTTATGTCGAATATTAATTATGATGAACTGATGCAGCCGGTGATTGCTTTCTTGGGGTGTGAAACGCCCAAGGCATGGCTGGATGTGGCGGTCGAAAATCTTGAAATCTTGATGCAAGATCATGCCAACTGTGAAAAAAAAGCAGCCAGCACGGCCATGAATCTGATGTTTCGCTATAGTTACTTTGTTGATTTACAGGTGAAGCTTGCGCAGTTAGTGCGTGAAGAAATGCTGCATTATGAACAAGTGCTTGAACTGATGAACAAACGTGGACAGGCCTGGCAGAACTTAAGTGCGGGACGTTATGCTGGTGGCTTGCGCAAAGAAATCCGGACTTTTGAACCTGAAGCCTTGATTGATGTCTTGGTGATTGGTGCTTTTGTGGAAGCACGCTCTTGTGAGCGTTTCTACGCGCTGGCTTCGCGTGTGGATGATGAGTTGGCACGTTATTACCGTTACTTGCTTAAGTCTGAATCTCGTCACTTTGAGGACTATCTGGCTTTGGCGATGGATGTGGCGACCACGGCAAAATTGAAAAATCCGCAAGAGGATATTCAAAGCCGGATTGATCATATTCGTAACGTTGAAAAGCAGCTGATTCTGACACCAGATGACACTTTCCGTTTCCATAGCGGTGTTCCGGCTCAAGCGGCTTAATTGCAGTGAACATTTAAAAGTCCTCCGTTCATGGGGGATTTTTTATATCCAGAGCAAATATATAAATGAGAATTATTTACATCTACAGACTTAATCCATAAAATACAGCAGATTTCTTAATAACGATGATGAAATAATGAATAAGCTGGTAAAAGTCATGCCTTTTTTGATCTTTGGAGTGATCAGCAGTACAGCCTTTGCACACTATCCTTATGTTGCCCCACTAAGTTATCAAACTTTTAACAATCACACTGCGATTGTATCTGGCTTTTATGACAATCCATTTGCCTCGGAAGTGGCGATTAAAAACTTTAAGTTTCATTATCATACGCCTACAGGCCAAAAGATTTATCTTGCAGATGATGCATGGACCAAAACACAAACCCTAAGTAGTTATAGTCTGGAAAGTAAACAAGAGGGTACCTATCGGATTCGTGGCGAGAAACAGGGGAATAGCCTAAAGTATGCACAGGTTGCTCAAAAATGGAAAATGGTTCTAAGTGCTGTTCCAAAAGCCAATCAAGCCGCCAATCAAAATGTGATTTATCAGCAAGCGCTGAAGAAAAACATGCCACAGAAAACTGTGCAGACTATCGATATTATTGAAACCTTTGTCTCACGGCGTGTGACGTCGAATCAGGTCATTCAGCATATCCATGCTGGCTTTGATGTTCAATTTATCACGCATCCAAATGCATTTAAAAAATCTCAAGCGATTCAATTGAAAGTACTGGATGATAAAAAAGGAGTTGCGAATTTAAACGTTGAGATTTTGGCACAAACGACAGATTTTAGTCGTGATAAAAAAATCTATAAAGCGCTCACAACAGATGCGCAAGGGTTACTCAACTTTAATATGCAGGAAAAAGGCCAGTACTTAATGAAAATTGATTATCAGCAGCCTTTCGACATAAAAAAGAATGATTTAAAGCGTTATAAGTATACCTTGGCTTTTAATGTGATGGATTAAGCCAAAAACGAGCCTGAATCATCTCGGGCTCTTTTTATAAAATATTAAACGAAAAAAAGCCCACTTCATTATAAGTGGGCTTTTTAGTATTTGGCTCTCCAACCTGGGCTCGAACCAGGGACCTGCGGATTAACAGTCCGTCGCTCTACCGACTGAGCTATTGGAGAATCTGAAAGCGATTATAGAGGGATTTTGACAGGGGTCAAGCAAAAACTGTCATATTTATAACAAATTCAGCCTGTCTGTTTTTAATTTAGACAATTGCATAAATTTTACGAAAAATACTTGTCAGAATAAATTTCACTTGCTAGATTAAAACCATAAAGTCGTTTGACCAAATGGTCAAACAGTGTGGATTTAAACCTACTTGCCAGCACAAAAATGGCTAAACCGGAGACAGCGAATGAATACGCTCAGCATCCCTCAAATTTTCTCTCAACTCACTTATTATCAAGAAAACTATCTGCAGATTATTGCAGATCCAGCACAGTATTATATTCCTGTTACAGATGCTCATATCAAGCTATGGCCCTTGGCGCAACAGTCCTTGTATCTAGGTGATTTGCTGCAATTGTGGTTTGCAGAAAAATGGTTGGTAGAAACTGAACGTCAATTTAGCTTTGAAGTGTTTTTGAATGCCGATTATCTGAAAGAGCAAAGCAAAGAATTATATATCTATGCCATTTCAGGTAATCTTTTGACCGGTACCAATCAATCCAAAGCTTGGCAGGCATCGACAGCGCAAATACAAGATGTAGAGCTGGCCAATGTGTCCAAGCATTATTTTGAGTTTCAGGGCTTAAGCCGACCACAGATCGCCTGTGTTCAAGCCGGACAGACGAAGGGCAATATTGCTTAGGTCATCGATTGAATGCTGGCCATAGGTTCTCTTGGTTATTCAGGGCGAATAATCATACAGGTCGCAGTGGCATGGGCATATAAACGGCCTTCTTCATCCAGAATCCGACCTTCAGCAATACCCAGATTTTTACTGAGGTTAATTGATTGTCCGGTCGCTTTAAGCTGCTGATCTCGAGGAATCGGTCGGCACATTTTAACATTCAGATCAATCGTGCCATAACCGACCCCTGCTTCGAGTAAAGTATGAATCGCACAGCCTGTCACCGTGTCTAAAACAGTTGCTGCAAAACCACCATGCACGCCACCAAGCGGATTTAAATGCCGGTGATCGGCTTTGACTTTAAATTCTACGTATCCGCTTTGGATAACGGCAGGTTGCATCGACATGGTTTCGCTAATGCTTGGAGCGGGAATTTTCCCATCTCGCATCGCTTGTAATAAGGCCAAACCGTTCATTTCTTTTGGATTCATTCTGCTTTTCCTGTGATTATTCTTTAGCTGTTTCGATTTTATTTAAAAGTGAAACATCAATAATAGCAAGTGACATATTTTGATGTAATGTTGCTCATAGCAATAGTTATATTAGATGGTTAAAAGTTATTGTGGTTAAAATATTTATTTTTTTCAATGCTATGTGTGGCATACACTTTGGCTGCGATCATTTGTTTGATCTGCTTAAAATACGTTATCAAAAGCATCTTGGAATGGCATAAAAAAACCCGCGATCAACGCGGGTTTTCTAAATCAAGCGAGTTGATTATTGTGCCGCTTTTTCAGCTTCGATTGAAGCAATCGCAGCGTCAACGCCTTCGATTGAATCAGCAGCTTTCTTGATACGCGCAAGTGCATCAACCAACACTTCATCTGCAGTTGCATAAGAAATACGCATGAAACCGCCTAGACCGAATGCATCGCCAGGAACAACGGCAACGCCAGTTTCTTCCAGTAACCAAGCAGAGAATTCTGTGCAAGATTTAAGACCTTTGGCACGAATCAACGGTTTGATGTTTGCGTATGCATAGAATGCACCATCCGCAGGTAAGCAAGAAATACCATTGATGTCATTCAAGCCTTTCACAACCAGGTCATGACGACGTTTGAATGCTTCAATCATTGGCTCAAGAACATCTTGAGGACCATTCAATGCAGCTTCGGCAGCAACTTGTGAAATTGAAGTTGGATTTGAAGTGGATTGTGACTGGATTTTTTTCATCGCACCGATCAGTTTAGCAGGGCCCGCTGCATAGCCAATACGCCAGCCAGTCATTGCATAGGCTTTAGATACACCGTTTAACACGATTGTGCGGTCATACAGGTCTGGTGCAACAGTGGCGATGTTATAGAACTCATCTTCCCAACGAATCGGTTCATACATGTCATCAGACGCGATGAATACTTCAGGGTATTTACGCAGTACCTCAGCCAAAGCAAGAAGTTCTGCTTTGGTGTAGATCATGCCAGTCGGGTTAGAGGGACTGTTCAATACCACTAAACGTGTTTTGTCAGTGATCGCAGCTTCTAGTTGTTCAGGTGTGATTTTGAAACGCTGTTCTTCACCACATTTCACAATCACAGGTACGCCTTCAGCGATGATCACCATATCCGGGTAGCTGACCCAGAAAGGTGCAGGAATGATAACTTCATCACCTTTGTTCAACAAAGCCAAAGACAGGTTAAAGAATGATTGTTTACCACCACAAGAAACCAGAATCTGGTTTGCTGCGTAGTCTAGGTTATTGTCACGTTTCAATTTAGCAATAATGGCTTTTTTAAGACCTGGCGTACCGTCAACAGCGGTGTATTTGGTGAAACCGTTGTTAATCGCTGCAATTGCTGCATCTTTGATGTGTTGCGGTGTATCAAAATCTGGCTCACCTGCGCCCAAACCAATAACATTATGACCTGCAGCTTTTAATTCAGCAGCTTTGTTGGTCACAGCAAGCGTTGGGGACGGTTTGATGGCATTTACACGATCAGAGAGACGTACGTCCACGGCAGTATTCCTTCTTATAGGGATTAAAAAATAAAAAGCACATTATCTTAGCTTAAAATGCGAGGCATGGGGCAAAAGAATTTGGAAAACTTTGAGGAAAAAATGGTGTACTTGCAGAGCTTTATCTTGAACTCCGATGCCAAGGGACAACAGTTAAAAGGCTTGAGTTATCAAGTAAACCCCCATAAGCCAGTCAATATAAACTAAAAATGGCCACTTTATAGTGACCATTTTGTGGTGTTGTCTTGGTACTTATTTATTAAAGCGTGACAGATCTTCATCCGGACGCGCGGTTAAGATTTCAACCCCTGTTTTAGTGACGAGCAGGGTATGTTCATATTGTGCTGACAATGAATGGTCTTTGGTGACCACCGTCCATTTATCACCCAGTAATTTGGTTTTCCAGTCGCCACCATTCACCATAGGCTCAATGGTAAAAGTCATGCCTTCTTCTAAAATCATCCCGGTATCTGGCTGGCCGTAATGCAATACTTGCGGTTCGTCATGGAAAGTCGTGCCAATTCCATGACCACAATATTCACGTACCACACCAAAACGTTCAGATTCGACATATTTTTGAATCACGTGGCCAATATCACCAATGGTTGACCCTGGTTTTACAGTTTCAATACCCCGGTACATGGCTTCTTGCGCTACTTTACATAGACGGTTAGCAAGAATAGACGTTTCACCATCGACGATGTACATCATGTTGGTATCGCCATGATAGCCATCTTTAATCACAGTGACATCGATATTCAGAATGTCACCTTTTTTCAATTTTTTGCTATCCGATGGAATGCCGTGACACACCACATGATTCACAGAAGTGCAAATCACATGCTGGAAAGCAGGCCGACCTGGTGCTGCACCATAACCTAAGCAGGCTGGAATGGCTTGTTGTTGGTTAACAATATAGTCATGACAAATCGTATCAAGTTCTAGCGTAGTAACACCTGGAACAATATGCGGTTTGATCATATCCAATACTTCTGCCGCCAGTCGCCCTGCCACACGCATTTTTTCAATTTCGTCAGGGGTTTTGATAAGTCGACGTGGCGCTTGGTAAGTGTTGTTCATGATCTCTAAAAACTTTTGGAAATTTGTGTGTGACTATGGTATAAATAGCCGCCCATTTTATCAAATGCTTTTTCGTGAATAAATTTCACGGGCTTTGTGCGATGGGGCAAAAAATCCGCACATATATCGACACATTACTCTGGGTGCTTCTAGGGATTGTTGTCACTTTATATGTGAGTTGCGTTGTCAGCTAAAATTTCGTCATGCGAGGCATGAAACGATGGTAATGGTATTCCCTTATCGAGTTTCATAACGAAGTATGAGGGGATTTTAGCTACA
This sequence comes from Acinetobacter sp. YH01008, assembly GCF_013420435.1. Taxonomy (NCBI): domain Bacteria; kingdom Pseudomonadati; phylum Pseudomonadota; class Gammaproteobacteria; order Moraxellales; family Moraxellaceae; genus Acinetobacter; species Acinetobacter sp. YH01008. The sequence goes on from NZ_VOYD01000001.1 coordinate 393,404, forward strand.
ACCCTTCGGGATAGGGACGTTTTTTGACGCTACTGCGTTATGAATAGTTTATTTAGAATGTTAAATCTCACTATTCATGCCTTGTATCGCTAAAAAATGTCCTCTGTCGCAACCACTGATAAAATGACAGCAATCCCTTGGGTGGAGAATGCGGGTATATGGAGGCCTAACCCAAACTTTAAGGTAAAGAAAATGGCAGATTACAACGTAGGCATGCGCGACCTTCTACAAGCAGGCGCACACTTTGGTCACCAAACACGTTTTTGGAACCCAAAAATGCGCGATTACATCTTTGGTGCGCGTAACAAAATTCACATCATCAACCTTGAGCACACTGTTCCTGCGTTAAATGATGCTTTGAACTTTGCTAACAACTTGGCGAGCAAAAAGAACAAAGTTTTGTTTGTTGGTACTAAGCGCGCAGCTTCTGCAATCATCCGTGAACAAGCGCAACGTGCTGGTCAACCATATGTTGATCACCGCTGGTTAGGTGGTATGTTGACGAACTGGAAAACACTTCGCCAATCTATCAACCGTCTAAAAGACCTTCAAACTCAATCTCAAGACGGTACTTTCCTTAAGCTAACTAAACGTGAAGCTTTAGAACGTACTCGTGAGATGGAAAAACTTGAACGCGGTCTTGGCGGCGTGAAAAACATGGGTGGTTTACCTGACGCATTATTCGTAATCGACGTTGATCACGAAGCAATTGCAATCAAAGAAGCAAAGAACCTTGGTATTCCTGTAATCGGTATCGTTGATACAAACTCTAACCCAGACAACGTAGATTACGTTATTCCGGGTAACGATGATGCGATCCGTGCAGTAACACTGTATGCTTCTGCTATGGCTGATGCGATTCTTGCTGGTAAAGAATATGCTCAATCACAAGCGAATGCACAAGCTAAAGCAGAAGAAGCTCCAGCTTCTGAGGCTTAATGCGTTTGACGCAAGCTTGTCATTTTTGCGACATGTGATGGTGGCAAAGTAAGCGTTATGTATGCAGGCGGCCCATGAGAACTCCTCTGGGCCGTTTCTGTTCTAAAAAGAATTCATTTTCTACCGAATTTAGGAGATAAACATGACTGCAGTTACAGCAAGCATGGTTAAAGAATTGCGCGATCGTACTGGTCTTGCAATGATGGAATGTAAAAAAGCTTTGACAGAGGCGGGCGGCGACGTTGAATTAGCGATCGATAACCTACGTAAATCTGGTCAAGCGAAAGCTGCTAAAAAAGCGGGTAACATCGCTGCTGATGGCGCGATCACGATTGCTCAAGAAGGCAACAAAGCACTTCTTTTAGAAGTAAACTGCCAGACTGACTTCGTTGCAAAAGATGAAAACTTTGCTGGTTTCTCTGCGAAAGTTGCGGCTGCTGCACTTGCTGCAAACGTAACTGATCCTGCTCAAATCGCTGAATTGAAACTAGAAGATGGTGCAACTGTAGAAGAAGCGCGTATCGCTCTTGTTCAAAAAATCGGTGAAAACATCCAAGTACGTCGTGCGAAAATTGTTGAAGGTGCTAACCTTGCAGTTTACAAACACGGTCTTCGTATCGGTGTTGTTGTTTCTTATACTGGTGATGAAGCAACTGGTAAAGGCTTGGCAATGCACGTTGCTGCGTTCAACCCAGTCGCTGTAAATGCTGAAGGCGTTTCTGCTGAGCTTATCGCGAAAGAGAAAGAAATTGCTGAAGCGAAAGCACTTGAATCTGGCAAGCCAGCAAACATCGTTGAGAAGATGGTTGTGGGTTCTGTTGAGAAATACTTGAACGAAGTTGTTCTTGAGCGTCAAATGTACGTAATCGACAACGACAAGAAAGTTGCTGACGTTCTTAAAGCAACAGGTACTACTGTAGCTGAATTCGTTCGTTTCGAAGTTGGTGAAGGTATCGAGAAGAAAGCTGAAATGAGTTTCGCAGAAGAAGTTGCTGCTGCTCAGGCTGCTGCTCAATAATTCGGTAACGAATTATAAAGAAGCTCCACTTTGTGGGGCTTTTTTTATATCTGCATAAAAATACAATAAGTCGAAAGCGGTAGTTTTTTTTGGAAAATGCGAGTTTGCTTAGAAAGTACGCGTGATAAAATCAACGAAATTTAAAGAATTGAAAATCATTAATAGCGCATATAAAACCGACATGGGTATTGGGGCGATGATTGCTTATTGATTGCTGTATATCTGTGTTGATACCTAGCAAAACCAGTTTGAGTGGAGCTCCTTAACACAAAGTCAGCCAAGTCGCCACACCGACACTCATTTTGAAGCTATGTCTCAAGATGATCTCAATAAAATTTAGACTGCTTTTCAACATCATCAGGGTGCTATTGGGGTTCGATCTTATCGAACAATGATTGCAACGTTAGGTGATGATCATAAAGGATCACGCTATTAAGAGTTCATGCTTGAATGATCAAATTGTATTGGTGACATATAATATCGATTCCGCACCCGGCATTGGTTCGATTCAAAAAGATGATATTGTCGAATTTTATAGTGAATATAAATAGCGAGAAGGGGGATGTGGCGCACTGGATGCATCATGATTGTGCCCGAAAACATGTGTATGGCCGGTTAAAACATCAAGGAAGAACCTATCAAGAAGGTTCTTCTCATTAGAAAAAATGAAGAATGCTGCTAAATGCTCTTCATGTCTCGTATCTGGCGACTTTTCCAGGAAGGTGCTACTTTAGCTAAATAAGCATCCATGCACCAAATCGGGCCAATAAGAAGGAATTGAAGGTCTTTAAAGAAAGATGGCTTTTTGCCTTCCACTTTGTGGCCATAAAACTGACCAATCCAGGCAAAAACAAATAGGCCAACATAAAAACCGGCACCGACTGGCAGAATCCAGATTAACCAGGCCATGATCAATGTTAAAGCAGCCATTGCAACTGCCAAAACAATATCTAGTCGGGCATAGAAAATAAAAGCCAGAGCTAGCAGAAGGGCGGTCAGTAAAGCACTAAAGTGCGCAATAATGCCAATAATCGAAAAATAGATAGTCGGTACGCAGACCCAGTGAATCAGCTTATTGGTTTTGTTTTGATGACTGTCACTATATTCATCCAGCCATTCAGATATTGTTTTCATTATTCGCTCCATTCCATGAATACGTTGTGCTTGCCTGAAAATATAAAGCAGAATCTAGGTTTGGTCAAAAGTTAATAGTGCCAGAACGTGAATTTTATTTGGCGAATTTGCAACATTCAAGCTGTAATGGACAGGTAGCCGGAGATAAGAGGAACTATAGATTGATTGTCATTTTTCTATAACTTGAAGTTAATAAAAAAGCCACATTACTGTGGCTTTTGGTTAAATGTATTGCAAGTTAAATCTTAAGAATTTGGACCAGCGACACGCTCAATACTGACATTGCCAACACCGGCATTGGTAATGCCGAGTTTCTTCGCTGCGCCATAAGATAAATCGACGACACGGTTACCATGGAATGGGCCGCGGTCATTGACTTTAACCACTACGCTTTTACCATTATTTCTATTGGTCACACGAATATAACAGTTCAATGGCAGGCTACGATGAGCAGCAGTCATTGCATTCATGTCAAAGGTTTCACCGCTTGCAGTTTTACGGCCGTGGAACTGGCGACCATACCAAGAGGCTGTACCTGTCTGACTGAACTTGCGTACAGTATTAGAAGCCACGGTATTCAGTTTTTCAATCACTGAAGGCTCTTCTGCAGGAATTTCAATTTTCGCTGCAATGGTTTCACGGCGAACTTTATCGCCAGAACGCTCAGTGATTGAAAGGCTGTTCAAATTGGTGAAATTTGAATTGAAGCTTTGAGCTTCTTTATTTAATACACGCGTTGCAAGGCGCGAATTGTCATTTTCGTGATTAAACGAAGATGACGGAACCATATCTGCCTGCGATTGCGTCAGTGTGACTATCGTGGCAATAGCCATAAAATACTTCAAAATTGAAGAATGCATCGAATCAACTCCTAACAGCATATCGCATGGATTTGTTCATAAGTAACTGAAAAACCATGTAAACACGCCTGATATTTAACTTATGCAACTACATTTAACGAAATGGATAATATTCATGCCTGCAATATCCTGTCTAGTATTTAATTAAAATAGTTTAAAAAAGAACTTAAAATAAACAATGAGTGATTAAAATATGATCAATATTGTAACACAATATTAAAATTGATCAATATTTGCTCATAATCACTCATAAAAATGTTGACTTTAATAATTTGTATTAAATTCTCATGTTAACGGCTAGTAATTTCTGTACCTAATAACCACAATGCAGTGGCATACATTCGGCTGCGATTATAAGTAGTAATCACTTGAAAATTTGGATAAGTAATATAGTAAATATGCCCATAATTTTCTTGTAATTGAATTACATTGACCAAGTCTAGATCGTCAATTTGAACAATAGGATTCATTGGGCTAATCCCTTGTGTTTTTAACACACCATATGGGCTAGGTTGAGTCAGATCTTTGGCAATTACCGCATCCGGGTTCGAGCCACTATAACGGGCCGGAAAAGCAATCGGTTGATTACGCTGCCAGCCATGCTGGGCTAAATAGTTGGCAATCGAGCCAATCGCATCTACTGCTGAATTACGCAGGTCAATATGTCCGTTACCATCGTAGTCCACGCCGAATTTTGGAATATTACTTGGCATGAATTGTGGATAACCGACCGCACCTGCATAAGAGCCGACGATAGAAGAAGCTGAAACGCCATCTTTATAAGACCAGGCAATTAATGCCGCCAGTTCATCTTGAAAATACTGGGCACGACGCTCATAACCAAAACCTAAGGTGGCCAGCGCATCACGGGTGACAAAAGAACCCTTATTGGTACCAAAGCCGGTTTCTACCCCTAAAATCCCGAGAATGATTGACTGTGGTACACCAAACTGCTGTTCAGCGCGATTCAGCGTTTCCGCATATTGCTGTTTAAAGCGCACACCGCGTTGAATGGTCGACTCAGCCAGAAAGTTGGTTTTATAAGAATACCAAGGCTTGCTTTCACCTGGACGATTCATAATATTGATGATATTGGGCAGGTTGCGCGCCCCGTTCATGGCTGAATCGACTTGCTGGGCACTCAGCCCATAATTTTGCATGGCAGTCTGTTTAAAACTGGCATAAGAGGGATGAGATTGGAAATCGTTGGCCAGACTGAAACTGCTGAGACCTAATGCGGTCAATGCGATTGAAAGCTGTTTAAATTTTTTATAAAAATTCGATTTCAACATCTTGGTACGATTTCCAATTTTTGATAAGTTGCGGGCAATGTTATTTGAATCATGCCATGAAAAAGATTGAGAAATTTTTTCAATCATGAGGCTGTAAAAACCAGATTAAAGATAACATTCGGATGATTAAGAGACCTAGATGCATATACAAAAATAGTGAAAGACTGGTTATTTTTGCGTCAGTTTGCCTTGTGGAGCTGCTTATCTGTAACAAGCTATTTCATTGAACATAAAAAAGCCTGACCGAAGTCAGGCTAATTTTAAAAAATCACTCTTAGATGATTCTATGCAGACCTATTCTGTATAGAACAAGGTGTCATGATATTCAGCCATGGCGCGAAGCTCATCCTTGTTCAGATTGAGAATGATTTTATCTGCAGCCATATTGATGGCCTTAATCACAGCAGAAGCACCAATATCTGCTGCCTTGCGTTTGATCATGCCAAGATCCAAGGTTTTATTAAAATCGACCATAAAGTGACGTACCGTCGCTTCACCAAACTGCTTATACAGGTTGCTAAACATTTGTTTGTCGATACTCTGACCGGCTCTTAGTTCCGCATAATGATGTTTTAAATTGGTCACCAGATTGGCATCCAGCGACTCACCAATACGGATCTGTCCTTCAGGGTCTTTAAACAGACTGCGTTCAGAGAAAGCAATAGATTGCTTCACCACATCATTCGGCGCTTTACTCAATAACTGTTTCAGCAATACCGCCACAGTTGACTTGATATAGCCCGCCAGTTTTTCCGCAGTATCGCGCTTATCACTTGCAGGAAAACGACGCACCAGTTCCGTGAGAATCGCATCAATAATTTCATCATTAATCATCAATGCGGTTTTATCACGGAGTGGGTAAAGCGGCTCATTTGAATTTTTATTTTGTTGTGCAGTCTGAATTGTATTTAAAAGCTCTGCAGAAGGAATAAAACCAAAAAATGGCATTGTTAAACCTCAATGTTTTTATTGTCGCGCTAATCGAATAGGGCGAGGCATCCATGTTAAATCCGATACACGGCAAGGGTTGATATCCAATCCACCGCGGCGTGTATAGGTTGCGTAGACCATCAGCTTTTCCGGTTTCAGTTGTTGCCAGAGATCGGCAAACATCTGCTCCACGCATTGTTCGTGAAAACCGTTATGCTGACGATAAGAAATAATATAAGCCAAAATACTCTTATAACAAGGTTTTTTGCCCTGATAGCGTATAAATACTGTACCCCAATCCGGTTGTCCAGTGACTGGGCAGTTACTTCTTAATAAATGTGAATACAGCTGGATTTCAACTTCTTCGGTATGGTTCGCATCCAGAGCCAAAAGACTCGCATCAGGATGATTTTCCAGACGTTCCGGAATTAGTTCATCAATGCAGATGCCTTCAGGCTTGGCAACTTCCAAGTCATCAACCTGAAATAAATCTAACGTAATCTCTGCACCAGCCGCAGCAGATAAATTTTTTTCCACCGTGGCGATAAAGTCAGCTTGAGATTCAAATTTGGCAAAATTCAAACTATTAAAGTAGAGCTTGAGTGATTTGGATTCAATCAGATTCGGCGAAGAAGCAGGCAGGCTGATCCGTCCAATTGCGACTTGCGGCACACCGGCTGAATTTAACCAGGAAATTTCAAAAACATGCCACCAGTCGGTGCCTTGCTGAATCGCTTCAACATGTGCGTATTGTTCACGGGCAGGCGCGCGCGAAATTGGAAACAGAACATCCGGCTGATATTCTGTCGGGTAATTGGTGTCTTTACCAAGGAGAGATTGTTCTACACTCATTATTCACGCATTCCTGAACCACGGGAGAGTAAATGATAGGCCAATGCATAGAGCAGGCCGCAACATAAGGTGACCACTGCAAGTGAAACAGTTACATTGACATCGCTATGTCCTAAAATGCCATAGCGGAAGGCATTGACCATATACACCACAGGGTTGATCAAAGATAAATTTTGCCAGAATGGACTTAAGGCAGAAATTGCATAAAACACACCGCCTAAATAAGTCAGTGGCGTTAAAACAAAGGTCGGGATAATCGAAATATCATCAAAAGATTTGGCATAGACGGCATTGATAAAACCACCCAGAGAAAACAGCAGGGAGGTAATCAATACGGTATAAATCGTCACAAACCAGTTGGTAATGTATAGATCCGCAAAAAACAAACTTACGGCACTAACAATAATCGCCACCAGTACTCCACGAATCACACCGCCCAGCACATGTCCCCAAAGAATGGCATGCATCGGTACTGGACTCATGACCAGCTCTTCAATACTCTTTTGAAATTTTGAACTGAAAAAACTGGAAGAGACGTTGGCATAGCTGTTGGTAATCACGGCCATCATGATCAGACCGGGCACAATGAACTCCATATAGCTATAGCCGCCCATGTCTCCAATCCGCGAACCGATCAGATTGCCGAAAATCACGAAATACAAGCTCATGGTGATGGCAGGTGGTAACAAGGTTTGCGGCCAGATCCGCATAAAACGGCGGACTTCTTTATATACAATGGTATATAAAGCTACGCTGAGTTGATTAATGTTCATTGCGCAGCTCCATCCAGATTTTTTTCGACCATTTTGACAAAAAGCTCTTCCAGACGATTGGATTTGTTACGCATACTGCGTACCTGAATATTCTGTGATTCCAATAGCTGGAACAGATCATTCATGCTATGTGCCTTGTCCATGGTAATTTCTAAGGTCATCGGGTCGATTAAATTAAAACGTACCCCGATAATCTCCAGATGCAAAGGTTCAATCGGTGCTGCAAGATCAAAAATAAAGGATTCTTCATTCAGCTGACTTAGGAAGCTCTTCATGCTGGTGTCTTCTTTAATCACACCACGATCGATAATCGCAATGCGGCGACACAGCATTTCGGCTTCTTCTAAATAGTGGGTGGTGAGAATGATGGATGTCCCTTGCTCATTCATCTCGTTCAAAAACTCCCACATTGAACGACGTAATTCGATGTCGACACCCGCAGTTGGTTCATCCAGAATCAAAAGTTTCGGCTCATGCATCATGGCACGTGCAATCATCAAACGACGTTTCATACCGCCCGACAGCATACGCGCCTGCGTTGCACGTTTTTCCCATAGGCCCAGCTTGGTCAGATAGAGTTCAGCCCGTTGCTGTGCAATTTTTTTAGGAATCCCGTAATAGCCGGCTTGCGTCACCAGAATGTCGAAAGTTTTTTCAAACTGGGCGAAGTTAAATTCCTGAGGAACCACACCTAAACACTGTTTGGCTTGGGAGGGATGGGTATCCAGGTTATGACCAAAAATTTCGACTGTGCCGGCGGTTTTTTTTGTTAATGAACTGATAATACCGATGGTGGTGGATTTTCCGGCGCCATTTGGCCCCAGAAGTGCATAAAACTCACCTTCTGGTACATTTAAGTTGATTCCTTTTAATGCCTGAAAGCCATTGCGATAGGTCTTTGACACATCTCTTAAGATCAGTGCATCAGTCATGAATATCTCAAATGGTGAAAAGTTGAGATATTGTGAGTGATCTTGGAAAATAAGCCAAGTGATTCACATGGAATTCTGTGTTGCTGTTTTGGAACATTGTATAAAGTCTAAGCATAAAATGACGAAGTTATAGATAGTTGCTTTACCTTATGATTTTTTTTGTTATGATGTGCATCGCGCGCTCATAGCTCAACTGGATAGAGTACAGGTCTCCGAAGCCTGTGGCGTGGGTTCGAGTCCCGCTGAGCGCACCATTTTCTTATTTCTTACAACATAAAAATCTCTCTAAATTAAATCTTTATACCAGATTGCTTTTCATAAAACATTTTATTCAGTGCCACCATATAGATTGCATTGCTTAAATCGAATCTCAAACTCTGTCTTTTCACTTTATTCGATACTGCTCAAAAATAATCTTAAAAGTTTTCAGACAAACAAATGACATGCTCATTTTCTTTTACTTATTCTGATTCTATATTTTGATTTGATACGCTAATTCACAACGGCTTTGAATATTTTGAATACGAGAGCTGATTGCAATGCAGAGTACGACTCTTGAATATCTTGAGGATGAAATAACTCAAATGTTTTAATAAACCCATTTTTGAACAGATTATTTGTTGAGTAAAATTCATTAAAATAATTTAAACGTGAAAATATTAAAGTGATTATCCTGAAATAGATTATGCTATTCACCAAGCTTGAGTAGCTGGTTTCTGTATTTTTTTGGGTAAGCCATATGATAGAACTACGACATTTAAAAACACTGACAGCGCTAAGAGAACATGGATCACTGGTTGCAGCAGCAGGAGATCTCTGTTTAACACCTTCAGCTTTGTCTCACCAATTGCGCGAACTCGATCAATGGTTCGGGGTTGAAGTGGTCAATCGCCGTAGTCGCCCTGTGAGTTTTTCTAATGTAGGTTTACGTTTGTTGAAACTGGCTGATGATGTGCTACCACAAGTACAGATAGCGCAAAGTGATATCACACGTATTGTGCATGGACAGACAGGCCGTATTATATTCTCGTCAGAGTGTCATAGTTGTTTTGACTGGCTAATGCCACTTTTGAATCAGTATCGTATCCAATATCCAGATGTTGATTTGGATTTTGCTTCGGGCTTTGAAGCCAATCCGCATGAATTGTTACAAACGGGCGAGTTTGACTTACTGATTACTGCCGATCCGATTGCACTCAAAGGTGTGGAATATTTCCCGGTATTTGAATATGAATCACGTTTGGTGTTGTCTAATACACATCCTTTAGTACGTGCCCAAGAGATTACGGTGCAGGAACTGGCAGAAGAAACATTAGTAACTTATCCGGTAGATAAGCATCGTCTGGATATCATGTCACGCTTGTTTATTCCTGCGAATATTTTGCCAAAACAGATTCGGACGACCGATCTGACTCAAATGCTGATTCAGCTTGTTGCCAGTGGTCGTGGGATTGCGGCATTGCCAGATTGGGTGGTAAATGAATATGAACAGAAGGGCTGGGTGACTTCGCGCCGTCTGGATTGTGTAGCCCCTGAAGGCTTACGCCGTACTTTATATGCAGGTTATCGAACTGAAGAAAAACAGAAAGATTACTTTGAGGGATTCTTAAAGCAGCTTGACCGATTCTCTAAAAAGCGGGCACAGTATTACACTTGATCCTAATCTCAAAGGAGCAGGCTCAATAATATGAATATTAAGGATTCTGTTCCTCTTCATCCTGATGTTGTTGACGGATTTGGTCTCTTTTTACCTGAGGGTCTTTATCTACGCCCAGCTGGCCGCGCTGCATCTCTCGATCCTGTTTTTCTTGTGGGTCCAATTCCTCTTCTGGAAATTCTTCATTAATTTTTTCATCTGGATGAGTCATCGCAATATACCTTTTCTAGAAATATAAATTTGTTTTGATCGATTTAATATCGGGTTTGAGTACATTTGTTTATTGTATATGAGCGACTTTATTACACTGTTGCTTTATAACTGATTTGATTTTACAAATTGTGATGCTTATAAGTGTGTTTATACAGTACATTTTAAATAAAAATTAGTGCTTTATGTTCAAAATAACAATGGATTATATCTATAAGAAAATTACTTTTAATTCGGCTAATTACAGCGGTTCCTGTAGAGGTTCGCTAATTTCTGAGTAGCGCTTATTATTCTCAATAATTTAAAAAAATAAATTTTAAAAAACTGAATAAATTAATAAAGGATGATGTGAACACATATTGAGCTAAATTAACTTAAATTAAAATTTTATAGAAATCATATATTTATGCTAAAAATATTTTCTTCTAAAAAGAATAATATTTGGAAATTAATAAGCGTGAAATATCATAATTTAGTTTTGAAAAATGACAATTTAAATCTTGTATGAGTCTTCTTTTAGAAGTGTAAAGAGGGCTTGTAGGTCTGAAAAATGTTGCTATATTGAACTCATGGTAGGTCGTAAAACCAATAAGACGCTACCGATAAGTTGGACGGATCAATGACAGTTAGTTGAGTTTGATGTTGATCACCAAACAATAAATCTAGCACTAGCCATCCAACACAGAGCTCGCAGCAATGCGAGCTTTTTTAATGTCTGTTATAAAGCTTTGTTTAATGATTCCAGATGATTTCTTTTCTAATTGATTCCTATAAAAAAAGTTTACATTGCCAAATTCGCTAACATCTTGACCCTAAATAAGCGATTTAAGTGTGATATAAAAAATGGAAACTTAGGAAATAGAAAGGAGAGAGAAATGTCAAAGATTATTGATATAAAGGTGAAAGACCAATTTAGCAAGGTCATTGAGGCGAAAGCTTTATTACGTTCATTTGCAGAGCAACATCAGCATGATGCAATTGATCTGGTAAAAAAAATTGAACATATCGTGGTAGATGGCGAAACTATTTTACCGAGTATTGAACTGTTATTTGAAAGTCAAAAGTCTTCAAATATTTATAAAGTCGTAGAATAACTGGATCAATATATTATACAAAGGTGAAAAAATTGAGTCCATCTATCCGATATTACAGGTTTAGCCATTAAAAACTCACCTTCCTGGTGAGTTTTTAATGAATACAGGAAAGCAAAATTTATCCCCTATTAATAAAAAAAGCTCACCGAAGTAAGCCAGAAATTAGATATGCTTAAGTTGTACATTCACATCATATTTTTCAAATTCTTGCAGAATCTGTTTTAAGGTTTGCTGAGCGGTGATATGTTCGGGGCTTAAAGAAATTTCCTGACGAGTATTACTGTCAAAACATTCAATGGCTTGAATCAGCCAATGGTGCTCGATAGAGCTTTTTTGAATCACTACACGTCGCGGTTGTAAACTGTCACTGAGCTGGCGGGGCAGTACATAGGTAATTGCCAGTTGCACAAGTTCTAGTTCTTCAGCCGGACTTAAAAAGGTAATGACCCAATTGCCCACCTTGCTCAGTTGCATGGGGTTATCAAACGCATCGAATTCTAAATAATGTGGCATATAGCAACCAAGCGGATTTTAATGATCACTATATGGCGAGATTTTCAGGTTTTTTCTATCCCGCTTAAGTCTGATATTTCAGGCTTTAAATTTAGAGATAATGTAAATATGATATAAAATCAATTACTTATATTTGAAATCTAAATCTGCTTGATTGCTAAAGTCACTCATTTAAGAGTTTAAAAGACTAAGACATGCTTATTCATGAGCTTGATTTTGCTGTAATTGTGCCAAAGAAAAATTGATCTGTTTTAGAATGTGATTCAATTCTTGCGGAGGAAGTCGGCTTTCCTGCAGTGAGGTGATCCACTGTATTTGGCACATTTTTAAACTGCGCACATCCTGTACCTGTAAAATATGCTGAATTTGCTGTTTGGCCATCAAGCCACAATATTTTTGTAAGCTTTCCATCATCAGATATTTGAGGTCTTCAAAAGATAAAGCTTGCGGTTCGGGTAGATGGGGTTGATTGTCTGGATTTGTTTCAATAGATGAATTTTCTTGCAGCTCTTCGATAGGAACTAGGAGGTTTTTGCGGTTCTCGGTTACACAAGGGACTGGCAGAGGTGAATTTAAGGGACGGTAAATCTCGGAATGCGCCAAATTGATTTTGGTATCGACTTCTATGCCGGTCTGATGTGGACTGTTTGATATTATGCTGGTGTGAGCCGGAACAATTAAATCCATTTCACAAAGTTGCTCTAAAAGCTCGGCGGGAGCTAGTTGCTGCTTTAATCTCTCATGTAACAGATCAAAATCTTTGCTGCCGATTAGCACCAATAAGCGGCGTTGGCGTGCGGTCAAGGGGATAGAGCGATTCTGTAGCACCTCGACCCCACGTTGAGTTTTATAAAAATGCATCATAGCTGAATGAGTTGTTCACTAAATTCAGCTAGAGCATAGTCTGGGATAATTACAATAATATGAAGAATATATTAAAAAACAGATACTTGTTTTAAGGGGTTTAAAGCGTGCTAATCGCTGTATTTTCGAGAGCCTTACGCAAATAAGGATCCAGTTCATCTTGGCGCAATAGCCATTGCACATAGTCGGCAGGAAGCTCTGCAATTGCGCTACCGCGATGTTTACCAAAGTTAATCGTACGTGGAATTCGGGCATCTTCAGAAGCATCGAACAGCTCCTGCATACTGTTAATTTTCAAATGATGCACGATATGCATCAGGATGTTGGCAGTTAAAATAATATCCATATCGGCACGATGCGCTTTACGGATCATTTCACGTGCTCGTTTACTGCCTTTGGTAATCATATAAATCAGTGCAGAAATATTATGTGCTTCTGCATCTGGCCAGACCCGACGTGCTAAAGCCAGTGTACAAATCGCTTTAATTTTCGAGGTATCTACCCCACATTTTTCGACGGCACGAACGTCATAATCAATATTATGACCAATCATATAAATCGTTTCATCTGGCAGACGAAAAGTACTGTAATGTGGCTGACCTTCCAGATCAGATTCCAGAATATGATGCACTGCCATGGCGGCAAAAGAAATGGGTTCGTCACATGAATAGAGCTGATCAAACAGGCGGCTTTTATCCATACTGATTTTATGGTCTACAATTGCGACAGGCGCATAGGCAATTTCAATGGGTTGACCATTTAAAGTATGCGTTTCGGTATCAAGAATAATGGCCTGCATGCGTTGAGCACCATGAAAGAAGAGACAGACTCATATTAACGATAAATTGGGAAAAAGATTAGGCTGAATATTAAAAAATATACTTTTTAGCGCAAAGAATGCTGTCAATAAATCCAATCTTGCTGCAGGTTAAGGTTCAGAACTCTCATGCAGGAAAAGAGTTAGCGGTACACCTGAAATGTTCTAGGGATTAACACGAAGTCGCTGCTCTAGGTTTATAGGGGATAAAAAGGGTAAGCAGAACTTAGCTTGAATCTCATTTTAAAATGCTTGCGGAGCGCTCGAGAAAACCAGTCTTTTCACATTTTAAACAAGACTAGATAGTGAAGGAATAAAAAATGCTCAAAATTTTAAAAGTTAAAAACTTTAACGCCAATTCAATAATTTGATTTTACTTAAATTGGTCATGATTTCTAAAGGCTAGAGCAATATTTATAAAAAACTGCAGAAAGTTCATGATCGAAAATGCAAAACTTCATGCTACAATACGCGCCAATCTTAGCACGGCTTAAAAGCCCTAAATCAATAGGACCTCGCTAATGTTTGCCAATATCTCTATTGCTGAATTTGATCCAGAATTAGCTCAAGCAATCTCGAATGAAGATGCTCGTCAAGAAGCTCATATTGAGCTAATCGCTTCTGAAAACTACTGCTCACCAGCAGTCATGGAAGCTCAAGGTTCAAAACTCACTAACAAATATGCGGAAGGCTACCCAGGTAAACGCTACTATGGCGGTTGCGAATACGTAGACGTGATCGAACAATTGGCGATTGACCGTGCTAAAGAACTCTTTGGTGCTGATTATGCTAACGTTCAGCCACATGCTGGTTCACAAGCAAACTCAGCGGTTTACTTAGCGCTTCTTAACCCTGGCGATACAGTTTTGGGTATGAGCCTTGCTCACGGTGGTCACTTGACTCACGGTGCAAAAGTAAGCTTCTCTGGTAAAACATATAACGCGATTCAATATGGTTTAAACCCAGAAACTGGCGAAATCGACTATGAAGAAGTTGAACGTTTAGCGGTGGAACACAAGCCACGTATGATCGTTGCAGGTTTCTCTGCATACAGCCAAATCGTAGACTGGCAGCGTTTCCGTGACATCGCGGACAAAGTGGGTGCTTACCTGTTTGTTGATATGGCGCACGTTGCAGGTCTGGTTGCTGCTGGCGTTTACCCAAGCCCAGTGCAAATTGCTGACGTAACAACGACAACGACTCACAAAACACTTCGTGGTCCACGTTCTGGTTTAATCCTTGCGAAAGCAAACGAAGAAATCGAGAAAAAATTACAGTCTGCTGTATTCCCGGGTAACCAAGGTGGTCCTTTGGTTCACGCGATTGCAGCGAAAGCGATCTGCTTTAAAGAAGCGATGGCGCCTGAATACAAAGAATATCAAAAACAAGTTGTGGTGAATGCAAAAGCCATGGCTGAAGTGCTAATCGCTCGTGGTTATGATATTGTGTCTGGCGGTACTGAGAACCACTTGTTCTTGTTGTCGTTAATCAAACAAGATATCACAGGTAAAGAAGCGGATGCCTGGTTAGGTGCTGCGCACATTACTGTGAACAAAAACTCTGTACCAAACGATCCACGTTCTCCGTTCGTAACTTCAGGTATCCGTATCGGCACACCTGCAGTAACAACCCGTGGTTTCGGTGAAGCTGAAGTACGTGACCTTGCAGGCTGGATTGCTGACATTCTGGATGCGAAAGGTGATGAAACGGTCATTAACGCGGTGAAAGCGAAGGTTGAAACTGTATGTGCTAAATTCCCAGTTTATGCATAATCGGTTTTAATCGGAAAGGAGCTCCCAACCGGGAGCTTTTTTTATAGCTGTTAAAATGACGAGAAAAAATCAGGATTTGGTTTAGCGCAATTCGAGTTAAACTATATCTATATCGCACCATGATTCAGGCCTAATATTTAATAGCTTATGTTGATAGGACAAGAAAATGAGTCATCAACAAAATCATATTGCGTTTTTCTGAATCTGGCTTAAAGTTTTTTATAGACCAATCTCATTTTTAAATATTTAAAAGAACTGATTTATTCATTGCCAGCTTTTTAGATCCACCCTGTACATTCTGCTTAGTACCTGAAAATTTTTATGCAAATTTCAGACGAGCTCAGGTGTTGGTGCAATAAGCGCTGTGACTGAGATCATTTTCTTTAAATCTGAACATTGTATTTATAGGAATCATTCAAATATGGGCACAACCTGTATTTGGTGTTCCTGTTGGCTGTTGATTCATTAATTTTTTATTTAGGTATCTAACAAAGGTAATCAGGATGAATAAAACCACTATTATTTTATCTCAGCAGGATTTAGATCGTCTGGAAACCATGCTTGAGCATCAGACCAAGCTGAGCGAAACCATGATTCGTCTGGAAGATGAACTGGCACGTGCTGAAATAGTTGGCCCCGCGGAGATCGCAAGTAATATTGTCACCATGCATTCGCGTGTGTTACTGACTATTGCACCGTCTCCAGAGCCTGTGGAAGTCACACTGGTTTACCCACATGAGTTTAAAGGTGATAAAGGTCAGGTAAATGTGATTGCACCGATAGGCGCAGCCATTCTGGGCTTAGCCGAAGGTCAAACCATTGAATGGCCACAACCAGATGGCCACACCATGAAAGTGACCATTGAAAAAGTGCTTTATCAGCCAGAGAGTACCGGGGATTATCTCTGATACTGTCTTGAACGCATGCTCAAAAGCCATAGTAATATGGCTTTTTTGATCTATGACTGATGTTCAAGAGTTTCACCTGGCTAAACTAGCAGTACAGCAAAATTTATCAAACACATTTGCTTTCATTGTAAAAAATATAATTAAAATAAAGATAAAACATGGATTTAGTTAAAGTGATGTAACGAATTTCTGGATAAATATACACAACGTGGTCTGTTTTTTTGCTACATTCGTGGATATTCAAGATTTTTATTTAATCTCTCTAAAAGGATACAGTCTCCGTCATGTCGCGATTTGAAGCTTTACCCGCCTTGACTGACATGTCTTTTGATCGTGAAGAAATACTGGCGATCAAACGTAATGAACTTGTGCCTGTACTGAGCCATCAATATGGACTGAATCATTATGCGGATTCTCTGATTCAGGCACAATCGGTGTTATTAAATGGGGTCGATCCGCATTTGACCCAACAGCTGAGCCAGACCATTGAGCAATTGATTCAGGCTTTGGCAGAATCTAAAAAATATCTGAAAAAACGTAAATTTAATGCACTACAAAAATGGCTTGGGATCGATCTGGATTATGGTTCGAGTCAGGTTGAATATTATCAGCGACTGGACCGTTTACTCGATCAAGCCGATCACTTAAGTCGTAAGTTACAGATTGAAATCCAGAAATCTCAGGCCCGTTTTCAGCAGCTTTTGGGTCTACGTGAGCAGATGGCCAAGCATATTGTCGCGGCAGACGAGTTTTTATCAGAATATCCGCTGTTCATCAAAAACCAGCATCCACTGGATAATTTTTCCGAGCGGCTTTCCAAGAAAATCAATACACTGCGTACCTTGCAAAGCAGTAATGACATTGCCATTACCCAGATGCAGCTTTCACAGCAGCTGTCCTTTAGCTTATTGGACCGCTTTAAAGAAGCGCAACAGGTCTTGATTCCGGCCTGGCAATATCATGTCCAACAAAGCCAGAGCAAGCACTCGACAAGTGATCTGGAAAAACTTGATAATAGCCGTGAAAGTCTGATTAAAACGTTAAAAAAATCCCTCGAGAAACCCTCGAAAACATAACAATATAAGGTGAACCATGACCAAGTCTGATTTAGTAAATTTACCTGTTGAAAGCTCGAATGAACTGGTCGAACAAAAATTTCAGCAAATGGATCTGAAAGAACTGGGCTTGCAACCTGCTGACTTTCAGGAAGTACTGGCAGCACGTAAAGAATTGCAGGATATGAGTCATAACAGCGTGGCTGAGTATGGTAAAAATATTGCGACCAAAACCTCGACCTATACTGATGAATTACTGAATCTGGTCCAAAATAGAGATCTGGATGCGACAGGGCAGAAACTGAATCAGGTGGTGCAGGTGGCCCAGCAACTGAATACCAGCAGCATTTTAAGTCAAAAGAAAAGTTCAGGTTTTTTTGGCAATCTCCTTAGCAAGTTCAAAGGTGCAAAAGGTAACTTTGATGCACATTTCAATACCACCAAAGAGCAGCTCGATGTGCTGGTCAAAGAAATTGAAACCTCGCAGTCCGGTTTGAAAGCGCGTGTAGATACCCTGGATAAAATGTTTGACGGGGTACAGGATGAATATAAACAGTTAGGCGTACATATTGCAGCCGGCCGTTTACGTGAGCAGGAGCTACAGCAGGAAATCTCCGCTTTAACCGCTTTGCCGCAAGATCAGAGCACAACACAGAAAATTTATGATCTGAACCATCTGGCCAATAATCTGGAAAAACGGGTCAGCGATTTGCAGGTTTTGCAGCAATCTGCCATGCAAACCTTGCCGATGATCCGGATTATTCAGTCCAACAACCTGATGCTGGTCGACAAGTTTTATGCCATTAAAAATATTACTTTACCGGCATGGAAAAACCAGATCAGTCTGGCCATTTCTCTGAGCGAACAAAAGAACAGTGTCCAGCTGGCCAATACCATTGATGATGCCACCAATGAACTGCTGCGCCGTAATGCAGATCTATTGCATCAGAACTCTGTCGATACCGCAAAAGCCAATCAGCGCTCGGTAATTGATATCGAAACGCTTGAACATGTGCAAAACACCCTCATTAAAACAGTCAATGATGTGATTCAGATTCAGAAAGAAGGTGTACAAAAACGCACAGAAGCAACCGTGCGTTTGAAGGCTTTACAGGATAATCTGAATCACTTGGTGATTGAATCAAGTACGAGCGGATCAAAGCCCAACTAAATATTGTGGTTGAAGATCTAAAAGGAGTAAAGATTGCCTCCCTTAGATGAATATGCGGTGTCTCCTGGTGAGATCAAGCAAGGCGTGGTTGCGCTCAAGAAACGTCAACGCAATTTGATGTTATTGGGTATCACCAGTTCTACGGTATTTATTGCCTCCATCATTGGTCTGTTTTTTCAGCAGGAACTGGTCTATGGCTTTTTTGGCCTGAGTACCGAAGTGCAGCAGTTACATTTACCGGTCAGTGTAGATGCCACGCTGGCCAGTATTGGTGATAGTCCGGATTATTTTTTTAGTTTGCTGAGCTGGTTTGGCTGGTTGATTATTAAAATTTTTGCTTCTTTTATCGGTGCATTTTTTATCATTGGCCTATTAAAGAAACTGCGTTTCTTTTATGTGCGCTTTCAGTCTTTTGTGCTGAAATTTGTCGCCTGGCTAATTGCCTTTATCGTGATCTGGTCGGGATTAACTTACTGGCAGCATGATTTACGGAATGACCGGCATGATGCTTATCAGCAGGTGGTGTATTACGATAGCAATATCAATGACAGTGAAATTGCACGATACCTCGCCGATTCAGAGATTGCCGCACCGGTAAAATCTTATTTACTGGCACAAACAGCACTTTTGCATAAACCGCAAGATTTATCGGCTGCAAAACCTTATGTATTCAATCTGGTAGAAGCAGAAAAGCAGGATGCAAAATTTGAGCAATATGGCTTTAAGCCGGAACAACTCTGGACCATGCAGCAACAGATCTATGGTCAAGCCATGACACCGGTTGCCAAGAGTGTAAATACGCAAGTACAACAGGCAAACCAGTTGAGTCAGATCACCTATCTGGTGATTATTGGAGTGGCCATTTTATCGGCATTTCTGAGTTTGGTTCTGTTCTTCTTGGCCAATTCAATCAAAGGCCGATCCTTGCGTATCGAGCAACGGATAAATTAATATTTTAGAAATGCTCCTGTTTAGGAGTATTTTTTATCTGCTGATGAAACAGTATAAAAATTAAAAGTTGAAATACCAAAAATAATTATCAAACCATTGATCTAAAAAAACGATTTATAATATAAAAACAAACTGTTTTACCTATTTTGATTTATGCACTAATATCGCTTTATCAAATAAACATTTACTCCTTTGGAGACGTTAGCCATGTTAGACCAAAATACTTCAGCTCAATTAAAAACACTACTCGAACGTCTGGAAAGCCCGATTGAACTGGTTGCGACTTTAAATGATTCCGACAAATCTGCAAAAATCAAAGAACTGGTTGAGGAAGTGGCTGCATTATCTGATTTAGTCACTGCACGCTTTGATGGTACAAACCAACGTGCTCCAAGCTTTGGTATTGCCAAAGCAGGTGAAGAGCCACGGGTCTACTTCGCAGGTCTGCCAATGGGGCATGAGTTCACCTCACTGATTCTGGCTTTACTACAAAGCTCTGGTTATGCACCGAAAGTATCTGCTGAAGTTTTAGAGTCGATTAAAGGCTTAGGAATCAAATCTGATTTTGATGTATTTGTATCACTCAGCT